>NZ_FNNO01000012.1:0-118333 GCF_900106985.1 Hydrobacter penzbergensis | reverse complement strand
CATGGCCGATGGTACTTGCACCTTGCTGGGAGAGTAGGTAGCTGCCATATTTATTAAGCCCGTTCACGAAAGTGTAACGGGCTTTTTTGTTTTATTACACCCCACCCCGTCATCCCGAGCAAGCGTAGCGCGCCGAGGGACCTCCTCAAAGCTGCAGCAGGTCCTTCGACTCACTGCGTTCGCTCAGGATGACGAATGAGGGAGAAAGGAGCTTACAGATTATCTTTGCAAACAACCGTACGGCATCCATGTATGAACGATTAGCAGGTAGCATCCGCGAACATATACCACTCACCAACGAGGAACTGGACATCTGCAAGACCCTGTTCCAACCCAAGAAAATGAGAAAGAAACAATATCTCCTGCAGGAAGGAGATATTTGCAAATACACCGCTTTCGTTGAAAAAGGATTGCTCAGGTCTTTCACCATCGATAACAAAGGCGGAGAACATATCCTGCAATTTGCATTGGAAGGATGGTGGATAGCAGACCTCTATAGTTTTTTCACCAATGAACCTTCACAATACAATATCGAAGCGCTGGAAGACTGTGAGTTGTTGTTGATCAGCAAAACTTCATGGGATAGCTTACTGGAAAAAGTACCGGCGCTAGAACGCTATTTCCGCATCCTGCTACAGAATAACCTCATCGCCACACAGCGAAGACTGATAGGAGCCATGAGCGAGACAGCAGAAGAAAAATACCTCCATCTCATCAACGCTTACCCGGATTGCCTGCAAAGGGTTCCGCAACACATGATTGCCTCTTTCCTCGGCATTACCCGCGAAACATTGAGCCGCATACGCAGCCAATTGACCACAAAGAAATAAACGAGATCGCTAAAAGCGTGATATAGATCAATGTTATTTATTGATCTGCCTCAACCTGTCGTGTATTGGGCTGGCACTAACTTTGTATCTGTTAAAGTAAACATGCGAGAATCGAAAACATTTTAGCATGTTGATTTTTTACTTAAAGAAACGATAGTGAAGAAGACGGTAGTGATCATAGGAGTCAATGGAAAAACAAGAACGGCCCTTGCCAATGAACTGGCGAAAGCCGGTTATCGGTTGCTGGTGGCTGGTTCCGATCCAACCCAGTACAGCCGCTTGTACCGGTACATCAAAACCAATATACCCGAGGCAGAGATAGAAGAAGTGGCTTGTGAAAAAGAAGCCTGCTGGGAAGCCGACATGATTGTGCTGGCTATTTCACGCAATGCTTTTCCCGAACTGGTAGAAAAAGTAAAAGAGGTCTCTACACAAAAGACAGTGCTTTGTCTTTCTGATGATAAAACCGGTAATTATTTTCCTTTTTCCGAGGCACAGGAAATACAACAACTACTGCCTTTTTCCAAAGTAGTAGCGGCATTCAACAATGGCCTCTCAACGGAAATGCTCATCGCAGGCGATGATAAAGAATCGGTGCAGCAGGTAGCCGCTATTGTAGAGGCCGCCGGTTATGAACCCATTGTAGCCGAATGCCTGTCAACCATCAAAACCTTGTAATCAATAAACATTTCATAAAGTAAACAACCATGAAAAAATTAGCTTCTCTTATCACGATCAGTTTTTTAAGCATCTCCCTGTTTGCACAACAAGCGACCTGGAAATCAGATAAGGCGCACTCTAAACTGGGGTTCACCATTACCCACCTGAGCATTTCAGATGTTGAGGGATCTTTCAAAAATTTCGACGCCACCATCACTGCCAGCAAAGCAGACTTCAGCGACGCCGTTTTCGAACTCAGCGCCGATGTGGCCAGTGTTAATACAGAAATGGAAATGCGCGATAACCATTTGAAAGGACCCGATTATTTCAACGTAGAGAAATTTCCTAAACTGACTTTCAAAAGCACCGGTATTAAAAGTGCAGGAAAAAATAAATACAAACTCACTGGTAACCTTACCATACATGGCATTACCAAGCCGGTAACACTGGACCTGGTATACAAAGGAACCATTGAGAACCCGATGAGCAAGAAACCCACCAGCGGTTTCCAGGTAACAGGTACCATCAAACGTACCGATTTCGACATCGCAGCCAAAACTCCTACGGCTATCCTGAGCAATGAAGTGAAGATCACTGCCAACGGAGAGTTTTCAAAGTAAGCGCTGCATAGAGCGTAAAAAATTTTGTATGACAGGTTTGTCGGCATTCAATCAATTTACCAGTGAACTGAAAGAGCAGGAGCACCTGATGCCCTTACTCTTTATAGGTCATGGTTCGCCCATGAATGGAATTGAGGACAATGAGTTCAGTGAGCGATGGATGCGCATGGGCAAAGAACTACCAGTACCCCAAGCGGTGCTGGTAGTTTCAGCTCACTGGTTCAGGAAAGGAACACTGGTAACGGCAATGGATTTCCCCAGGACCATCCATGATTTCGGAGGGTTTCCGCAAGCGCTGTTCGATGTGCAATACCCGGCCCCGGGTAGCGCCGCGCTGGCCAAAGAAACAGCTTCGCTGATACATACCACACAAGTGGAAATGGATCATGACTGGGGACTCGACCATGGCACCTGGACCATCGTACGCCACATGTATCCCAAAGCCAATATACCGGTATTGCAGTTGAGCATCGATTATACCAAAGACCCGCAATACCATTACGAGCTGGCGAAAGAATTGTACGGCTTGCGCAAGAAAGGCGTGCTGATCATCGGCAGCGGTAACATGGTACACAACCTGCGGATGGTGGCCTGGGACAAGATCAACGAGCCAGGCTATGGATATGACTGGGCTATTGAAATGAACCAGACCTTCAAACAACTGATCACAGCCGGCGATGACCAATCGCTGATCCGCTACGATCAATTAGGAACTGCCGGCAGGCTGGCTATTCCTACCCCCGAACACTACCTTCCCTTATTGTACACACTGGGTTTGAAAGGAAAGAAAGACGAAGTAAGTTTCTTCAATGATAAAGCCGTGGCCGGCTCCCTTACCATGACTTCGGTAAAATGGGGATAATATGCGATATTTGAAATAGCGCAATTAAATTAGCCAATTCGACAATTTGGCAATTCGACAATGATTATTTTATAAACGCCTGTGAATTAGTTAATTGTCGAATTGGCAAATTGTCTAATTGCCGAATTAATTAATCAGTATGGATACAGCAGTCAAAAAAGTAGTAGTCGTAGGCGGAGGCTTTGCAGGACTCAATTTTGCAAAGCAATTGATGAGTAACAAAGATTTTGCGGTAACACTGGTAGATACCAACAACTATCATTTCTTCCCCCCTTTATTGTACCAGGTTGCATCTGGTTTTATTGAACTTTCCAATATCAGTTATCCTTTCCGGCGCCTGTTCCAGGAGAAGGAGAACATGCGTTTTCATATGGGTTCACTGGTGCGGGTGAACAAAGACAACAATACCATTGACACCACTACAGGCACACTTGCTTATGATTACCTGGTACTGGCATTGGGCACAGAAACCAATTATTTCGGCATAGAAAATGTGAAGCAGCAGGCGTTGCCCATGAAGACCATTGAAGATGCCGTTAACCTGCGCAATCATTTACTGCTGGCCATGGAAAAAGCAGTAATGACCAACGACCCGGCAGAAAAAGAAAAACTGCTCACCATTGTGATTGCTGGCGGCGGACCTACCGGTGTAGAGATAGCCGGTATGCTGGCCGAAATGGGTCATCATATAGGAGCCAAAGAATACCCCGAGTTCACAGGTATACGCAGCCGCATTTACCTGATCGATGCCGGCCCGGTATTGCTCGGACCCATGAGTAAAGTAGCGCAAGCCGAAGCCACAAAAGTGTTGGGAAAACTGGGCGTTCAGATCATAACAGGTGTGGCGGTAAAAGATTATGCAGATGGTAAAGTTATACTGGATAACGGTACTGCTATTCCTACGAAATCATTGATCTGGACCTCTGGTGTTATTGCACGTGAAGTGCCGGGATTACCCGAAGGGAGTACAGGAAGAGGCAGGCGCATACTCGTAGATGCATTCAATAAAGTAAAAGGCACTGCAAACATTTTTGCCATCGGCGATATTTGTTACCAGGATACAGATCCTCAATATCCCAACGGGCATCCACAACTGGCACAGGTTGCCATACAACAGGGTAAATTGCTGGCCCACAACCTGCAACAGTTCATCGCCAAACAACCTATACGGCCCTTCATCTATGTGAACAAAGGCAGCATGGCCATCATCTCCAAATACAAAGCCGTTGCCGACCTTCCCAAATTTTCATTCAAAGGACTCCTGGCCTGGTTTGTATGGCTTTTCATACACATCATTCCATTGGTAGGTTTCCGCAACAAAGCCAAACTGGCTTTCAGTTGGTTCTACTCATTCATCACCAATAACCCTACGCTGCGATTGATCATCAGACCAAAAGAAAGAATTAGTTAATTTATCAATTCGGCAATTTGGCAATTTGACAATTCGACAATTAACTAATTCATAGGCGCTTATAAAACACATTATTGTCGAATTGCGTAATTGTCAAATTGACAAATTGAATTTCTACTTTTTTGTATAAATCACGTCGTATCTTTGCTGTATCACCTTGAAATTGTACGGATATGGATACGATGAATGACATCAACAGTGATATCCAGAAAGCGGTCATGGCCGATTACAAATACGGCTTTGTGACTGATATTGAAGCAGATGCGGCGCCAAAGGGGTTGAATGAAGAGATCATTCGTTTCATCTCTGTCAAGAAAAATGAGCCGGAATGGATGCTGGAATGGCGGTTGAAAGCTTACCGTCATTGGTTGAACATGGAAGAGCCTTCCTGGGCGAATCTCAAACATCCGCCCATCGATTACCAAGACATTATTTATTACTCGGCGCCCAAGCAAAAAGTTGAGCCGGGCAGCCTGGATGAAATTGATCCGGAACTGCGCAGGACTTTTGAAAAGCTGGGTATCTCCCTGGAAGAACAGAAAAGATTATCCGGTGTGGCAGTAGATGCGGTGGTTGACAGTGTATCGATTGGTACTACGTTCAAAGCGCAACTGGCGGAGCTGGGTATTATTTTTTGTTCGATGAGTGAAGCAATACAGGAGCACCCGGAGCTGGTAAGAAAATACCTCGGCTCTGTGGTACCTGCAACCGATAATTATTTTGCCGCACTCAATTCAGCGGTATTCACCGATGGATCGTTTTGCTATATTCCGGAAGGCGTTCGTTGTCCCATGGAGCTTTCCACTTATTTCCGCATCAACGCAGAAAATACAGGACAGTTTGAAAGAACACTGATCGTTGCCGAGCCCGGCAGTTATGTAAGCTATCTGGAAGGTTGCACAGCGCCTATGCGCGATGAAAACCAGTTGCACGCTGCCGTGGTAGAGCTGGTAGCGCAGGAGCGTGGCGAGATCAAATATTCTACGGTACAGAACTGGTACCCCGGCGATAAACAAGGCAATGGCGGTATTTACAATTTTGTTACCAAGAGAGGCATCTGTAAAGGCGACCATGCTAAAATATCCTGGACACAGGTGGAGACCGGTTCTGCTATCACCTGGAAATATCCCAGTGTAATACTCAAAGGAGATCATTCGGTGGGGGAATTTTATTCGGTAGCGCTCACCAATCACTACCAGCAAGCTGATACAGGTACCAAGATGATGCACATCGGGAAAAACACCCGGAGCCGCATTGTGTCGAAAGGTATTTCGGCAGGGTTCAGCAATAACAGTTATCGCGGCTTGGTACAAGTGGGTAAGAATGCGGCGAACGCGCGTAATTTTTCGCAGTGCGATTCATTGCTGCTGGGCGATAAATGCGGTGCACATACTTTTCCTTATATCGAAGTGAAAAACAATACCGGAGTGGTAGAGCACGAAGCTACTACTTCCAAGATAGGAGAAGACCAACTCTTTTATTGCAACCAGCGGGGTATCGATACCGAAACGGCGGTGGCATTGATCATCAACGGCTTTGCCCGTGAGGTGATGAACCAACTACCGATGGAGTTTGCCGTAGAAGCACAAAAATTATTGGCCATCAGCCTGGAAGGAAGTGTAGGCTGATCATCATATTTCAATCAAGCGAATCATGTTAACGATCAAGAATTTACATGCAGGGATAGAAGGGAAGAAGATATTGAAGGGCATCAACCTGGAGATCAAACCGGGCGAGGTACACGCCATCATGGGACCCAACGGTTCGGGCAAGAGTACACTGGCATCTGTATTGGCCGGAAGAAAAGAATACGAAGTGAGCACCGGATCAGTGCAGTTTTTAGGAAAAGACCTGCTGGATCTTTCGCCTGAGGAAAGGGCAGGAGAAGGATTGTTCCTGGGCTTTCAGTACCCGGTAGAGATACCCGGACTGAGCACAACCAATTTCATCAAAACAGCGCTTAATGAAGTGCGCAAATACCGCGGACAAGAACCGCTGGATGCCGTTGCTTTTCTGAAGCTGATGAAAGAAAAGATGGCGTTGATGAATGTAGACCAATCGCTCTTGAGCCGTTCATTGAATGAAGGGTTCTCCGGCGGAGAGAAAAAAAGAAATGAGATTTTCCAGATGGCCATGCTGCAACCCAAACTGGCCATCCTCGATGAAACCGATTCGGGGCTCGACATCGATGCCATCCGCATCGTGGCCAATGGTGTGAACCAGTTACGCAATAAAGATAATGCGGTGCTGGCCATCACACACTACCAGCGTCTGCTCGATTATATCATTCCCGATGTGATCCATGTATTGTACAACGGCAGGATCGTAAAATCAGGCCCCAAGGAACTGGCGTTGGAACTCGAAGAAAGAGGATACGATTTCATCAAAAGTGAAGTAAGTGTAGAAGATTAAAGCGCAGCAGTATGAACACACAGTATTACCAGGATCATTTTACCCGCTTGCAGGCAGCTACCCGGCCCGGGCATTTGCATGCACGCAGGGAGGAAGCATTCCGCGACTTCAGCCGGTTGGGCATACCTACCACCCGGAATGAAGAATGGAAGTATACGCGCATCAGTGGTTTGTTCAATAAAGAATGGCATTTGCCGCTTTTGCAGGAGAAAACAATAACTGAAAATGACCTGCATGCCGTTCGGCTACCCGGTTATGAAACAGCCAGTGAACTGGTGTTTGTGAACGGATTCTTTTCATTTGCACTTTCCAATATCCGTTCAGAGAGCCTGACGGTACTGCCTTTGGAAGAAGCGGCAGCTAACGGATACAATGAGATTGTATCAGCTCATTTCGGACACAGCAGTGGATACATCAAAGACGGTATACATGCGTTGAATACAGCCTTCACGGAAGGTGGCGTATTTATCCATCTTAGAAAAACGAAACATGAAAAGCAGCCGGTATATATTTATCACCTCACTACGGCAGAGCATGAACCGGGTTTCACACAGCCGCGCAGCCTGGTATACCTGGGGGAGCAGGCAGAAATGCAATTGGTGGAAACTTCCATGTGCTTAGGTCAACAAGACAGCCTCAACAGCCAGGTAATAGAGATCGTGTTGGAAGAAGCCGCTGTACTGGAATATTACAAGATACAGCACGACCACGACAATGCCAGCCAGGTAAATACCACGCATATACGCCAGGTGGGCAAGAGTTATTCGCATACGGTAACCCTTTCATTGAATGGCAATATGGTGCGCAATAATTTGAATGTGGTATTGGAAGCATCGCACAGTGAAGCGCATTTATATGGACTTTATTTTCCCAAAGGAAAGAGCCATATCGATAACCATACCATTGTAGACAACCGTGTTCCTCATTGCGAGAGTAATGAGTTGTACAAAGGCATACTGGACGAACAGGGAACCGGTGTTTTCAACGGAAAAATATTTGTAAGACAACCTGCGCAAAAGACCAACGCTTTTCAATCGAATAAAAATGTGTTGTTGTCCGATACGGCTGCCATCAACACAAAACCTCAACTCGAAATATTCGCCGATGATGTGAAATGTTCGCATGGTTGTACAGTTGGCCGCTTGAGTGAGGAAGGATTGTTTTACCTGCAATCGAGGGGCATCCCCGAGAAAACAGCACAGTCGATGTTGCTGCATGGCTTTGCAGAAGATGTGCTGGAGAAGATCAAACTGGAACCGATTCGTCGCTATGCAGACGCACTTGTAGCGGCCAGATTAGAATACGATATTGTATGATAACAATAGCTACCATACCCGTCTTTGATGTGTATGCACTTCGCAAACAGTTCCCCGTGCTGGAAAGAGAAGTGAAGGGGAAACCTTTAATCTACCTGGATAATGCTGCTACTTCCCAGAAACCGGCTGTAGTGATCGATGCGCTGGTACAATATTATACCGGGTACAATGCCAATATACACCGCGGTATTCATACGCTGGCCGAAGAAGCTACTGCCGCTTTTGAAGCCACCCGTGAAACGGCGAAACATTTTATCCATGCTGCCGGCAGGGAAGAGATCATTTTTACACGAGGCACCACAGAAGGCATCAACCTGGTAGCGTATACCTGGGGAAGAGCCAATGTTGGTAAAGGCGATGAGATCATCATCTCTGCTATGGAGCATCATTCCAATATTGTTCCCTGGCAGATCCTGTGCGAAGAAAAAGGCGCGCAACTGAAAGTGATACCGGTAGATGATGCCGGTGAACTGATCATGGAAGCCTATGAGAAATTATTGAGTGATAAAACCAGGCTGGTTGCGATAACACATGTTTCCAATGCACTGGGCACAGTGAACCCGGTAAAACAGATGATCCGTTCGGCGCACAAAGCGGGCGCACTGGTATTGGTAGATGGCGCGCAGTCTACCGTGCACCTCGATATCGATGTACAGGATATGGACTGTGATTTCTTTGTATGCTCTGCACATAAATTATACGGCCCCACCGGCGTAGGTGTTTTGTACGGCAAAAAGCATGTACTCGAAGCCATGCCTGTTTTCCAGGGAGGAGGGGAGATGATCAAAGAAGTAACTTTTGAGAAAACAACATACAATGAACTACCTTATAAATACGAAGCAGGTACACCCAATATAGCCGATACCATTGTATTCAAGACAGCATTGGATTTCATTGAACAAACAGGCAAGGAACAGATCAGGCAACACGAACATGAGTTGCTGCAGTATGCGACCGCCGCGCTGGAAACCGTTCCGGGACTGAAGATCATTGGCAGGGCGAAAGAAAAAACAAGCCTGGTTTCTTTTGTGATCGATAAAGTGCATCCGCAGGATATAGGGATCCTGCTCGATAACAAAGGGATCGCTGTTCGCACAGGCCATCACTGCGCGCAACCGCTGATGCAGCGTTATGGCATTCCCGGTACCATCAGGGCTTCATTCGCAGCATATAATACAAAAGAGGAGATCGACGAACTGTTATTAGGATTGGAGAAATCGATCAAACTACTGGTATAAGTAACATGAAGAACGTGAAGACCATACAGGAAACGGAAGCAGCCATCATCGATTCGTTCTCGCTTTTCGATAGTTGGGATGATAAATACGAATACATCATCGACCTGGGTAAGAAATTGCCGGCCCTTGATGAAAAACATAAAACAGAAGAAAACAAAGTACGGGGTTGTCAATCCACCGTTTGGCTCACGGCCGATTATAAAGACGGAAGGGTTTATTTCAGTGCAGACAGCGATGCAGTGATCGTGAAAGGGCTGATCAGCATGCTGATCAGTGTATTGTCTGGCCATACGCCACAGGAGATCATCGATGCGCCGCTCGATTTCATAAGGGAGATCGGCATGACCACCCACCTGGCGCAAACCCGTTCAAATGGTTTGAGGGCCATGGTAAAACAAATGAAACATTATGCGCTGGCTTTTCAGGCCATGCGTCAACACTCAATCAACGATCATGGAAACAGCCGAACTGAAACAAAAAGTCATTGATTGTTTGCATACGATCTATGACCCTGAAATACCGGTGGATATTTATGAAATGGGACTGATCTATGAGATCGATATCCTGCCGGTCAACAATGTACAGATCGTGATGACGCTGACGGCGCCGAGCTGTCCGGCTGCACAATCGTTGCCGGTGGAAGTGGATCAGAAAGTAAGAGAAATAGAAGGCGTGAATGATGTGCATGTATCAGTAACCTGGACACCACCTTGGAACAGGAGTATGATGTCTGAAGCGGCCCAATTGGAACTGGGCATGTTATAAATTGATAACGATTAATTTGTCATTACATGAAAATCACCGCACAGGAAGAATACGGTTTGAGGATATTGATACGCATTGCCTCTTGCAAAGACGATGAAGGCATGAGTATTCCCCAACTGAGTGAAGCAGAGGGACTGAGCAGCCACTACGTGGCCAAGCTTGCCCGTGTCTTACGCATAGGCGGCTTCATCAACAGCACGCCCGGTCATAAAGGTGGTTATGTATTGGCCCGGCCCTCACAAACAATCGTTGTTAAAGATGTATTGGCAGTACTCGGGGGTGTACTGTTCGATAAAAAATTCTGTGAACAACATTCAGGGACTTTAAAACTGTGCACCAATTCAGTCGATTGTTCTGCACGTTCGCTCTGGCAGATGATACAATTTGCGGTAGACCGGTTGCTCGATAAAATTACCTTGCATGACCTCGTGAATACGGAAAAAGAATCAAAACAAACACTCACCTCTATCCTGGAACAGAGCTACATCATGTAACAGAGCCCTTACTACATCATAAATGTCTTCAAAGCCTTGTATGCGTCATACAAGGTTTTTTTATGCCCAAAATCATTTGTTATCAAAACATGAACTAAAAATTACCAAATGGTTATCCCCGGCTATAATTACATTATTTGACATTCAGTTAACACTGTTCTGCTAATGTTGCCCAACATTTTGTAAAACACCTGAGTCTATGAAATTATCTACCAAAACTTTGTTGGTAACAGTAATGTTGCTGACTGCCTTCTCGCTTAAAAGCTTTTCACAGGAACGGATGGTATCCGGAAGAGTACATACCAAAAACGGTATCGGCATAGCCGGCGCCCTGGTGCAGGTAACGCCTTCCAAAAGATCAGCCATCACAGACAGTATCGGACATTATTCGATCGTTTTGAAAGATGGAGATAAAACGATCTCAATCAACTCTATTGGCTTTATATCACAGTCTTTCCCGTTGACTGCAGTACAGCATTTCGATTTCGCTTTATTGGATGACCCCAAATCACTTACCGAAGTGATTGTAACAGCTTACGGTATCAAAAAAGAAACCAAAAAGATCGGCTATGCCGTACAGGAACTGAAAGGATCAGACCTGATAAAAGCCAGGGATGATAATCCCATCAATTCTCTCGTAGGTAAGATTGCAGGATTATCAGTGGGCGCCAGCCCGGAAATGCTGGGACGTCCCGAACTGGTATTGCGGGGCAGTAAAGACCTGCTTTTTGTAATAGACGGTGTGCCGGTGAATACAGATACCTGGAATATCAGTCCGGATGATATAGAAAGCTATTCGATTTTAAAAGGTGCCAACGCCTCTGCGCTCTATGGTTTCAGGGGTATCAACGGCGCCATCATTATTACTACCAAGCGCGGCACCAAAAGCAAAAAAGGCTGGCAGGTAGATGTGAACAGCAGTACCATGTTAGAGAAAGGTTTTGTAGCCATACCACAAAGCCAGACCGAATACGGAAGGGGAACGGCTTTTGTTTACAGCTATGGAGATCGTTTGTATGATAACAAACAGCGTTTACCTGAATGGGGTCCTCGTTTTGAAGGCCAACTGGTAAAGCAATACGACAGCCCTTACGATCCGGTAACCAATACCAGGACCGCTACACCCTGGACAGCCCGCGGCGCGGACAACTTCAACAAGTTCATGGAGATGGGTGTCATCAATACCAATAACGTGGCCCTCTCTGCTGCTACCGACCGTTCAGATATACGGATATCGCTTTCGAATATGAACCAGAAAGGGATGAACCCCAATACGAAGCTGAATTCTTACACGATGGCCGTGAATGTGGGATACCGCATCACCGATAAGTTGTCTGTAGAAGCCAGCATCAACCTGAATAAACAGTATTCACCCAATATTCCCGATGTGAACTACGGACCCAATTCATATATCTACATGTTTAAAGTATATGGATCTTCCGATTACAATATTGACGACCTCAAGAATATTTATAAAGCGCCGATGGGAGTTCAGGACCTGATTCCTTATGCGCAGGAATATGGCCGCGAAAACAGCGCCTGGTTCATTGCCAAAAAATGGCTCCGTTCGCACGATAAAACAGATGTCAATGGTTATGTAAAAGCAACTTACCAGTTCAGTCCTTCTCTGAATCTCAGCCTGCGTTCCCAGATCACTACCTGGACGCAATTGAGAACAGAGCAAGTACCTGCCGGAACCAACCTGAATACATACACGCCCTGGTATTATTTTGGATGGTATGGCGATTACAGAGAAGACAGGAGGAATCTCTTTGAAAACAATACCGACCTGATCCTGCATTTCGATAAGCGGGTAGGTAAGTTCAATATCAGCGCTCTCGCCGGCGGAAGCGAGCGTTCGTTTACTTATAATTCTTTGTGGGGAACCACCAAGGCGATGGCAGTGCCCAATGTATATGCACTGTCCAATTCCAAAGAACAATATGCCTCTTTTACGTGGGGCTCTAAAATGCAGGTGTACAGCGGGTTTTATTCAGTCGATTTTAGCTACGATAAATACCTTACCCTGTCGCATACCGGCCGTGTAGATAATTTGAGTACGCTGGCCAAAGGATACAATACGTTCTATTATCCATCGGTGTCTTTGAGCACCGTGGTAAGCGATTATGTAAACCTTCCATCGGTCATCTCTTTCTTTAAACTCCGCGCTTCTTATGCTAATGTGAAAGGCGGACTCACTGCCCCCACCATCGCTTCAGCATATTATCAGAATACAGGTATGAGCACCAATTCATTTTTGGGATATGGTACAGACCTGTACAGTTCTTACGATGGACCTACTTACAAAAACCAGAATGCTTACAGCACAGTAACTTATTACAACAATGGTCAGTCTGTAGATTTTACCAGCACCATCGCCAACCAGGCGTTGAAGCCTTATACCGTTTCTTCTTATGAAGCCGGCCTGGATATGAAATTCCTGAAGAACAGGTTGGGCGTTGATGTTACTTATTTCACCAGCTTGAATGGTCCGCAGATCTTCGCATTGCAGGTTCCTTCATCAACCGGTTACACGTCTCAGAATGTGAATGCGATCACTTCCGAGAAGAAAGGATATGAGATCAGCGTATCGGGATCACCCATTAAAAGCGCCAGGGGACTGAGTTGGGATGTAGCGGTAAATTACGCTACCTATAAAGAAACATTGCAGGATATATACGGCGATGAGAGCGTGTTGAGTTTGAATGGCCACAATTACAGGAAAGGGGAAAGACTGGATGCCATTTATGGCGCAGGCTTTGTGCGGGATGGGAACAACAATATCATTTATAATGGCGGATTGCCTTTGAGGGCGCCTTCTGATATCAATAACAATAGTTTCCTGGGATATGCCAACCCTGATTTCACTTTCGGTATCAACAACAAGTTTACTTATCGCAATTTCAGTGTAGGCTTCCAGTTTGATGGAAGGATCGGCGGAAGTATCTATGATGAAGTGTATAAAGACGGTATGAACGGTGGTACTGCTTATGAAAGTGCATCGGGAGATTTTGGTGTTGCCCGTTTGGCAGAATGGCAATCGACCAATAACGGTAGTGTTGCACCTACTGCTAAATATATAGCGCCGGGTGTAAAGATCATTTCAGGTACTCCTGTTTATGCGGGCGGTAAGATCATCAACTTGAAAGACCTCACTTTCGCTCCGAACGACCAGGCCACCACAGTTCAGAAATTCATTTCTTCCGGTATTGGAAACGTAACTGAATACTGGATGACAGATCGCTCCTTTGTTAAGTTACGCGAAGTGAGTATCAGCTATACATTGCCTGCCGGTCTGTTGGCTAAGAGCAGGTTTATCAAGTCGGCCACTTTTTCACTGGTAGGAAGGAACCTGCTGTACTGGGCCAAGAGAAAAGACATTGACCTGGATCAGTTCGCATCGGGTTACAACGATACCGACCGTTCATTGAATAACGGGGGTGTTTTACAAAGTGTTACAGCCAGGAGATTCGGATTCAACATTAACCTTAGTTTCTAATTCCACCTGATCTTTTCACTAACATAAATCATAACAGATGAAAATAAATTTTTTAAATATCCTCATAAGTCTGACAACGATAACGCTGGTAGCAAGCAGCTGTCAGAAAGGCGACCTGCTCTCTAATCCAAACGTTGCAGCAGAAAGCGCTACGGTGCCGGCATCTTTGATTCTCAATCATATTACGGCCAATCTTATGAGAGAGGAAGAGCCCATTATTTCTTCAGTATATCGTTATAACCAAAACATCGTATCAAACTATTCCTACTACTTCGGCGGCAACTCGTATAACTGGTCAAATACCAATCACACGTACGATATGATCAGGTATTGCTCCAAACTGGAAGAGCAGGCGCAGAAACAGTATGGTAATACCACGAACGTGTATTTTGCGTTGAGCAAGTTTTTCAGGGCTTATGCTTTTATCTGGCTCACACAAAGGGTAGGAGATATTCCCATGACCCAGGCCGGTAATCCCGGTAACCTTACACCGGTATACGACAGCCAGCACGATGTATATAAAAACTGCCTGGCATTGTTGGATACGGCCAATACTTTATTGGGAAACCTGACCAATACTACAACTGCGTCGACCAAAGTAGATGCCGGTGGCGATATATTCGGACTGACTTATCTGCAATGGCGTAAGGTGATCAATACCTATAAATTGCGCGTATTGATCAGCCTCAGTCAAAGGGCCGATGACAATGCCGACCTGAACATCAAAAGTCAGTTCGCCAATATCATTGCCAACCCTACCAATTACCCCATCATGACCTCCAATAGCGATAATATGTCGTATCGTTATACTACGGTTACCCTGTATCCGCCAAACCGTTCGGGTTACGCGCCGTACAATAACTGTGAGAACATCAGTCAGACATTCTTTAATGTAACAGCTGCCTACAATGATCCCCGTGTTTTTGCATTGGCCATACCGGCTCCTGCTCAACTGGCGGCGGGCAAACAGGTAAGCGATTTTACCGCTTATGTGGGTGAAGACAATGGTAAGTCGCAAGGGTTGATGTCTAACTTCTCTACCGATGGCAAGTATTCTTCGTTGAGTTATAACCGGTACATGTCTTCTGCATCGGGGGCCAATGCAGAACCTTATATTTTGCTGGGCTATCCGGAGCTTTGTTTCAACATAGCGGAAGCGGCGTACAGGGGCTGGATACCGGGCATTATTGCGGCAGACTGGTACTACAAAGGAATCAATGCTTCCATGAATGTCTATGGTTTGTCGCAAGGGCAAACGGTGACCATTGGTAACGTAGATGGAACCAAGCCAAATATGGGAACAGCCACTATCGATATCAATGGGTTCCTGGCCAATCCAAATGTGGCTTATGATGTTACGAAAGGACTTACACAGATACTCACCCAGAAATATGTGGCCTTCTTCATGAATTCGGGTTATGAGTCGTATTACAACTGGCGCAGAACAGGTGTGCCTGCCTTCAGCCAGGGAGGAGCGGGTATTGGTACGCCCAGCAACCAGATACCGCTTCGCTGGCAGTATCCTCAGGATGAGATCAACTTCAACAATACCAACTATACTAGTTCCATCGGCACGCAATATGGTGGCAAAGACGATGTGACGGCAAAAATGTGGTTGATCAAATAATTTGTTTTTTGTGCAGTAAAAGAACAAGTATGCTAAAATGGATGTGCTCATTGGTGGTTTGCATGGCTGTGCTTGATAGCCATGCACAGGTGGCGGACAGCGCCAAACGTTTTGTTCGATTGGATGGCACAGTCAATTTTCGTGATATTGGAGGATATGCTACAAAAAACGGCATGCATGTAAAATGGGGAAAGATATACCGTTCAGATGCTTTGAACAGGCTGTTTGATAACGATCTGAAAAAACTGCAGGACCTGGACATCAGTTTTGTGGCTGATTTCCGCGGGCCTTTCGAAGCGAAGGCTGCGCCGGACAGGCTTCCGGCCGGAGCAGTACGTATTTCTTTACCTGCGGGTAGCGAGCATATAGGTGACAGCAGCAATAAAACCCTGGGGCTGCAATTGCCTCCGGACTCTTCATTGGTAAGTTTTTATCGTAATACTGCCCCTTTCCGTGAAAGGTACAAACCGGTTTTTGATGCATTGTTGGGTTTGCAGGCCGGCAATGCTTTGCTTTATCATTGTACAGCAGGTAAAGACAGAACAGGCATCGCCACTGCATTGATATTGTATGCACTGGGTGTTGATAAAACTGTTATTGTACAGGATTATATTGCCACTAATGTGTATCGTCGTTCCGCCAATGCAAAAGCCATTCCTGCTATGGTAAAAGGATATGGTATCAGTGAAAAAGTAGCCGGCAATATGATGGCCGCACGCGAAGAATACATAGAGGCTACATTCAGTTCATTAGAAGAACAATATGGCTCTATCGACAATTATCTTAAAAAGGAAATGGGACTGAACAAGGCTAAGCGTAAACAACTGCAAGCGCTTTATTTGACTGAATGATGCACCCTATTATCAGCTTTGAAAACTAAAATCATTGTGTATGCCTGTTCGAAAAGCTGTATCAGCCGATTGTGATGCCATAGAAGACCTACTCGATCAGTTGGATTATCCGCATACCGGCGGGTTTTTGAAAGAGAAAATGGAAATGATCTTTCAAAACCCGCTGGTATCTTTATTGGTATATGAAAAGGATGGGAAAGTAGTGGCATTCATGGTATTGGAATTCCTGGTTCAATTAGGATTGAAAGGAGATATTGCCAGGATCGGATATTTTTCAGTTGATAATAATTTCAGAAGCAAAGGCGTTGGCCGCGAGATGGAACAATACGCCGAAGAATTGGCCAGGGAAAGAAAATGTGATCGCATAGAAGTGCACTGCCATGAAAGGCGGAATGATGCACATCGCTTTTATTACCGACAGGGGTACACGGAATCGCCTAAATACCTGATAAAGCTCCTCGACTAGCTTCGTCCCCTTTTTCCCCTTACTGCTCCGTCCAACCCCTGATTTTTACCTCTCTTCACAAAAGAATGCTGCTTTCTGCGGTTTTTTGAATGTCTGGCCGTTTCTTCGTAAAGATTAAAAATAGCGAAGAAATAGGCCTGTTAGTATGTAATATAGACGCTGTATTGACTTAATATTGTATGTGCGCTTTGGAAGTCATTTTTTAGAATGCGGATTTTTGCACAAAAAAAATGACGGAGAATGCAATATTTTACCTGATTTTTATGTCTATAACAACCTGGCAATATTCAGGAATAACTACTACAATAATTTACCAAAAACCAAAAAGTATACTTATGAGAAAATGGAAGCTCTTTAGTTTGGTCATGCTTGTGCTGATGAGCATGATGACAAACAACCTCGCGGCCCAAGGCGTTCCCATCAGCGGAACCGTACTTGCAGACGATGGTACTCCGCTGGCGGGGGTAACTGTTACTGTGAGCGGCACCAACCGGTCGACTGTAACGGATGATAAGGGCAAATTCACCATCAATGCCAATAAAAACACAACACTGCAATTCAGCTATGTGGGCTACACCACACAAAAGGTAAAAGCTGTAGCGGGCATGCAGGTAAGCCTGGCAAAAGATACCGCCCAGCTGAATGATGTGGTTGTTACAGCGATGGGTATTAAAAAAGAACGGAAGGCATTGGGATATTCGGTCACTGACCTGAATGCGCAGGAACTGATGAAAAATAAAAACACCAATGTTGTTAACTCTTTAGCGGGTAAAGTGCCCGGTGTAAACATTACGCAATTCAGCGGTGCCGCAGGCGCCGGAGCATCTATCACCATCCGTGGTGGTAACTCTACATCTGAGGGCAGGCAGAACCAGCCTTTATTTGTGATCGATGGTGTTATATACGACAACTCAACTACCGTTACCGGTAATACAGGTACCGATGGTTTATCGCGCAGCAACACAACTTTCTCCAACCGTATCATGGATGTTAACCCGGAAGACGTGGAAAGCCTGTCGGTGCTAAAAGGCGCTGCTGCTGCGGCGTTGTACGGATCACGGGCGGCCGACGGTGTTGTCATTATTACTACAAAGAAAGGAGCCGAAGGTGTTGTGAAGGTGAATGCTACCAGTAAGGTAAGTACTTCCTGGGCAAATAAGCTACCCGAAGTTCAAACCCAATTTGGTAACGGTGTTTATTCCAGCAACGGTGTGCTTAACAATATTTCGTATAGCAACTGGGGACAAAAACTTACAGCAGCAGATACGCTATACAATAACATCGGCAACTTCTTTCAGAACGGTATTGTGTATGATAACAACGTAAACGTATCGGGTGGTTCAAAAAACGGTTCTTTCTTTTTATCGGGATCTAATTTTGATCAAACAGGTATTGTTCCCAACACAAAATATGGTAAAACTACTTTTCGTTTTAACGGCGAACAAAAGTATGGAGCTTTAACACTGAATGCGAATGTTGCCTATTCCATTGCCAATATCAACAGAACACTGACTACGGCAGGATTGTATGGAAGCGGCGTTGGAAGTATGCAGTCGTTGTACACTTTCCCGCAAACATTTAATATCAAGAATTACCTCAACCCGGATGGTTCGCAACACCGGATTTTTGCCGGAACGCTTCCTCTGGAAAACGATATCGATAACCCATACTGGATTATCAACAAAGACAACCTGACTTCACAAACCAAGCGCATCACCGGAGGTATCAACGGAACCTATAAGATTGCGAAATGGTGGGATGTGATAGCCCGTTTGGGATACGACCAGTACACAACCAATGATTACACCTATATCGCTCCCGGATCTGCGCTTGCGCCACTGTATCAGAACGGACGCTTGAGCAAAGACCTGTATGACTATCGATATATTACCACCACCGTAATGAGTAATCTCCATAAAACCTTCGGTGATTTTGATACGCACCTGATGTTGGGAACTACTTCTGAAAATACGCTGATAGCAAACCAGAACCATTGGGGATATAATTTTATTACAGCCGGCACCATCAGCTTTAATAATATGGCATCGACCAATAAATTCTTTACGGATGGTACAACGAGAAAGCGTTTGGTAGGTGCTTATGGAGAAGTTGGCGCTTCTTATAAAAACATCGCTTTCATCACTGTAACCAGCCGGAATGACTGGTCTTCTACATTGCCCCTGGAAAATAACTCGTATTTCTATCCTTCCGTTAGTGGATCTTTTGTGTTTACGGAATTGTTGCCCAAAAACAATATCCTTTCTTTCGGTAAGGTGAGGGCAAGTTGGGCGAGGGTTGGTAAAGATGCCAATGCCTATGCAACGAATACTTATGTAAACCCTCCGATCTCCATTGGTGGATATACCGGCATTGGTAACCAGTACTACTCTGGCAATCCTTACCTGATACCAGAGATCCAAAACTCATGGGAAGTAGGTGGCGAGTTCAGGTTCCTGAATGGACGGATAGGTTTGGATTATACTTATTATCACAGCGAAACAGAGAACCAGATCGGCCAGCCGCGCTTAGCGCAATCCGGCGGATTTATTTTCAGCACCCTCAATTCCGGGTCTGTACTTAATACAGGTATGGAGATAGCGCTTACCGGTAAACCCATCTTAACAAAGGATTTTACATGGGATGCGACACTGAATTTTTCTTATAACAAAGGCAGGCTGGGAGCTTTCATTCCGGGTGTAGCTTATTTCTATCCTACAGACGCTCAATTTGGAACCATCAAAGCGGCATCTATTCCCAACGGTGGTTACTTTTTGGGAATGACGGGACAACCATATTTGCGTGAACTGGATGCCAAAGGCGTTGAAATACCCAACGGACGCTACCAGGTAGATCCTTCTACGGGATTCTACAAACTGAACACGACCAACCCGGTGGTAGGTAATCGTGAGCCGAGTTGGATCGGCGGGTTTAACAATACATTCCGCTACAAAAAATTCGCTTTGTCATTTCTGCTCGACATCCGCAGGGGAGGAGATGTGTTCAATGGTACAGAGTATGCGATGGTTACAAACGGGTTAAGCAAATTAACAACACAGAACGATCGCCAATCGGTAACGGTGTCAGGCGTTAACAGCCTTACAGGAGCTGATTTTAATCAAACCTATACTGCGGGACAGTCGTACGTGATCAATGGAACAACCTATTCCGGCAACTACCTCATCCAGCAGTACTGGCAGAATTATGCGGCCAACTCGTACAACTTTATCACTTCTGTGAATTGGGTGAAACTGCGCTCCCTGTCGTTGTCTTATGATTTCTCTGATTATTTCAAGAATAAGAAGATCGTCAAGGGACTTAGCGCAACGGCTGTGGGAACCAATTTATTTACATGGACAAACTACAAAGGAATGGATCCTGAAGTAAGTGCTGCGGGAGGAACAGGAGGTTCAGGTTCTACAGGTATTGATTACCTGGGTGTGCCTGCAACAGCGAGTTTCACTTTCGGGGTAAATATTATGTTTTAACCAATGAAAAAATGAAGATTATGAAAAGCTCAAAATATATATTGGCGATTTCACTGCTTGCACTGGGAGCAACCTCATGTAAGAAGTTCCTGGATGTAAATACGGATCCGGATAACCCGAACAATAAAAACGTATTGGTTCAAAACAGGTTACCCTGGATTGAACATTTTTACCAGTACACATCAGGCGTTACCAATTATCGTACGGCATGCCAGGCAGGCGTTTATTATTCTAACAGCGGCAACCCTAATACATTCAGCACCACATGGCAATGTTCAAGCGGCAATTCAACAACGCCCTATCAAACATGGTTTGTGGAAGTGTCTTCCAATGTGGTTGATTTGTATAACTCCGCCCAGAAGCAAGGGGCCTATCATTATATGGCTGCTGCCGATGTATTCCATGCATTGGGTTATATGCAGATGCTGGACCTGTATGGAGAAATGCCCTATACACAGGCAGGAACGGGAAACCCGAGTCCCAAGCCAGATGATGGCAAAACCATTTATAACGGATGCATGGCAAAACTGAATGAAGCCATCAGCTTGTTCGGTAAAACACAAGATGCCGGGGCGCCCGCATTGGCTACCGGCGATCTGTGGAACGGTGGGGATGTAAGCAAGTGGATAAAAATGTGCTGGGGATTGAAAGCCCGTTATATGCTCAAGCTGTCGAAAAAAGCATCGTTCAATCCGGATTCTGTGCTGTATTGTTTATCGAAGGGGCCTCAGTCTATTGCCGACAATATAGTAGGCCCTGGCTTTAACAACAGCACAGTAACCGATTATTTGTATGGCGACCCGGTAGTAACCAATGGCAACTTTGACTATGCGGCTTACGGAAGTTCCAACCGCATTTCTCAATACTATTATAACCTGCTGACCAATATGCGTGGTTCAGGTGTAACGGATCCCCGCATGAGTAAAATTGTACCTGCTTATATGTCGGGCGTGCAACTGGATGGTAATGGTAAGGTAGCGTCTTATACCTGGACCCGTTCACAGGGTGTGGATTCTTATGGTCCTGCAGCCCGCTTGTTAAAAGGAGGTGCCACTTCTATTCAAACACCTACTTACGCCGCTGCAAATACGAAAATAACATACACTATTGCCGATGCAACGGACCGTGCAAATTTTACTGCCGCACAAATAGCAGCAGGGCGTTATGATGCCAGCAGCAGTGGCAATAACGTAGTGGTGATCTACAAAGCCGGTTCTATTTTTATAAACAGTACCAATTACCTGTATGCAGGCGATACCATTTATGTAAACCTGCGTAGCAGCTCAGTCGCCACATCAGGCATCACTGCACAGGGACAAACGGATGTGAGTTGGTATCCTTCTACTGCCGCATTTAACGCCGGCGTGGTGGCGTCTACCGGGTCGTTCCAGGTTCGGCCTGTTTCTGACCAGGAGATTGTGACTTACCATGAGATGTGTTTTATCAAGGCCGAAGTTTATATGCGTAAAGGTGATGCTGGAAATGCATATACAGCATATAAAGCCGGCATCCAGGCACACATGGATATGATGCAGACTAAGCTGAGCCAATGGAAAGCCGCCGGGTATACTGCCACCAATCCAGATATGGCGCCTATGGATCAAAATGCCATCACTGCTTACATGGCGAGTACTGCCGTTGCCCCCGGTGCGCTGACCATGTCAGATATCATGCTGCAAAAGTATGTGGCCATGGGTTGCAGCATTGAAAACTGGAATGATATGCGACGCTTCAATTTCAGCGCTGGCAACATAGCTGGCTTTGGTGTTGTTTATCCGGGTTATCAGCGAGGACCTTTGTTTACAGGCCAGTCACAGTTAACAGGCGGTTCTCCAACAGATCCCAGGTACTGGATGCGCCGTTGGCAGTTGCCACCCGTATATGAGATCAATTACAACTCTGTAAATACACTTGCCTTAAATGCGCATGCAGCTGATCCCAATATCTGGAGTATGCCGGTTTGGTGGGATTGTGCAACGGATGATGAGTATTATGGGTACCTTAAAAAATAGTGATCCAATATCTTGTGGATGATCTTTAATAAAAAGGGGCTGTCTCAAATCAATAGTCAAAGCGCTGGATGAACTTAAACATTATATCAAGCGAAAAACGACGGAAAAGCAGAACGCGTTAACCCTGCTCAGACATACCAACTTTAATGAACGCCAGATCATCCTTCTACAGGAACTGATGCAGGATACTACGCTGTTTTTTACGGTTCAGCAAGTACAGAATAAGTTTGGAGTCAGTAATCAAACGGCAAGAAATGATTTAAATGGTCTTGCAGAACAGGGGGTATTCGAAGAACGCAGGACCGGCCACAGAATACAATTTTTGCCGCGGCCTGACTTTATGAAAAAGATACAGGGCAAACAGATAATAATGCAAAGCGCGGGTGATTAAAACTGCCGGCAGAATATGCTGGTCGGCTCAATCAGCTACTCGGCTAATATTCTGTGTTGGCGATGGTTTAAGCGAAAATAAAAATGGACAAACCGAAAAAAATCGATTTGTCCATTCGCGTTGCCCTGACTGGACACTTTTCGAATCACTTGCTGGCAGATTTGAGGCTGATTTGTATTGACCTCTTAATTATTGCACCGCGATCTTACGCGAAATGCGCTTAGCCTCTTCCCTTTTAGGAAGCGTGAGCGATAATATTCCGTTTTCATAACGGGCATTCGCTTTTTCTACATCTACCGTACTGTCTACAGTAAAACTGCGGGAAAAGGATGTGGAGCGGTATTCCCGGCGTATCCATTTTCGCTGATCACTTTCCATTTTCTGTTCGTTGTGCTCGAAAGAGACTGTCAGGGTATCGACTGTAAATGCCAGTTGAAAATCCTCTTTCTTCAAGCCCGGCGCGACCACCTGAACCTCATAGGCCGTATCGGTCTCGACGATGTTCACCGGCACGCGGGTATCCGACTGTAAACCGTTGAAACCCCAAGGCCGATCGTCAAAAAAACGATTTAAATTACTTTGGAAGAGTTCATCCACAACACTTCCAAATGTGGTCGGACGATTGTCCGCTCTTTTGATGATGTTGTTCATGATTTTTCGTTTTTAAGGTTAATTTTCGCAGATCAATATGAATGCCAATTGACTTACTGTTGAAAAAATGACAGCTGTTCAGAAAAATACAGGCGAAAATTATCGACATCATATCTTAAAAAGCGATAAGGCGGTATGTCATTTTTGCATAAATGAGAAGATGGCATCGTGATTGCCCGATGGAAAAATTAGCGTGTTATCGACTAATTTTCTGTTTATAACAGCGGTATAAATCGATTGTTATGAGAACTATGTTTTATGTCATACTTCGGTTACGAACAATTGATGGATTCGAGTCCTATGGGTCGTTCAACCTGGGAGACGACCGAGAATTTGCATATAGCACGTTCAGTCAGTTGAAGGGGCGGGAATTGCCGCAAGAAACTGATATGCTGCATATGGATTTGATGGAAACAAAGGAGGGGCTGCCGGTCAACCTCAAGATAGTGAGCTGTACGGCAGAAGAAATTGCAGCAAATGTGAAATGCATTACGCGGGAAATGTTCAAACTGCTAAACATGGGATCAAAATAATACTAAATTTTAGATATATATATTGCAACCTGCCCATTTTCATTGTTCGTCGGGGTGGCCGCTACCAAAGAAAAACGCCCCTCACTATCGCGAGAGGCGCCTGTTGCCCGGAGTGGACGTTTCTCGAACCACTTCCTGGCGGATTTGGAAATGGTCGCCGAACTAAGCGCCTGATTTTCTATTATTTAAGGACGTTATTTTCAGCTGTGCAAGGCACAATTTGTTAAACAAAGATATTGGTGGGCCATTCTTTTAGTGGCGATCACTCTGTTTTGGCAACCGGTAGCTGCTATCCAGCCTCCATGTTTGAAACCGTCTTATGTGTCCTCCTGCTTCTATTTTAATTTAAAAAACTGTTCATATAAGTCAGGATCGTAGTCGTCTGCATCATCAAACTGACATGTCCTTGTGAAGGGACAATAGCCAATTGCGATTTTGGCATTGGCCGTAGATCAGACCCCCCACCTCCTAGCAATTGATATGTTTTTGCCAGCTCAACTTTATCCAGTCCGTCATTGTCACCGGAAATGATCAATACAGGCGAGGATATCTTAGAAACATTGGACTCACCGAGGTCAATTGGAGTCTGGGCGAAAGCAATCATCTGCTCTAAGTACTTTGTCCATTTTGTTTTATCAGGTGCAATCGCGTCGTATGCGGTTTCGAAAGGGCTATTCGAAAAAAATTCAGGCTTGAATGCTTTAAACGCATTGGTTACTTTGGGTAACCAGCCACTGCTTTTATAAGTAGAAGAAATGATCACTAATTTTCTTAACCGCCTGGGGCTTTGTATAGCAAACTGGTAAGCCACAGAGCCGCCCATGCTATATCCTGCTACATCGGCACTGTCAATTTTCAGGTAATCCATTACTTCCTCCACATCACTTGCTAAAGCAGGAAATGATAATTTTCTATCTGAATAGGGTGAATGTCCGTGTCCTTGCAATTCAATGGCAATTACTTTCCTGGTTTTTGACAACTCAGGGATCAATTGGCTCCAGTTCATTTCAATTGTATAAAAAGCGCCATGTAATAAAACTATGGGCCTGCCCTCGCCATATACTTCGTAATATACTTTGATACCATTAACGGGTGCATACCCGCTGTTGGAAGGTTTAATTTGTTGTCCGTTTAAAGTAGATGCTACAAACATAATTGCAACAAATAGGATTGGTTTAAGAAATTGAATTTTTCCCTTTTTCATTTCTCAATTTTTTATATGATGTAATAATTCTTCCAGTTCATTTAATGTCATAGTGAAACCTTCTTTGAAACCCATTTTGATGAGCATTTCAATGTTAGCAAGGGTTTTGTGCTTTATTGCAATGTTCACTTTTGTTATTCCATTTTGTTCGCTAAAATTCAATTCCCAATTTGAAGTTGGAAATTGTGTGTTTATGTTTCCGTCTTTGTCAGCAAACGATGATGCCCACTGCAAATTGGTTTTAGGGTTAATGGCTGTGTATTCCTGAACGCCATAATTCTCTTGCCCTTCGGTACTAACCATTGCGTAAAATCTTTTGCCACCCACTTTAAAGTCCATTGAATATGTTTTTGATGCCAAAGGTTTTGGGGCCCACCATTGGTCAAGTATTTCTTGTTTAGTAAATGCGTCCCAAACCGATGAAAGGTCGGCTGCAAATTCTCTGCTCATTAATACGGTGTTTGTTGTTTTATCAACCCTAAATTCAAATTGTAATTTGTTCATTTTTTATTTCTTTTAATTGATGTTAATAAGTTGTCTAATTGGTTAAATTGGGTTTCCCAAATTTTCCGATATTGATCTAACCATTTGTCGATTTCTTTCATTTTATCAATTTCAAGAGAGTAATAAATTTCTCTACCTTGATATTCTTGTTTTACAAGTTCACACTCTGTCAGAATACGCAAATGTTTTGAAACCGCTTGTCGGGTAGTGTTGAAATTTTCAGCAATGGCGTTTGGTGTCATTGCCTGAAATGCAATTAAAGCAATAATTGCCCTTCTGGTTGGGTCAGCAATTGCTTGAAAAATGTCTCTACGCATTTCGTCTATTTACTTTAATGAAACTGATCGGTTGCAAATATATATGCAACTGTTTGGTTTCGCAAATTTTTTTTCAATTTTTTTAAAACTTCATAAAAAGTCGCTGGAATTGTCGAATTGTTAGGCCGATGAGTAGCTTCGGCCTTTTATCATCGGCCTCCGCCGATCCCCCGCATTGTATTACCCAAGTGACCTCACCGGGCTGGCGCCCGGTGTTATTTTTTTCGTTCATCCGCTCCTGTGAGTAAACTCGCTTCGCTACTGTGCACGAACCATATCTGAAAATCAATGAGCCCACTGAGCCTACTATGAGCCAATTGCTTTTTGTTAAAAGATGCCAACTATCTTTAGCTTTGAACTACCGAGCTTTTTTCGGTAGTTCAAAACTACAAGGTGATTCGAAACTAATAATGTCGACCTTATTAGAATATCGAGCCCTTTTGAAACAAGAGAGTTAATGTATTTGAAAACAAAGAGGTAGTAAAAAAGAAAGTTTAAAACAGATTCAAATCTAAAAAAGCTGTGAAAAGGCTGGGTGGATATAGTTCTTAGAGGACATACATAGTATCAAGCATTTGAATAAAAACAAATAAAAAAGGAAAGGTAAGTGCCTTTCCTGAAATGTTGCCCGACCTGGATTCGAACCAAGACAAACTGAACCAAAATCAGTTGTACTGCCATTATACTATCGGGCAATCCATGCATTCCGTAGTGGAATGGGGTGCAAAAATAGGGGTAGGAGAGAATTGTTCCAAATTTTTTAACCGTTCTGTTCGTATATTGAACCCCTTATTGCAAGCCTTATGTCAAAACTCATCCTTTTTGCCGCGTTTATTGCCTGTATCCTGCTCATGTCATTCAATTATGACAAGAAGAAAAAAGTAATATTTTTTGGTGATTCTATTACCCAGATAGGGGCCCAGCCGGGTGGCTATATCCGCCTCATGGACTCGCTCCTGAAACAGGAAGGAGTAGAAAATAAATATGAACTGATAGGCGCTGGTATCAGCGGTAACAAAGTATATGATCTTTACCTGCGGATGGAAGAAGATGTGATCAGCAAGAGCCCGGACATCGTAGTCATTTACATTGGTGTGAACGATGTGTGGCATAAATCCAGCTTTGGCACCGGTACCGATTACGATAAGTTTGGAAAATTCTATGAAGCCATTGTTAAGAAACTGAGAGCTGCCGGATCTAAAGTGATCCTCTGCACACCCGCTGTAATAGGAGAGAAAAAAGATTTTTCCAACCAGCAGGATGGCGATATGAACCAGTACAGCAGTTGGATCAGACAGTATGCAGCCAAAGAATCTCTGCCACTCGTAGACCTGCGCACCCTTTTCCACGAATACGAACTCCAAAACAATCCCGACAACAAAGAATCAGGCATTTTAACGCGCGACAGGGTACACCTGAATGCAGCCGGTAACCTCCTCGTAGCGGAAGCTATGTGGAAAGCGATCAAATCCCTGTAAAAATTATTGCATACCCGGCTGCTTCAATTGCCAGCCGGTTTTTTGTTTTTCAGCATCTACCATGGCTTTTACATCGGCCAGTAATTGTTTGGCATTGTACACAATGCCATCTTTAATGGTATACAATACGCCACCGGTGCGCACCACTTTGTTTTCTTTGGTAAGGGTAATAGCTCCCGTGCCATACAATACCTGCAGGTTTTGCAAAGGATTGGCATCGATGATCACCATATCGGCCAGCTTGCCCGTTTCCACACTGCCGATCTCTTTATCGGCGCCAAGGGCCTGCGCTCCATATAAAGTGGCCGAACGGATCACTTCCAACGGATGGAAACCTGCTTCACGCAGCAACTCCAGCTCGCGGATATAACCGAATCCATAAGTTTCATAAATGAAGCCGTTATCTGACCCGGCAGTCACACGCCCACCGCGGTTTTTGTATTCGTTCACAAAAGTCATCCACAACCGGTAATTGTTTTTCCATTCCACTTCCTGCTCTGTACCCCAGTGATGCCAATAAGAGCCATGCGACTGCCGGCTGGGCTCGTAAAACTGCCAAAGCGATGGCAACGTATACCACTCATGCCATTCAGCCCTGCGCGCTCTTTGCAGGTCGCGGTTGGCATCGTAAATATTAAACGTAGGATCCAATGTAAAATCGAGCGATAACAATTCATTCATCACTTTGTTCCAATGTTCTGAATAAGGCACTGCTGCCTGCTTCCACAGTTTGCCCGCTTCTTCAAATCGATCCTGCTCATTGTTGTAATTGTAATCGGGTGGGTATTGTTGGATGGTTTTATCGGTAAACAATGCTTCGGGCAAACCATACCAATGCTCCATGCTGGTGAGGCCAGCGCGGGCAGAATTCAACACATTCCAGCGCGCTACGTCGAGCTGCGCATGATGACAACAAGATCGCAATCCCAGTTTTTTATTTTCACGAAGCGCAGCATCCATGACCTCCGGTCGCGCACCAAAGAATTTAATGCCATCGGCTCCTTTGCGCGCATTCTCCTGTACCCAGGCACGTGCCTGGTCGGCAGTATTGATGGGTGTTTTACTGCTTTGTCCGAATACTGTATAAGCAAATATCCTGGGCGCTGTAATGAGATTGGCGGCGCTTTTTTGTTTCTCATCCAGTGTCCATTCCAGTCCGTTGCCGGCCGATGGATCCCTGATGGTGGTGATACCATGTGCCATCCACAGTTTGAAAACGTATTCGGCAGGAGTGCCCTGTTCCTTGCCACCGATATGCCCATGCATGTCTATAAGCCCGGGCAACACATACATGCCCTCACAGTTGAGTTCTTTCCCGCCCTGTTTGAGCGCTGGTCTACGGCCAGGATCAATAGCCGCACCCGGGCTTCCCACCGTTTGTATCTGCACAATGCGGTTTTGCTCCACCACAATATCAACCGGACCAAAAGGCGGCGCACCGGTACCATTGATGAGTGTAACACCCCGGATGATCAGTTGGGTATAAGGGCCATCGCCTTCTTTTTTCTCAGGCGCTTTGAGAATCTGCGCATGAACGGCAGTGAATGCCAAACAGAACAGCAGGGAAAGGAAGTGTAGTTTTTGTCTCATATAACAGGTTGAGTTGATGAATATACGAATTCACGCCCAATACCCGTTGATGAGCTATACGGCTTTTACGAGGTAGTAATTTTTCTTCCCTTTTTGCACCAGCAAATATTTATCCTGCAAAAGGTCAGACTGCTTCAGCAAATTTTCATCGCTGCTGATCTTTCTTTTATTGATGCCTATGCCGCCCGATTGCCACATTTTACGCGCTTCACCTTTGCTGGGGAAGATTTGTGTATCGGCCAGGAAGCTTACAATATCATACCCCGCTTCGAGTTGCGATTTGCTCACTTCTACTGTGGGAACGCCTTCCATCACCTGCAACAATTGTTCTTCATTCAGGCTTTGCAAAGCTTCGGTAGTGGCATTGCCAAACAGTATCTCCGATGCCTTCACAGCAAAATCATAATCGTGCTCACTGTGCACGAATACAGTTAGTTCACGTGCCAGCTTTTTTTGCAGTGCACGTTGGTGCGGGGCTGCTTCGTGCTCAACCAATAATGCATCAATTTCAGTATGGGGCAGCAGGGTAAATATTTTGATCCACTGCTTGGCATCATCATCGCTGGCGTTGAGCCAGAACTGGTAAAATTGGTAGGGTGATGTTTTAGTAGCATCCAACCATACATTGCCTTTCTCCGTTTTGCCGAATTTACCGCCGTCGGCTTTGCGAATGAGCGGACAGGTAAATGCAAACGCTTCACCACCAGCCTTACGGCGGATCAGTTCCGTACCGGTAGTAATATTACCCCACTGGTCGCTGCCACCCATTTGCAGTTTGCAATGCTTGTGTTCGTAGAGCCAGTAAAAATCATAGCCCTGTATCAGTTGATAAGTGAATTCAGTAAAACTCATACCGGTTTCACCTTCCAGTCTTTTCTTCACACTGTCTTTCGCCATCATATAATTGACGGTGATGTGTTTACCGGCGTCGCGGATAAACTCGAGAAAGCCAACGCCTTTGAACCAATCGTAGTTGTTCACCATGACCGCCGCATTGGGTTTGGCGCTGTCGAAATCCAGGAATTTTGACAATTGTTTGCGAACGCCTTCCTGGTTGTGTTGCAGCACTTCTGCACTCAGCAGGTTTCTTTCTTCGCTCTTGCCGCTGGGGTCTCCAATCATGCCGGTGGCGCCCCCTACCAAAGCATAAGGCTTATGACCGGCTCGCTGCAGGTGCACCAGTAAGAGAATGGGAACCAGGCTGCCGATATGCAAACTGTCCGACGTAGGGTCAAAGCCAATATAGCCGGATACCATTTCTTTTTGCAACAATTCTTCCGTGCCAGGCATGATGTCCTGCACCATTCCTCTCCACCTGAGTTCTTCTATGAGCGTCATTTACTTCGAATTTGCGCAAAAATAGGAAATGGAGCGGATTCGCTACTTTCGCGTCATGAATAAAAACATGCGCAAAGTAGGAGATGGCACCCGGGCGCTTAATTTTTTTATCGATACGGCGATCATTTTCATACTCGCTTATGCCGGGTATAAGGTATGGAGCTGGTATGTGATTTACTGGCATTACCCCTATTACAAATTCGGATGGTTCTTCTTTGGCATACTGTTCATCTATTATTGTTTTTTTGAAGGATTGTTCAGCCGCACACCCGGCAAATGGTTCACTTTCTCAAAAGTGATCAATGCCCATCAGCGAAAACCATCTTTCCCGCAGATCATCGTGCGAAGCCTTATACGCATCACCATCATCGACATGTTTTTCATTCCCTTCCTGGGCAAACCTTTACACGATTACCTGAGTAAAACAGATGTAGTAGAAATCTAACATCTCACAACTAACAACGCACAACTCACATGGCTCGAATAGGCATCAACATAGCAACCGGCAGTTTACAACAGGCAGAAATGATCGTGGGCATCGACCTGGGCACCACGAACAGCCTGGTGGCCATCATTCACCCGGAAAGCAAGCAACCGGCCGCTTTAAAAGAACACAATACCAGCAGCCTCGTTCCCAGCATCGTTCATTTCGATGCCATGGGCAACCCCGAAGTGGGTGAAACAGCGAAAGGGTACCTGGAAACAGATCCCCAACACACGATTTTCAGTGTGAAGCGTTTGATGGGGAAGAGCTATAAAGACGTGAAAGACAATGCCGGTTTCTTCACTTATAAAGTGATCGATGATGATACCGATAGCCTGGTGAAAGTGCAGGTGGGCGATCGTTTTTATTCCCCCATTGAATTATCCTCCCTCATACTCAAAGAACTGAAACAACGCGCCGAGCATATTCTCAAAACACCCGTAACCAAAGCGGTGATCACCGTGCCGGCCTACTTCAACGACGCACAACGCCAGGCTACCCGCGACGCAGGTAAACTGGCAGGACTGGATGTGCTGCGCATTGTGAACGAACCAACGGCAGCCAGCCTGGCCTATGGCATGGGATTGAATAAGGAGGAAGAAAAAACAATCGCAGTGTACGACCTGGGCGGCGGCACTTTTGATATTTCGTTGTTGCGCATCAGCAACGGTATTTATGAAGTGCTGAGCACCAATGGCGATACCTATTTGGGAGGCGATGATTTCGACAGAACCATCATGCAATACTGGATGAAAGAAAGGGGCATTGATGCAACTGCATTGCACCAGGATAAACAACTGGCACAATCATTAAGACTGAAAGCCGAAGCTGCCAAGCGCGCATTGAGCACAGATGAATTGTTCAGCGATGAATGGAATGGCGGAAAACTGGAACTGAGCAGAACCGTGTTTGCCTCACTGGTACAACCATTGATCGATACTACCATCGGCTGTTGCAGGAATGCGTTGAAAGACGCGGAACTCACCACAGCCGATATCGATACCGTAGTGATGGTAGGAGGCAGTACCCGCGTACCGGCTGTAAAGCAGGCGGTCAGTGCCTTTTTTGGAAAGCCAGTGAACGATTCGGTGAACCCGGATGAAGTGGTGGCACTCGGCGCCGCAGTACAAGCCGATATCCTCGCCGGCAACAACAAAGATTTTTTACTGCTCGATATCACACCGTTAAGCCTGGGTATTGAAACCATGGGCGGATTGATGGACGTGCTCATCCCCCGTAATTCAAAAATTCCCACCAAAGTGGGGCGACAATATACCACGCAGAAAGACGGACAAAGCGGTATGCGCATTTCGGTATTCCAGGGCGAGCGCGATCTGGTAAAAGACAATCGCAAGCTGGCCGAATTCAACCTCACCGGCATCCCGGCCATGCCCGCGGGCTTACCCAAAGTAGAAGTAAGTTTTCTCATCAATGCCGATGGGATATTGGTAGTGAAAGCAAAAGAACTGCGGAGTGGAGTGGAACAAAGTATTGAAGTAAAACCGCAATACGGACTCACCGATACAGAAGTTGAAAAAATGCTGCTGGAAAGCATCACCCATGCCGGAGACGATATGCAGGCAAGGGCGTTGGTAGAAGCCAAAACCGAAGGAGAACAATTACTGGGCCTCACAGAAAAATTCATCTCCAAAAATCCCGGCCTGCTTTCAGCAGAAGAACTGCAAACCACCGCACATGCCATGCAGGCCCTGCAACTGGCGCTGACGATGGACGACAAGAACCTCATCCAGAAAAAAACAGAAGAACTCAACGATATAACGCGGCCTTTTGCCGAGCGGGCCATGGACCAGGCCGTGAGCCAAGCGATGAAAGGAAAGCAGATAGGTTAACGGCTCAGGCTCATCCAGCGCTGCACATATTTACCCAGTATATCGAATTCAAGGTTGACTGCCGTGCCTGCCTGCACGTGCTTAATACTGGTATGTTCGAATGTATAGGGAATGATGGCCACCGTGAAATGGTCGCGGTTCACATTGAAGCAGGTAAGACTAGTCCCGTTAACGGCAATAGATCCTTTCTCAATGACCAGGTGGGCAAACTCCGAAGGAAATTGAAAGATGAACTCCCAACTGCCGTCCAGTTCCTTTCTTTCCTGGCAGATAGCGGTACAATCGGCATGCCCCTGTACAATATGGCCATCGAGCCGGCCGTTCATCACCATACATCTTTCCAGGTTGATCTTCTCGCCGGTGGCCCAGCTACCCAGGTTGGTCTTTTTCAGGGTTTCCTCAATAGCCGTTACCCGGTGCATGCCGTCTTTCAGCTCATCCACCGTTAAGCAAACGCCATCGTGGCTCACGCTCTGGTCTATTTTCAGTTCGCCCGAGAGGGGAGAACTGACCCAGAAACTGGCGTTGGAGCCCTTTTTTTCAATAGAAACGATTTTTCCGGTCGATTCGATGATTCCTGTAAACATGATCGCAAAGTAATGAGGAATGTCTGATTTTTTGCCATTTTACTCGTCACCCTGAGCGAACGAAGTGAGTCGAGGAACCTGCTGAACACTTTACGAGGCCCCTCGGCTACGCTCGGGGTGACGATCATAAAGGAGACGGATAAATTTTTCTAATGAGCTTGTTTATATGACTGACGCGCTGTATCTTTGCAGTCCTAAAAAACGCCCGAGGAGGTATCAACATTATGCTCATCATTGATTCAAAAGATTGCGAAAACATCGACAAAGCGCTCAAAAAATACAAGAAGAAATTTGAGAAAAGCAAGGTTTTATTGCAATTGAGGTCGCGTCAGGCATTTACCAAGCCGTCTGTAAGGCGTCGCGGTGAGGTGCTGAAGGCCATCTACAAGCAGCAGATAGCAAGTGGAAAGATAGAAGGATAATCTCCTTTTATCCACCTGAATATAGTAAGTAGCTGAGGTTGTTTAACTTTAAGCTACTTTTTTTATGCCCATACCCGAATCCCCATCCTTGCAGTCCTTCCTGGACCACCTCAAATACGAGCGGCGCTATTCGCAGCATACTATTATTGGGTACCGGACCGACCTGGAGCAGTTCTTCGCCTACCTGGCCAGCCAGTTCGAATCGCCAGGCCTGTCCGCCATCAGTTCCATGATGATCAGGAGCTGGCTGGCAGAACTGAAAGAAGACGAGATAGCGGCGCGGTCCATCAACCGGAAAATATCTTCACTTAAATCTTTTTTCAAATACCAGTTGAAAATAGGGGCGTTGGAGCAGACGCCCATGACCACCATCGTATCGCCCAAACAAGGTAAAAGGCTGCCGGTTTTTGTGGAAGAAAAAAGCATGGAGCAGTTATTTAGCCCCGAACTCTACGAAGAGGGTTGGCAGGGCCGGACCGAGCGCCTGGTACTCATGCTGTTTTATCATACGGGTATGCGTTTGAGCGAGTTGGTCAATCTTAAATACAGTCAGCTCGATGGGGCACAGTCGCAACTGAAAGTGCTGGGAAAAGGAAATAAGGAGCGCATCATACCGGTTTCCAGGGAACTGGCGGCGGAACTGCAACAGTATCAAAGCGATAAAACCGGCGAACTGGCTATGGCCGACCGGTTATTTGTAACGGAAAAGGGCAAGCCGCTGCAGCCCCGCTCAGTGTATGCGTTTGTAAAAGCCAAACTGGGAGCCGTAACCACGGTTCAAAAGAAGAGTCCGCACGTGCTGCGCCATAGTTTTGCCACCCACCTGATGAACAACGGGGCCGACCTGAACGCGGTGAAAGAGCTGCTGGGCCACAGCAGCCTGGCGGCCACCCAGGTGTACACCCACAACACAATCGAGAAGCTGAAAGAAGTGTTCAAAAAAGCACATCCGAAGGCTTGAGAAATTCTCTTAAAATTGTCAAAAAATCCGCTCACATTTTTTCGTTTTTCTCCCCATTTGACGTACATTGTTAGTCCGTTGAAAACGGATCTAAAAGTTCTTTCAAATATTATTTTTTAACCGATAAAACGTGAGTTGCTATGAACGTTAACATTCAAACTGTGCATTTTAATGCTGATGACAAACTGGTAGATTATGTGTCACGTAAGCTCAGCAAGCTGAGCACTTTCCACGACAGGATATTGAAAGTAGATGTGTTCCTGAAGCTGGATAACGTGGTGCATACGATCAAGGACAAAGTAGCTGAGATCCGTATTCATGTACCAAGGCACGAGTTTTTTGTGAAGTCGTCGTCGAAGTCGTTCGAAGAATCATTTGATTGTGCAATGGAGTCGATTGTTACACAGATAAAAAGGAAAAAACAGAAACTACTGGCGGCATAAAAAGGAATTGAAAAAATTGGTTGTAAGGCTCCCTTTCGGGGGCCTTTTTTATTGGGCCCGGCCGGGGCTTCCGGACCGTTTTCTCCGGAGCCGGCGCAAACTGTTGAAAACTAGCCGAAAAAAATCATGGCAAAATTTTGCTGAATGAAGTTTTCCGTTACCTTTGCCATCCCAAAAAATAGGAGCGTTCTTTTACATTTTGCCGAAGTAGCTCAGTTGGTAGAGCAACTGATTTGTAATCAGTAGGTCGCGGGTTCGAGTCCCATCTTCGGCTCTAAATAAATCAAGGGCAGGTTCCAGAGCGGCCAAATGGGGCGGACTGTAAATCCGCTGTCTTTCGACTTCAGTGGTTCGAATCCACTCCTGCCCACGGAAAAAATGAGAGAATGAGACAATTCGGTAATTCGACAATGTTTCTTTCTCTTTTATGATGTTCTTATTAATAGTGAGAATTTGTGAATCACTGGCATTGTCGAATTGCCAAATTGACGAATTGTCAAATTGATATGCGGAAGTAGCTCAATTGGTAGAGCGATAGCCTTCCAAGCTATAGGTTGCGGGTTCGATCCTCGTCTTCCGCTCAACGCTAAAAAGCCGTTGTAGCTCAGTGGTAGAGCACTTCCTTGGTAGGGAAGAGGTCGTGAGTTCGATTCTCACTAACGGCTCGGATTTGTGAAAGAGGAAAAGTAGTTTGGTATAAATTTTTAAAATACAACTAAAATCGATAAAAATGTCTAAAGAGACCTTTAAGAGGGAAAAACCTCACGTAAACGTTGGTACAATTGGTCACGTTGACCATGGTAAGACCACTTTGACTGCTGCCATTACGGACATCTTATCTAAGAAAGGTCTGGCGCAGGCTAAGAAATATGATGAGATCGACGGCGCTCCTGAAGAAAAAGAGCGTGGTATCACCATCAACACTGCACACGTAGAATATCAAACTGCAAACCGTCACTATGCGCACGTTGACTGTCCTGGTCACGCTGACTATGTGAAGAATATGATCACCGGTGCTGCCCAGATGGACGGTGCTATCCTGGTAGTAGCTTCTACCGATGGTCCGATGCCCCAGACTAAGGAGCACATCCTGCTGGCCCGCCAGGTAGGTGTACCCCGTATCGTGGTATTCATGAACAAAGTTGACCTGGTAGACGATCCTGAACTGCTGGAACTGGTTGAAATGGAGATCCGCGAACTGCTGACTTCTTACGGTTTCGACGGTGACAATACCCCCATCATCAAAGGTTCTGCTACAGGCGCCCTGGCTGGTGAAGAAAAATGGGTTAAATGCATCGATGAACTGATGGAAGCTGTAGATACTTACATCCCGCTGCCTCCCCGTCCGGTTGATATGCCGTTCCTGATGTCAGTAGAAGACGTGTTCTCTATTACAGGTCGTGGTACAGTTGCTACCGGCCGTATCGAGCGCGGTATCATCAAAGTAGGTGAAGCTGTTGAGATCGTAGGTCTGCAGGAAGCTGCGCAGAGCTCTACTGTAACTGGTGTCGAAATGTTCAAAAAACTGTTGGATGAAGGTCAGGCTGGTGATAACGCAGGTCTGCTGCTCCGCGGTATTGAGAAAAAAGATATCCGTCGCGGTATGGTAATCTGTAAGCCCGGTTCTATCACTCCTCACACAGATTTCAAAGGAGAAGTATACGTACTGAGCAAGGAAGAAGGTGGACGTCACACTCCGTTCTTCAACAAATACCGTCCCCAGTTCTATTTCCGTACTACAGACGTAACTGGTGAAGTTACCCTGCCTGAAGGAACAGAAATGGTAATGCCTGGCGATAACATCAACCTCTCTGTAAAACTGATCCAGCCCATCGCGATGGAGAAAGGTCTGAAATTCGCTATCCGCGAAGGTGGACGTACAGTAGGTGCCGGTCAGGTTACTGAAATCGTTAAATAAGCTAAGCCCACCGGCTTTTAGCTTCATGGCAAATGGAAATTTTTGGTACATTTGCTGACATAATAAACTAAAAGCTGTTTCGGAACCCCCGGAATAGCTTTTAGCTTTCTACGGGCATAGTACAACGGTTAGTATAGAGGTCTCCAAAACCTTTGATCTGGGTTCGAATCCTAGTGCCCGTGCGGAGAAAATTTGACAATTCGACAATTCAATAATTCGACAATGGGAGACGGAAACAATTTGGCTACCCAATTATGATCGAAAAATGATGACCAGTTATTGAATTGTCAAATTGTCGAATTGCCAAATTGCCAAATTAATCTGATGAATAAAATCACGACATATTTCAAAGAGAGCTACCAGGAACTGATGGAAAAAGTAACCTGGCCAACCTGGACGCAGTTGCAGCAGAGCACAGTGATTGTGCTGGTAGCTACCATCATCATTACCGCCATGGTATGGGCGATGGATTTTGCCAGCAACCAGGTGCTGAAACTGATTTATTCATTGTTTAAGTAAGAAAAGATGGAAGCATCTGTAAATACCACCCCCACTACAGCTACACCGCAGCAGGAAACCAAATGGTATGTATTGCGCGTGGTAAGCGGTAAGGAGCGGAAAGTAAAAGAATACCTGGATAAGGACATCATTCGCAGCGGATGGCAGGAGATCATCAAGCAGGTATTCCTTCCTATGGAAAAAGTATATAAAGTGCAGAACGGTAAAAAAGTAATGCGCGAGAAAAACTATTTCCCGGGATATGTGATGATGGAAGTGCTGGATGGTAAGCTGAACGATGATATGGTACAACATATCAGCAACATCAGCAACGTGATGCATTTTCTCACCGACGGAAAAGGATCCAAAGGCAATATCATCTCCCTGCGCAAGAGCGAAGTGAACAAGATGCTGGGTAAGGTAGATGAAATGAACGACCAGGGCGTAATGCTCAGCGAGCCGTTCATCGTAGGAGAGACCATCAAGATCATCGAAGGGCCTTTCAACGACTTCAACGGCGTGATCGAAGAAGTGAACGACGAGAAGAAGAAACTGAAAGTGACCGTGAAGATCTTCGGTCGTTCTACCCCTGTAGAACTCAACTACATGCAGGTAGAGAAACTGAGTTAAGCAGCGGTTGGCTTATCATATTCGAAAGGTTGTCCTCCAGGACAGCCTTTTTTATTACTGGAAACGACCGGAAGTCCTGACCAGCTCTTGCAGATCGTCCCAGTCAGGAGTAGGATTCCTGATCCCCCAACTACCTTCCGCCAACTCCGCTTCCAGGTTGCCACCATCCCATCCTGCATAGCCGATGAATAAAAGCAGATCGTTGGGGACCACAATCCCGGCCGATAAATACCGGAGGGCCTGCTCAAAATCACCACCGAAGCAAATGCCCTGGGCCACCGCTTGACCGCCGGGGATCATATCGGGACGGCGGTGCAGGAAGAACAGGTGTTCCTGGTCAACCGGTCCGCCCTGGTATAAGGTCAGAGCGGGCATGTGCCGGTAAGCTTCCAGCTCATTAAACCACCTGGGGAATACCCGGTTGATCACAAAACCCATGGCGCCTTTGTTATTGTGTTCGGCAATGAAAACCAGGGTATTGCTGAAATGAGGGTCGGTCAAAGCCGTGCTGCTGGCCAGGAGGGAACCGCAAAATGTTGTCATACGGCCAAATATATCATGAAAAATGCTTTGTTTTCTGATATTTTACCTACCTTTGCCGCCCCAAAAGTTCTTTTTGAAAGAATGATTGACTTTGGGAGTTCCGGTAAAAGCCGGGACGCTATAACCAATTAAATCAAAGAAAATGGCAAAAGAAATCTCAGGCTTTGTGAAGCTGCAGGTGAAAGGTGGCCAAGCCAATCCCGCGCCTCCCGTAGGCCCCGCCCTCGGTTCGAAGGGTGTTAACATTATGGAGTTCTGCAAGCAGTTTAATGCCAGGACCCAGGACAAAATGGGAAAAGTAGTTCCTGTTTTGATCACCGTTTATTCTGACAAGTCTTTCGACTTCATCATCAAAACAGCCCCCGCTGCTGTACAGTTGATGGAAGCCGCAAAAATCCAGAAAGGTTCTAAAGAAAGCAACCGCGAAAAAGTAGGTAAAGTAACCTGGGCACAGGTAGAAGCCATTGCCAAGGATAAAATGTCCGACCTGAACGCATTTACTTTAAACAGCGCCATGAGCATGGTAGCCGGTACTGCACGCAGTATGGGTATCACCGTTGATGGTAAAGCCCCCTGGGAAAACTAATTTATTCACCTTTAAACTTTTAGAAAATGGCACTTAGCAAAAAAAGAAAAGTAGCAGTTACTAAGGTGGATAAAAACAAAGCTTATTCCCTGAAGGAAGCTTCTACCCTGGTAAAAGAAATCAATTGTACAAAATTCGATAGTTCTGTTGACCTGCATATCCGTTTGGGCGTTGACCCCAAGAAAGCAGACCAGCAGGTACGTGGTACCGTATCATTACCTCATGGTACCGGTAAAACCAAAAAAGTACTGGTGCTTTGCACGCCCGATAAAGAAGCGGCTGCTAAAGAAGCCGGCGCTGACTTTGTAGGACTGGATGAATTCATCAGCAAGATCGAAGGCGGATGGGTAGATGTGGACGTGATCATCGCTACACCTTCTGTAATGCCCAAGATCGGTAAGCTGGGTAAAGTACTCGGTCCACGTAACCTGATGCCCAACCCCAAAACAGGTACTGTTACCAATGACGTGGCAGCAGCTGTGAACGAGGTAAAAGGCGGTAAGATCGCGTTCAAGGTAGACAAAGCGGGTATCGTACACGCTTCTATCGGCCGTGTATCTTTCACGTCTGACAAGATCGCCGAGAACAGCGCTGAGCTGATCAACGCCATCATCAAACTGAAACCTTCTTCTGCCAAAGGTATCTACCTCAAAGGCGTAAGCATGGCCAGTTCGATGAGTCCGGGTATCGCATTGGACACTAAATCATTAATGAACTAATTCCTGGTGATCTTATTCCGCGCAGGCGGGATGGGAAATGACCCGGGTTTATAAAACAGATCAGTTATGACTAAAGATCAAAAAAACGAGGTGATAGAACTGCTGAAAGGCAAGTTCTCCCAATATAATAACTTCTACATCACCGATACAGAATCGTTGAGCGTAGAACAGGTATCTGCACTGCGTCGCACTTGCTTCGACAAGCAGGTGGAGATGAAAGTGGCCAAGAATACCCTTATCCGCAAAGCGCTGGAATCATTGGATGCTGAGAAATACGCAAGCGTTTATCCCGCATTGAACAATGTAACCGCCCTGATGTTCTCTGAGAACCCCAAGGAACCCGCTTTGATCATCAGCTCATTTCGCAAGGCGAGCAACGGTGAAAAACCGGTATTGAAAGCTGCATTCATCAATGGTGATGTATACACCGGCGACAACAACCTGAAAACACTGACCCAGATCAAGACGAAGAACGAACTGATCGGCGAAGTGATCGGATTGCTGCAATCTCCTGCCAAGCGTGTACTGGCTGCGTTGTTGCACCACCACGAGAAGCAGGCGGGAACTGCGACTGCAGAATAATTTTGGATGTATTAGCATTAAATAAAACAAATTTTTTTAAACCCTCCGCCGGAGTTCAAAAGACCTTGAAGGCGGAAAAAATTTAAACACATGGCAGACGTTAAATCATTAGCCGAAACATTAGTAGGCTTGACAGTAAAAGAAGTTCAGGAACTGGCAGATGTACTGAAAGCTGATTACGGTATCGAACCCGCTGCAGCTGCAGTAGTAGTAGCTGGTGGCGACGGTGGCGGAGCTGCTGCTGTTGAAGAGAAAACATCTTTCGATGTGATCCTCGTTAGCGGCGGCGCAAGCAAACTGGGCGTAGTGAAGATCGTTAAAGAACTGACCGGCCTTGGACTGAAAGAAGCAAAAGACCTGGTTGACGGCGCTCCCAAGCCTATCAAAGAAGGCGTTTCTAAAGCTGAAGCCGATGAACTGGCTGCTAAGCTGAAAGACGCAGGAGCTGAAGTAGAAATCAAGTAAGCTTACTGTCTCAGACATAATCTAAAGGCCGTCCCGGTGTAATACTGGGACGGCCTTTTTTGCGCCATTTCGGCAGGATTTTAATTTTTCTTTGCCTCTATACCTGTTTTGGTCTAAAATTTGTTTTTTCGAATCCCGAATTATCATTACTTTTGCCATCCTTATTTTGGGAAAATTAGCGGGTGGACATCTTTATCATTGACGTTTGAATGGTGGATGCGCCGATTGTACGCTAAGGGCATTTCGGTTCTTACAGATTTTTTTCGCATAAAACCGGTTTTACACATATATGTCTACTACAACATTGAACAACAGGGTCGGCTTCGGAAAAACTAAACATTTGGCTGAGGCTCCTGACCTGCTCGACATTCAGTTAGAATCATTCAGAGAATTTTTCCAGTTAGAAACAACGCCCGACAAACGTAATGTGGAAGGGCTGTTCCGTGTGTTCAAGGAAAACTTTCCTATCACCGATACACGCAACATTTTCGTGCTGGAATTCCTGGATTACTTCATCGATCCGCCGCGTTACACCATTGATGAGTGTATGGAGCGCGGACTCACTTACGCAGTTCCCCTGAAAGCGAAACTGCGCCTGAGTTGTAATGATGAAGAGCACGTAGATTTCCAGACCATCGTTCAGGATGTGTTCCTGGGTAATATCCCCTACATGACTCCCCGTGGCACTTTCGTAATTAACGGAGCAGAGCGTGTAGTGGTATCACAATTGCACCGCTCACCCGGTGTATTCTTCGGCCAGTCCGTTCACCCCAACGGAACCAAGATATATTCTGCCCGCGTGATCCCCTTCAAAGGCGCGTGGATGGAATTCGCTACAGACATCAACAACGTGATGTACGCGTATATCGACCGTAAGAAAAAATTCCCCGTAACCACTTTGCTGCGTTCTATCGGTTTCGAAACCGATAAAGACATCCTGGAACTCTTCGGCATGGCCGATGAAGTGAAGGCTGACAAGAAAACGCTGTCACACCACATAGGTAAGAAACTGGCTGCCCGCGTTTTGAGAACATGGGTGGAAGATTTCGTGGATGAAGATACCGGTGAAGTTGTGAGTATCGAGCGTAACGAGATCGTAATGGAGCGCGACACTGTTCTGGACGAAGAAGGTATCAATACCATCATCGAAATGGAAGTGAAGAGCGTATTCATCCAGAAAGAAGATGTGGGTGGTGATTATGCGATCATCTATAACACACTAAATAAAGATACTTCGAACAGTGAACTCGAAGCGGTTCAGCACATCTACCGCCAACTGCGTGGTGCTGATGCGCCGGATAATGAAACTGCCCGTGGTATCATCGATAAATTATTCTTCTCCGATAAGCGTTATGACCTGGGTGAAGTTGGCCGTTACAAGATCAACCGCAAACTGAACCTCGATTATCCGCTGGAGAAAAAAGTACTCACCAAGCAGGACATCATCGAGATCATCAAATACCTCGTACGCCTCACCAATGGTAAAGCCGAGATCGATGACATCGATCACCTGAGCAACCGTCGTGTACGTACCGTAGGAGAGCAGCTCTATGCACAATTCGGCGTAGGTCTGGCCCGTATGGCCCGTACCATCCGTGAAAGGATGAACGTTCGCGATAATGAAGTGTTCACACCGGTTGACCTCATCAACGCGAGAACACTGTCATCCGTGATCAACTCATTCTTCGGAACCTCACAGTTGTCACAGTTCCTCGACCAAACCAACCCGCTGTCGGAGATCACGCACAAGCGTCGTATTTCTGCACTCGGACCAGGAGGTTTGAGTCGTGAGCGTGCCGGCTTCGAGGTGCGTGACGTACACTATTCACACTATGGTCGTTTGTGTACCATTGAAACACCGGAAGGACCGAACATCGGTCTGATCTCTACACTGTGTGTGCACGCTGCCATCAACGATATGGGCTTCATTGAAACGCCGTATCGCAAGGTAGACAACGGTAAAGTGAACATGAAAGAACTCACTTTCCTGAGCGCTGAAGAAGAAGATACCGCCAAGATCGCCCAGAGTAACTCTCCTTTGAATGAAAAAGGACAGTTCGTGGAAGACAAAGTGGTTTCCCGCCAGACTGGTGATTTTCCCATATTGGACAAAGAAGAAGTAGAATATATGGACGTAGCGCCCAACCAGATCGTTGGTTTGAGTGCTTCGCTGATCCCCTTCCTCGAGCACGATGACGCCAACCGTGCGCTGATGGGATCGAACATGCAACGCCAGGCTGTACCGCTGATCCGCCCCGAGGCGCCGATCGTAGGTACCGGACTGGAAGGCAAAGCTGCCCGCGATGCACGTATCCAGATACACGCAGAAGGTAATGGTGTGGTTGAATTTGTAGACGCCAACGAGATCCATGTTCGTTACGACAGGAACGATATGGACCGCCTGATCAGCTTCAATGATGACCTGCAGGTGTACAAGCTCACCAAGTTCATCAAAACCAACCAGGCCACTTGTATCAACCTGCGCCCGGCTGTGAGGAAAGGACAGAAAGTGAAGAAAGGTGATTTCCTTACCGAAGGTTATGCAACCAAAGACGGAGAACTCGCACTGGGTCGTAACCTGCAAGTGGCTTTCATGCCCTGGAAAGGTTACAACTTCGAGGATGCCATCGTGATCAGTGAGAAAGTAGTGCGTGAAGACCTGTTTACTTCTGTACACATTGAAGAATATGAACTGGAAGTACGCGATACCAAACTGGGTGAAGAAGAACTCACGCCCGATATCCCGAACGTTTCAGAAGAAGCTACCAAGGACCTCGACGAAAATGGTATCATCCGTATCGGTGCTACTATCAAAGAAGGCGATATCCTCATTGGTAAGATCACTCCAAAAGGTGAATCAGATCCTACACCGGAAGAAAAACTGCTTCGCGCCATCTTTGGTGATAAAGCAGGTGATGCCAAAGATGCTTCACTGAAAGCGCCGAACGGTACCGAAGGTGTGGTGATCGATAAAAAGCTGTTCCAGCGTGCGAAGAAAGACAAGAATGGCAAGATCCGTGAGAAAGCACAACTGGAGAAAGTAGAAAAAGTACACCAGCAGAACGAAGAAAGCATCAAAGAATTGCTGCTCGATAAATTACAGACCCTGTTGAAAGACAAAGCTTCTACAGGTGTGAGCAACAATTTCGGCGAAATGCTCATTGGTAAAGGCGCTAAGTTCAACCAAAAGAACCTGGCAGCCATCGACTACCAGAACGTGAATCCGCTGGGCTGGACTGGTGACGCTAAAACAGATGACCAGATCAATACATTGTTGCACAACTACAGCATCCGTTTCAACGAAGAACTCGGACGTTACAAGCGTGAGAAATTCAACATCTCTATTGGTGATGAATTACCCGCAGGTGTATTGAAACTGGCTAAAGTTTACCTGGCTGTGAAGCGTAAGCTGAAAGTGGGAGATAAGATGGCGGGCCGTCACGGTAACAAAGGTATCGTTGCCAAGATCGTTCGTGCAGAAGATATGCCGTTCATGGAAGACGGTACACCGGTGGATATTGTACTGAACCCGCTGGGGGTACCTTCCCGTATGAACCTCGGACAGATTTATGAAACCATTCTGGGCTGGACAGGCAAGCGCCTGGGCGTGAAATTCGCTACGCCGATCTTCGATGGCGCTTCTACAGATGAAATCGAAGAATACTGCAAGCAAGCAAGTATACCCAGGAACGGACATACTTACCTGTACGATGGTGAGACCGGAGAGCGTTTCCACCAGAAAGCCACTGTGGGTGTGATCTACATGATCAAACTGCACCACATGGTAGATGATAAGATGCACGCCCGTTCAATCGGACCATACAGCTTGATCACACAACAGCCGTTGGGTGGTAAGGCGCAGTTCGGCGGACAGCGTTTCGGTGAGATGGAGGTATGGGCACTGGAAGCTTATGGTGCATCCAACATCCTGCAGGAATTGCTGACACTGAAATCAGATGATATCATCGGAAGGGCCAAGACCTACGAAGCCATCGTGAAAGGTGAAAACATTCCACGTGCCGGTGTTCCAGAATCATTCAACGTATTGGTTCATGAACTGAGAGGTTTGGGTCTGGATCTGAAATTTGAATAATCTTTTTGATATACGATGTGTGTTGAACGCACATCGTATATCACTTGAATCAAATCAGCAGATCAATCAACTAACAAAAAATTTCAACAAGCTTAGATATGGCCATCAAAAAAGACAATCGCCCCAGATCAACTTTTTCACAGATCACGATCAGTCTGGCATCGCCCGACAGCATCCTGGAAAGAAGTTTTGGCGAAGTGCTGAAGCCTGAAACCATTAACTATCGTACCTATAAACCGGAGCGCGACGGTTTGTTCTGCGAAAGGATATTCGGACCCGTAAAGGATTACGAATGTGCCTGCGGAAAATATAAGCGTATTCGTTACAAAGGCATCGTGTGCGACCGCTGCGGTGTGGAAGTAACAGAAAAGAAAGTACGCCGTGAGCGCATGGGCCACATCAAACTGGTGGTGCCCGTAGTGCACATCTGGTACTTCAAGAGTCTGCCCAACAAGATCGGTTACCTGCTGGGTATGAGCTCCAAGAAATTAGAGACCATCATTTATTATGAGCGTTACGTAGTGATCCAGGGTGGTGTGAAAGAAAGCCTGAACTCCGGCGACCTGCTCACGGAAGAAGAATACCTGGATATCCTGGACAATTTGCCCAAGGACAACCAGTACCTGCCCGATGAAGATCCGCAGAAATTCATTGCCAAAATGGGCGCTGAAGCAGTGCACGCACTGTTGGAAAGGATCGACCTCGACGGCCTGAGCTTCTCGCTCCGTAATGCCGCTGCTACCGAAACTTCACAGCAGCGTAAAGCAGATGCACTGAAGCGCCTGAGCGTAGTGGAATCTTTCCGCGACGCAGGCACACGCATTACCAACCGCCCCGAGTGGATGGTGATGCAATACATCCCCGTAATTCCTCCGGAACTGCGTCCGCTGGTTCCATTGGACGGCGGCCGTTTCGCTTCATCAGACCTGAACGACCTTTACCGTCGTGTGATCATCCGTAACAACCGTTTGAAGCGTTTGTTGGAGATCAAAGCGCCTGAAGTGATCCTGCGTAACGAAAAACGTATGCTACAGGAAGCGATCGATTCACTGTTCGACAACAGCCGTAAATCCAATGCGGTGAAAGCCGAAGGTGGCCGTGCACTGAAATCACTTTCCGATGTACTGAAAGGTAAGCAGGGACGTTTCCGTCAGAACCTGTTGGGTAAACGTGTGGACTACTCAGGTCGTTCTGTGATCGTGGTAGGTCCTGAAATGAAAATACACGAGTGCGGTCTGCCTAAAGACATGGCAGCCGAGCTGTTCAAGCCATTCGTGATCCGTAAACTGATTGAAAGAGGTATCGTGAAAACGGTGAAGTCGGCCAAGAAACTGGTAGACCGCAAAGAAGCCGTGATCTGGGATATCCTCGAAAATATATTGAAAGGGCACCCTGTAATGCTGAACCGTGCCCCGACACTGCACCGTTTGTCAATCCAGGCTTTCCAGCCCAAACTGGTAGAAGGTAAAGCTATCCAGCTGCACCCGCTGGTTACTTCTTCCTTCAACGCCGACTTCGACGGTGACCAGATGGCGGTACACGTGCCTTTGAGCAATGCAGCCATCCTGGAAGCGCAATTGCTGATGCTGTCTTCACACAACATCCTCAACCCGCAGAACGGTACGCCCATCACCCTGCCCTCACAGGACATGGTACTGGGACTGTACTACATCACCAAAGGTAAGAAGACCATGGGCGATGAAGTGATCAGGGGAGAAGGCAAGGCTTTCTACAGCATGGATGAAGTGCTCATTGCTTACAACGAAGGTGCGGTTGACCTGCATGCCCATATCAAAGTGAAAACGAATGTGCGTGTGAACGGACAACTGGTGAAAAAACTGATCGATACTACTGTAGGTCGCGTACTGTTCAACCAGCACGTACCGCATGAAGTAGGATTCGTGAATGCACTGCTCACCAAGAAAAGTCTTCGTGAGATCATCGGCGACATCATCAAGATCACCGATGTTCCTAAGACAGCGAAATTCCTCGACGATATCAAGACCCTCGGTTTCCGTATGGCCTTCCGTGGTGGATTGTCGTTCAACGTGAACGACCTGATCGTGCCCGACCAGCGTAATGAACTGCTGGAGAATGCCAAGACAGAAGTGGAAGAAGTGTGGGAGAACTATAACATGGGTCTGATCACCAATAACGAGCGATACAACCAGGTAATCGATATCTGGAGCCGTGTGGATACCCGTATCACTGAAACGCTGATCCGTGAAATGCAGAACGATAAGCAGGGCTTCAACTCTGTTTACATGATGCTGGATTCCGGAGCGCGTGGTAGTAAAACGCAGGTAAAACAGCTGGTGGGCATCCGCGGTCTGATGGCCAAGCCCCGTAAGAGCGGCAGCACAGGCAGCGAGGTAATTGAAAACCCCATCTTGTCGAACTTCAAGAACGGACTGAACGTATTGGATTACTTCATCTCTACACACGGTGCCCGTAAAGGTCTTGCCGATACGGCCCTGAAAACAGCCGATGCCGGCTACCTGACCCGTCGTCTCGTAGACGTGGCCCAGGATGTGGTGATCGGCGAAGAGGATTGCGGTACCCTGCGCGGAAACGCTACCACAGCGCTGAAAGACAATGAAGACATCATTGAACCGCTGGCAGACAGGATCGAAGGCCGTACCTCATTACACAATATCTATCATCCCGTTACCGATGAACTGATCATCGCTGCGGGTGAAGAAATATCTTCAGACATCGCGAAAGCAATTGAAGAAGCAGGCATTGAAACCGTAGAAATACGTTCTGTGCTCACCTGCGAAAGCAAGCGCGGTGTGTGCGTAAAATGTTACGGACGTAATCTGGCAACAGGCTACCTGACACAGCAAGGAGATGCCGTAGGCATCATCGCTGCACAGTCAATCGGTGAGCCTGGTACACAGCTGACACTGCGTACGTTCCACGTGGGTGGTGTTGCGGGATCTGCTTCGGTTGAATCGAGCCTGAACGCGAAATTCGACGGTACCATCCAGTTCGATGGTCTGAGAACAGTAGATGCACTGAACAATGAAGGTGATAAAGTGAAGATCGTTATCGGCCGTACCGGTGAGGTAAGGATCATGGATGTGAAGAACGACAGGCTGATGATTACCAACAACGTTCCTTATGGTGCTACCTTGGCTGTGAAAGACGGGCAGCAGGTGAAGAAAGGAGATGTGATCTGTACCTGGGATCCGTTCAACAACGTAATCGTAGCAGAGCAGAACGGTAAGATCAAATTTGAAAATGTACTCGATGGTATCACATACCGCGATGAGGCCGATGAACAAACCGGTCACCGCGAGAAAGTGGTTATCGAAACAAAAGATAAGACCAAGATACCTACCGTTATTGTAGAAGGAAAAGAAAACAAACAATACAACCTGCCCGTTGGATCGCATATTGTGATCGAAGAAGGAGATGATGTGAAAGCCGGACAGGTACTGGTTAAGATACCGCGTGTACTGGGTAAACTCAGGGATATCACCGGAGGTCTGCCCCGTGTAACAGAATTGTTCGAAGCACGTAACCCGGGCAACCCTGCGATCGTTTGTGAGATCGATGGCGTGGTAGCATTCGGTAATGTAAAACGTGGTAACCGCGAGATCATTGTTGAATCGAAAGACGGTATGGTGAAGAAATACCTGGTTCCGTTGACACGCCAGATCCTGGTACAGGACGGCGACTTCGTGAAAGCCGGTACACCGCTGTCAGACGGACAGATCGCGCCCGCCGATATACTTGCTATCAAAGGACCTTTCGCCGTACAGGAATACGTAGTGAACGAGATCCAGGAAGTATACCGTTTACAGGGTGTGAAGATCAACGACAAGCACATTGAAGTGATCGTTCGCCAGATGATGAAGAAAGTAGAGATCGTAGACGCAGGAGATACCAAGTTCCTCGAAGAAGATCTCGAAGACAGGTTCGACTTTATCGAAGAGAACGACAGGATCTTCGATAAGAAAGTAGTAACCGAAGCAGGTGAAAGCGCTAAGATGAAAGCCGGACAGATCATTACCCTCCGTGAACTGCGTGAAGAGAATTCCATCCTCCGCAGGAGCGACAAGAAATTGGTAGAAGTAAGGGATGCCAAGCCCGCCACTGCAACACCGGTGCTGCTGGGTATCACCAAAGCTTCACTGGGTGTACAGAGCTGGATCTCTGCCGCATCATTCCAGGAAACTACCAAAGTATTGAGCCAGGCGGCTATCCAGGGTAAGACCGATGCGATGCTCGGACTGAAAGAGAACGTGATCACTGGTCACCTGATACCTGCCGGTACCGGACAGAAAGAGTTCGAGAACATGATCGTAGGTAGCAAGGAAGAGTACGAAGTACTGGCCACTACACGTGAAGCGATGAGCTTTGATGATGATGAATAATGCCTTGTCTGTCAATGCAGACAGGTTAAATGATAAAAAGTAGGAAGTCAATACACTTCCTACTTTTTTACATAGGTCGCTACCTGCAAAGGTCTTGTTAATCTTGCTCTGCAAAAGGCCAGAGCCATTGAATGATTCTAATTTTACAGCACAAAAAGAGTTCGAATGAAAAATGTTTCACTGGGTTTGAATGTAGTACTGGTACTGGCGGTAGCTGTTTTGTTTTACCTGCATTTCTCCGGCAAGAAAGCCACTGTACAGGCAGTCGACACCAAATCAATTCCTGCCGGTAGCTTCAAGATTGCCTATTTCGAAATAGATTCCATACAAACACAATTCGAATATTACAAAGAGATACAGAAAGGGCTGGAAGCCAAAGACCAGGAAGTGACGCGCCAGCTGAATGCCCTGAAAAATGCTTTTGCTGCCAAATACCAGGAATTGCAGCGCAGCGCCCAAAGCCTTACGCAGGCTGAATTAGCCAGCAGGCAACAGGAACTGCAGCAGATGGATAAAACCTACCAGGGCAAAGAGCAAATGCTCACCAGCGAATTGCAGGAAGAGAGTATTCGCAAAAGACAGGACGTGCAAAAGAAGATCAAGGAATTCCTGGAAGCGTACAACAAAGACAAAGGCTATTCTTATATCTTCTCTAATCTCTCCGACCTTTTATACTTCAAGGATACGGCTTACGACATCACCAAAGACGTGGTCAATGGCCTGAACCAGAAATACAAGAAGAAATAGGAACTTCCACCATATTTATTATCTTCAAATCCCGTTTATAAACAACGGGATTTTTTATGAGTACACAGCAAACAGGCTTCAGGCCTTCACTCAGTCTTTTCGACGCTACCATGATCGTAGCTGGCGGCATGATCGGTTCAGGTATCTTCATCGTAAGCTCGGATATTACCAGGAACGTGGGCAGCGCCGGCTGGCTGGTGCTGGTATGGCTGATCACCGGCTTCATGACCATTACGGCGGCAGTAAGCTATGGCGAACTGAGCGCCATGTATCCGAAAGCGGGCGGTCAGTATATATATCTCAAAGAGGCATATAATTCTCTCGTGGCTTTTCTTTTTGGATGGAGCTTTTTCTCCGTGATACAAACCGCTACCATTGCAGCGGTGGCGGTGGCGTTCAGTCGCTTTACCGCTTACCTGATCCCGGCAGTAGGAGAAGACAATATCATAGCCAACCTGGGCTTTATGAAGATATCGGCGGCGCAGGTGCTCGCCATCGTCATGATCTGTTTCCTCACCTACACCAATACAAAGGGTGTGAGGGGAGGCAAGATCATACAAAGCACATTTACTGTTACCAAACTGCTTTCTTTATTCGGACTCATTGTATTCGGGTTCCTGTTGGTAAAGCAAAGCCACTGGGCCGATAACTGGCATACAGGCTTTAATGCCATGCAGGATCTGGGTGTGAAAGACGATAAAGGCATGCTGCAACCCACTGCCTGGAAGCCCATCTCGGGCGCGGTATTGGTAGGCGCTATTGCTGCTGCGATGGTAGGCTCTATCTTCAGCAGTGACTCCTGGAACAACGTCACTTTTATAGCAGGCGAGATCAAGAACCCGCAAAGGAATATAGGCCTCAGTCTTTTCCTGGGTACCCTCATTGTTACGATCATCTACATTACGGCTAATCTCATGTACCTGCATGTGCTGCCTTTGCAGTCCATCGCCTATGCCAAGAACGACCGGGTGGCCGTTACCGCTGCCAATGCCATTTTTGGCAATGCAGGCACTATTGTGATCGCTGTTATGATCATGATTTCTACGTTTGGTTGCAATAACGGACTCATCCTGGCAGGGGCCAGGGTTTATTATACGATGGCCAACGATGGATTGTTTTTCAAAAAAACGGGAGAACTGAATAAGAATGCCGTGCCCGAATATGCTTTGTGGATACAGTGCGTTGTGGCTTCTTTATTGTGTTTGAGCGGACATTATGGCGATCTGCTCACCATGGTGTCGTTCATTGTGGTGATATTTTATGTGCTTACGATCATCGGAATTTTTATCCTGCGCAGGAAGCGTCCCGATATGCCAAGACCTTACAAGGCATTCGGATACCCGGTAATGCCCATGATATACATTGTGCTGGCGGCACTGTTTTGTGTGGCGCTGGTATGGGCTTCTCCTACTTATTCGTTGTGGGGACTCGGCATTACATTGATCGGACTTCCTTTGTATTATCTTGCAGGGCGAAACCAGCAATGAGCGGTTCGCAGAACTGAACAGATGAAAAAAAGAAGAGATGGACTTTGAACAGCTTTTTAAAAATTTGAGCAACAGCAAAGTATTGGTGGTAGGGGATATTATGCTGGATACTTACTGGTGGGGTAATGTAGACAGGATATCGCCCGAAGCGCCGGTGCCGGTGGTTGCATTGAAGAAAAAAGAACTGAGGGTGGGAGGGGCAGCCAATGTAGCGCTGAATACCGCGTCGCTGGGAGCAGCCACTTCAGTGATTGCGGTACTGGGAAATGATGAGAATGGCGCTTTGCTGAAACAACTGTTACAGCAAAGCGGTATCAATACCGATTACCTGGTTACAGATTCTAGCAGGGTTACTACCAACAAAACCCGTGTTATGAGCCGCAACCAGCAGATGATGCGCTTGGATGCGGAAGAAACGGAAGATATCGGCAAAGCAACAGAAGATATGTTGCTGCAACACGTGGCAGATTTTTTCATCAAACACAAACCGGATGTGCTCATCCTGGAAGATTACAATAAAGGGGTACTCACACCCAGGGTCATCAAAGAACTGATAGCGCTTTGTCAGTCGGCAGGCGTGACCACTGCTGTAGACCCCAAGCGGAAAAACTTTTTATCGTTCCAGGGAGTTGATATTTTCAAACCCAACCTCAAGGAAGTAAGAGAGGGATTGAACCTGGTAACCGATGCAGTTGATGAAGAAGCACTCAAGCACATACACCAGGCTTTGCAAAAAAAATTACAGCACAGGATATCACTCATCACTTTATCGGAAAAAGGAGTGTTTTACCAGGTCGATGGCGAAGCCAGGATCATCCCTACCCATGTACGGAATATAGCCGATGTGAGTGGCGCCGGCGATACGGTGATAGCAGTAGCGGCATTGGTGTATGCTGCGACCAAAAACATGCACCTGGCAGCGGATATGGCCAATATTGCGGGCGGACTGGTATGCGAAGAAGTAGGTACTGCGGCCATCGATAAAGAAAAGTTGTACAACGAATGTTGTCTGTTGCTGGATTGAATATGAAGAAATATGCAGTGATAGTAGCCGGAGGCAATGGCCAGCGAATGGGCACTGAAGTGCCCAAGCAGTTCCTGCTGCTAAAAAACAAACCGGTATTGTGGCATACGATCCATACCTTTTTGGAGTCTTATCCCGATATGCAAATTATCCTGGTGGTGCCGGAAGAACATCAACAGGCAGGGGAAAAGATTATTGCCGATTTGCAGGCAAGTGCAAGAACAACCATTGTACACGGCGGCTCCACCCGTTTTCATTCAGTACAAAATGGATTGAAAAAAATACAGGAACCTGCTGTTGTGTTTGTGCACGATGGTGTGCGGTGTTTGGTGAGCAAAGCATTGATCCATCGCTGCTACGAAGCGGCGCTGGCGCATGGTTCAGCTATACCAGCTGTAGCCGCAACAGATAGTATCCGGATAGCAGAGGGTACCTCGAGCAAAGTAGCGGACCGTAATAAGGTACGCATTGTACAAACCCCGCAGACATTCTTAAGTGAAGTATTACTTCCCGCATTCAACACCCCATACAACGAAGTGTTTACCGATGAAGCCACTGTAGTGGAAGCCAGTGGTAAAACTGTTCATCTCGTGCAGGGTGAACACAGTAATATTAAAATTACAAGGCCGGTTGACCTGCTCATAGCAGAGAGCATTATGGTGGATCGTTGACTTGTTTTCAAACGTCATCCCGAGCGCAGCCGAGGGATCTCATGAAGTCTTCAGCAGCTCCCTCGACTCGCTTCGCTCGCTCGGGATGACGGTAGCAGTTAAACTAATATGCTGGTACTGCTGATCTTCTCGAGTATCTGATGCGCCACTTCCATAGCCAGGAACCCATCGATCTCACTAACCACTACGGGCTTGTTGTTTACAATGGAATCCACGAAAGATTCGAGTTCCAGTTTGATGGAATTCACGGTATCAATTGACGGGTTGGCAATAGCCAGGGTTTTCTTGCCATGCTGTGTTTCAATATCGAAAGAAAAAACGTTCTTGTCCTCGGGTTGCTTGAGTTTGATGATCTCTGTTTTCTTCTCCAGGAAATCGATACCGATATAAGCATCTTTCTGAAAGAGGCGCATTTTGCGCATTTTCTTCATGCTGATGCGACTGCTGGTTAAATTGGCAACGCAGCCGTTGTTGAACTCGATGCGCACGTTGGCAATATCGGGTGTCTCGGTCATCACCGCCACACCACTTGCCGAAAGATGTTTGACATCACTCTTCACCAGGTTGAGGATAATGTCGATATCATGTATCATCAGGTCCAGGATCACGCTTACTTCGGTTCCCCTGGGATTGAACTGTGCCAGGCGATGCACTTCAATGAACATGGGGTTCAGGTTCATGTCCTTGATGGCGAGAAAAGCAGGGTTGAAACGCTCCACATGTCCCACCTGCATTTTTACATTGGCTTCACGGACCATATTTACGAGATCGCGCCCTTCCGGTATGGTATGGGCAAGGGGTTTCTCCACAAACACGTGTTTGCCCTTGCGGATGGCCTGCATGCAGACACTGAAATGGTGATCGGTAGGGGTGATCACATCAATGATATCGCAGGAGTCGATGAGTTTTTCCTCATCCATGAAACGTTTCAGGCCGTACTGCTCTGCCACGGCTTTGGCGTTTTCATTGTTCGGGTCGAAAAAGCCTACCAGCTTGATGCCTTCAATTTCTTTCCAGTTATTCAGGTGAAATTTTCCCAGGTGGCCTACACCGAAAACACCAACTTTAAGCATAACAATGAACAGATTAATTCGCGGTAAAGATAACCATTCGTTAATGTGAAACGAGCATAGCGGAGGACGATGTGGATATTCTTGCTTCTTTGCTGCTCCTGTATTGCACCGTTACGTTCAATCCCAGGCTGTTCAGCCGCATGCTACCCACGCCCAGCCCTGCAAGTGGCAGTTTTATGTAAGGTTCCAACTGCATGGACACCTTCTTGCTAATGGGCTTTTCAAACCCCGCAGAAAGATGTACAACGGAGAACCAGTAGGAGCTTCCCGTATTGTAATAACCCGATTTTTTTACGATCGCTCCTGTAGTGGGCGAGGGGTAATAGTAATCGTAATTTTCGTCTTTCATGAAATAGGAAGAAAGGCCCGTGCTGAAAGAAAAACGGCTGGTCGATTTTTTACCCGGGTGGAAGCGCACCAGGAGGGGGATATCCCACATGGAGCAATCTCCTTCTACATTCGTGAGGTTCCAGTAACTGGCGGGACTACCCTTGGGGGCCGTAAAGTCTGCTCCATCCATTTTATAATTCTTCTTCGTGTAAATAGCCCCGGTATGCAATGACCAGTGCTTGTTCAAATGATAACCCGCCATCAATCCTATATTATAGCCGGGAGTCTCGGTATACCTGAATTTCACGTTGCTGAGATCTGTACCCGCTATTACTCCCATGCTGAATTTGCTATACAAAGAAGAAGTGTTTGGTTCCTGGTGAGCAATCAATGATGTATCTACCGGATGATGATTTTGCTGTTGCAAAATGGTTGTATCCTTATGATGTGTATCATTGCCAACACCTGCTGCCAGCGGATGATCCAGCCCGTTATGCATAGGAGTGTTGTTACCGGCAACTTCTTTTGTAGCAGGCTGCTGGCTTCTGATTTCATCGTAAGCAGGAGGAGGTAAAACAGAAGCGCCTAACTGTTGTGACAAAGAAGATGCGGGTGAATCATTAGAACGGAGTGTATTTTTTGAATCAATAGAAGTATGGTTGAGTTGAGCTAATAGCGGAGATGCTTCTTCTGTTACAGGTGCAGGCGGATGCGTTTTGAGAATGGTATTTTCAGGTAAACTGGTAACAGGAGGTTCACTGTCTTGATGCACAGGCAAAGCAACAGGCGATTTTAATTTTGCCTGCGGACGCTCATGGTATTGATTCCAGAAATAAAACGATAAGCCGGTTGCCAATAAACAGGGCAGGAGCCACCATAATAATACAAGCCTTCTTTTCTTCTCCTGGGGCATGACTTTGTCCAGCTCCTGTGCCATTCGTGACCAGGAGGCGTTGCCAGGCGATGCTGCGTGTTCGGCAGCATCCCTGCTCAGGCGGTCCAGCTCATTATCGTCATCAGGATGGTACATATATTGTATAATCGGTTTGCTGCATAATGATTTTTCGGAGGTTATGCCTAGCTTTTGAGAGATTGGATTTGGAAGCGCCCACGCTGATGCCCAGCTGTTCGGCTATTTCTTCATGGGTCAACCCTTCAATTACAAAAAGATTAAAGACGGTGCGGTATACTGGCGTCAGTTTGCGAATGGCTTCAATGATTTCGCGGTAAGAAAGCCTGTCCAGGCCATTTTCCTGTATATCGGAAAATGATTCAACCTCGGGTACTGTTTCCCGGCTTACCAGTTTCAGGTGCGATTTGCGCAAGTAATCAATACAGGTGTTCACAACGATTTTCTTGAACCATCCTTTCAGCAAGGCTTCGGTATCTGCCTGGCGTCCGTCGTCGAACTGCCCGATATTCCTGAAAAGCTTGATGAAGGATTCATTGACGAGCTCTTCCGCCTCTTCCAGTTTATTAACATACCGATAGCAAATTTTCATGGCATACCCATGCATGGCATGATACAAGTCACGCTGACAATGGCGGTCGTTTTTACAGCAACCGCTGATGAGAGCCGTTATTGTGGTATTATTCCGCTCCAATTGCTAATGACGAACGCTTTAATGCGATATCCTCTCTTAAATTTACGACTTTAAATCCAGGTACGTATTTAGGTGGAGGAAGGTTGCCTAGCCCGTACGACCGTCGCGGACCTTTATTTTCTTACCGGCATTTTTCTTTTCAAATTCCAATACTTCCTTGGGTTTGGGTTTGGTTTTTCCGGCAGCGTTGTTTTTGAGGGAATCGGTTGCCGGTTTGGTTGTAGAAGTATTTGTGCTATCTTCTTTTATCCGATCCATTTCCGGACTATAAGGCTGATCCAGCATATATCTTTCGGTTCGTAATATTTGCCCGCTTGGTGGAAAATAATACCTCCAAATCCCATGCCGGAGGGAGTGTCCCTCTATTTTTACTACCACCTTCTTATATACGTCTGGATTTTGAAGGTCCTGTACATCAACGGTATCATAAGCTTTGGCAGGATTTACGGCCAGCCAGCTTTCTTCGTGTTCCAATCCTGCCATGGTAAAATACCTGCATACACCGTTCTTGTAACCCCAGCGATAGTTTTCAATAGCCAGCAGATCGCCCATAAGATTGAAGCGGCGCCACACACCTTCGCGCTGGCTGTTCACAAAACCACCTTCATCTTCATAACCGGGTTCTCCACGCAAGGGGTCTGCATGTATTTTCCACTTACCCTGCTTGAGTCCTTTGAGATCGGTGCAATTGATGGTATCTCCCCTGGAAGTCAGCTTATAAGTCTTGCACTGACCGGCTGCCGGCTGGTACACCAGCGGTAAGAGCAACAAAATGAAATAAAAACGCATATCAGAGCTGATGGTGTACCCCTAAATTACCAATAATTGATGACATCAGCCATTGACCATCTCACTCAAATATTGCTTCTCTGCTTTGAATGCTTCGCGGGGTTTGAGTCCGAGTAAAGAGAACATCGCATTGTCTTCTTCAAAAGAAGGATTGGGTGTTGTGAGCAGTTTATCGCCTGCAAAGATAGAATTGGCCCCTGCCATGAAACACAGCGCCTGCTCTGCTGTACTCATATCCGTTCTGCCTGCACTCAGGCGCACCATGGTGGCGGGCATCAGTACGCGGGCAGTAGCGATCATCCGCACCATATCCCATACATCTACTTTGTGATTGTGTTCCAGCGGGGTGCCGGCAATAGGAACGAGTGCGTTGATGGGAACACTCTCGGGATGTTCGGGCAGTGTTGCTAATGTATGCAGCATATTGATCCGGTCTTCATGTGTTTCTCCCAGTCCAATGATACCGCCGCAACAAACCGTTACACCCGCCTTGCGCACATGATCGAGTGTTTCCAAACGATCTTCATAAGTACGTGTGGTAATGATCTCTCCGTAATGCTCTTTGCTGGTATCGAGGTTGTGATTGTATGCATACAATCCTGCGTCGGCCAGTTTTTTTGCTTGCTCTTCGGTGAGCATACCCAGGGTGCAACATACTTCCATACCCATTTCATTCACGTCCTTCACCATTTCCAGCACACGGTCGAAATCGCGGTTGTCTCTCACTTCACGCCAGGCCGCTCCCATACAGAAACGCGTAGAGCCTGCGTCTTTGGCTTTTTGTGCGTAAGACAACACTTCCTCTTTTTTCATCAAGGCCTGCACGTTTACACCGGTATTGTAGCGGGCGGCTTGCGGACAATAAGCGCAGTCTTCACTGCAGCCACCGGTTTTGATACTGAGCAGGGTGCAAACCTGCACTTCTGCTGTATCGTTGTATTTCCTGTGCAGCGTGGCAGCGTTGAAGACCAGCTCCAGCAGCGGGGTATCGTATATCGACTTAACTTCTTCTAAGGTCCAGTTGGTACGTATTTCGGTTTGCATAAGTTTCAATAGTGTCTGATTTGACAAAGATAATTACAATCATTTATCATGCTCTATCCATTCTCTTTCCGGTGCAGCATATAGTTTCGCCATTTTTCAATAACCTGTGCCATGTCATCGGGGAGTGGTGATTCGAAGAACATTTCTTTTTGCGTAACGGGATGGATAAAGCCCAGCGTTCGTGCGTGCAGGGCGCAACGCGGACAAAGCGCGAAACAGTTGTCTACAAACTGTTTGTACTTGGTATAGATGGTACCTTTTAAAATTTTATCGCCGCCATATTCCCAGTCATTGAATAATGTGTGGCCGATATGTTTCATGTGCACACGTATCTGGTGGGTCCTTCCTGTTTCGAGCACGCATTCCACCAGTGTTACATAGTTGAAGCGTTCCAGCACTTTATAATGTGTGATGGCATGTTTACCCGTTTCACCATCGGGATAGGCATCGAACATTTTACGGTATTGCCTGTGGCGCGCAATATGCGCTTCGATGGTTCCTGCTTCTTCCTGTACATCGCCCCATACCAGGGCAACATATTTGCGTTGAACGGTGTGATTGAAAAATTGTTTGGCCAAATGTGCTGCCGCATCTGCGGTCTTGGCCAGCACAATGAGGCCGGTGGTATTTTTATCGATGCGATGTACTAATCCGAATCGCGGCAAAGCCTCTTCATCGATCTGGGGGTTCTGTTGTTGGAGGTGATAAGCTACTCCATTGAGCAAAGTACCACTGAAATTGCCCACACCGGGATGCACTACCATGTTGGCCGGTTTGTTGAGCACCATCACGGCATCATCTTCATATACGATGTTCAGGGGAATGTTCTCGGCTTTGAGTTCAGTATGATCGGGATTGATGAGGCTCATCATCACGATCTCATCGCCCGGCTTCACTTTGTAATTACTCTTGACCACTTTCCCGTTCACGGTAAGGAAGCCTGCTTCAATGCCGCGCTGTACTTTATTACGGGTGGCTCCTTCGATATGCATCTGCACCCATTTGTCTATCCGGAAAGGTTCCTGGCCCTTGTCTACCGAAAAGGTCTTGCGTTCATAAAGCTCTTCGGAGGCCTCTTCGGGTAAATGATCGTTTGCTTCGTGCATCCGGCAAAAATAGTTGTAATTGCGCAATGGCATACCTTTGTTGTATGCAAACAGTTCAGTTTCAGGACCTGGGTCTGAGAAATTACAAGGAAGTGTGGGATTACCAGGAAATGCTATTGCAGGAAAATACAACGGTCAAGGCACAATACCGTAACCAGGAATTATTGCCCGTTACAGAATGGCCCACACTGCACCATCTTTTGTTTGTAGAACATCCGCCCGTATATACCCTGGGCAAAAACGGAAAAGAAGCGCATGTGCTCATCGATGAAGCGGAACGCTTGGCCAGGGGCATCGATTATTTTCATATCAACAGGGGAGGGGACATCACTTTCCATGGCCCCGGCCAGTTGGTGGGTTACCCGATATTGGACCTGGAAAAATTCCGTACCGACCTGGGATGGTATTTACGCAGCCTCGAAGAAGTGATCATTCTTACCATGGCAACTTATGGGTTGAAAGGAGAACGGAGTCCGGGTGAAACCGGCGTGTGGATAGAGCCCGATGTAAAAGGACGCGAACGGAAAATATGCGCCATGGGCATCAAGTGCAGCCGGTGGATCACCATGCACGGCTTTGCTTTCAATGTCAATGCCAACCTGGATTATTTTCAATACATTGTTCCCTGCGGGATAGAGAACAAGCAGGTGACCTCCCTGCAAAAAGAACTGGGCCGTGAAATACCGATGGATGAAATAAAAACGGAAGTGCGAAAGAATTTTGAAAAAGTATTCAACGCCTCGCTTGTCTAGTTTTTGTCCAGGAAGAATTTATTCTTCTCTTTCAGTTTTTCATCTTCATACAATTCAAACTGGAACCAGCCAGAATGTATGAAGCTGGCTTTGTCCAGCACTACTTCGTTTTCTTTCACTGCTTTGATCTGGAAAATTTCCTGTCCGTTTTCTTCGAAGAAAACAATTCGGTAACGGTGTTGCTTATAATCGGGCAGGCGCACGGTGAGGTAACCTTTGTCGTTCGTGAATACATAAGGAGAAGGGATCCAGGATAATGCCTTGGCAACAAAGGGCCGCCAGTCGATGGAATCTGCATCAACGGTGTACAGGGAATCGCTGGTTCTGTTGATGATGGAATCACGAAAATGCAGGAAGTCTTTGTAGGGTAATTTGAGCGCCAGTTCACCCCGTTTGTAAATGCGTATGATGGCATCGGCTACCATGGCAGCAGCATTGGGTAATGGTTGCACGCGGGTATCCGGACTGTTATCGCCTACTCTTTTCACATTGCTAAAGAAATACTGGCCGCCCCTCAGCACATAAAAAATGCGGTAATATACTTTATAACCCGACATTGCCTGTGCGTCTACAAAACCATTGGAGAGCAATTCGGGCGATTGGGAGGAGAAGATGGTCCTGAAATTGGTGATGCTGTCGTAAGATCGCTGCACTGCCAATTGGATGCAGGAAGGGTAAGGGTTGATCCAACTGATCTGGGTCTTTCCTTTGGTAAGTTCTTTAACGGTAAAACCGGGCAGGGCGGTTTGGGCCTGTGCACTGTTCCATACAACAAACATAGCCAGCCAGGCCGGAAAAATTAAGCGTAGTGATTTCATCTCGTACAAAGATAAAAGCTGTTGGGTTATCAAAAAGGTAATGTATGCGGTGGTAGTGAATTGTTCCCCTGCAGGCCGCCACTGTGGATTACCAGGAGGCGGCTGTTTTTATGGAAATATTTTTTCTCAATACAATCTTTCACGGCGAATAATAACTTCGATGTGTACACGATATCGGTGGGCAATTGTTCATTTTCCCATAAGCCCTGCATGAACCGTACCAGATTTGAAGGGTGCTTGCCATATCCTCCGAAATGATAATCGTGTAAGATGCGGTGTTGTTTCTGTTGATCACCGGCATCCAGTAAATCGTCAACGGCTTTTTGCAGCGCTTCATTGCCTTTCATAACGCTGATGCCAATAACTTCCTGGTTGGCAGATGCTGTCCGTACCAATCCCGCCATCATGGTGCCTGTACCTACTGCGCAGAGTATATGCGAATACCCCGAAACATCAACCAGTTTGAGTATTTCCGAAGCGCCCCTGGCGCCTTCCGGTCCGTACCCGCCTTCAGGTATCCAATACCAACCAGGGTCGGCATGGGTTTGGATGATAGCATCTTTAAAACGGTAATCGGAGCGGTTGATAAATACCAGTTCCATGCCGCAGGCTTGCGCAGCCGTCAGTGTATGTGAGAGTGGAGAATGGGCTTCACCACGAATAAAACCGATGGTTTTCAATTCATGCTCCCTGCCTGCATAGGCCAGCGCCGCAATATGGTTAGAATAGGCTCCGCCGAAACTGGCAATTGTGTTTTTGCCGGTGCGTTCGGCAGCTTCGAGGTAGTACTTTAGTTTGAACCATTTATTACCGCTTATAACCGGGTGTATGCGGTCGAGCCGCAGCACATCGACCGTTGTATAGTCGCCGTTGATCCAACTGCTGAGCGATTGAATATTGATATTTTGTGAATTATAGCGCATTTGTGCTGTTTGTTACTCAAATCGAATGATTTAGCTTCGCCACTCGAAAGTATCAAAACAAACCAATCAATGAAACCCACCCTTGTGATCCTTGCAGCGGGCATGGCCAGCCGCTATGGAAGTATGAAACAAATAGAATCATTCGGTCCATCCGGTGAAACCATCATGGACTATTCCATTTATGATGCCATCCAGGCCGGATTTGGAAAGATCGTTTTCATTATCCGCGAAGATTTTGCCGACCAGTTCAAAGCCATTTTTGAACCCAAGCTCAAGGGACGGATCGAGATTGATTATGTGTACCAGGACCTCAAATCTTTTACCGGCAACAGGGTAATACCTGCCGACAGAACCAAACCCTGGGGTACGGCGCACGCGGTATTGTGCTGTAAAGGCAAGATACACGAACCTTTTGCAGTGATCAATGCCGATGATTATTATGGACGCGATGCCTTCATCAAGGCTTATGATTTTCTCGTTACCAAATGCAATGAAAAAACATATTGCATTATCGGATATGAGCTGAATAAAACGTTGAGCGATAACGGCAGTGTGAGCAGGGGTGTTTGTGAAGTGGATGCTGATAATAACCTGATCGATATCAACGAACGCACAAAAATTTCACGCCAGGCCAATGGTCATATTGTTTTTGAAGACGAGGCCGGCACCTATCATGTATTACCCGAAAATGCGATGGTGAGTATGAACTATCTCTGTTTTGCTCCGGGCTTTATTGATGTTTGCGAAAGCTTTTTCGGCGAGTTCCTGGATAAGAATATCAACAACCTCAAGTCGGAGTTTTTCATTCCTGTTGTAGCGGGACAATTCGTTTCTTCCGGGAAAGGTGTAGTAAAAGTGATACCCACTTCTTCAAAATGGTTTGGCGTTACTTATAAGGAAGATGCTCCGGTGGTACAGGCCAGCATCGATAAACTGGTAGCTGCCGGAGAATACCCCAATAATCTCTGGGCCTGATTGAACTTTGCCTTTTGCCCCAGACTTAAGTCCGCCGGGGCAAAAGGCAAAGTTTTTTGATGATGATCTGATTGGATATTTTTATTTGCTGTATGCTTTTACATAGAATACGCAGGGTTCCAGTTCGGCAATTTGTTGTTTGCGTTGCACGCCTTTGAGGCTGCTGCGTGCCGGCAGTTTGATTTTTACCATGGAACTGTCGCTTTTCTTGAGTTCTTCCACCATGCTGAAAATGTTCCTGGATTTAACTGCAAATGCTACCCCTTCTGCCTGTGCCTGGCGGGTGCTCAATACACCTACCACTTCTCCGTTGGTATTGAATACGGGGCCGCCTGAGTTGCCGGGATTGGCGCTGATCTGCACCTGGTAGGAGAGTGAATCTCCGTTGTAGCCCGTTTTGGCGCTCAGGTATCCCATTCCGTACACGATGTCGTTCCGGGGATATCCCAGGGTGAAGATCTCTTCGCCGAGATCGGTATTGTTTTTACGGATACTATAGGGAAGGGAGTGCAATGGCTCGTAATCTTTGTCGCTGATCTTAAGAATGGCCAGGTCTTTGTCCTGGTCGATATGCACGATCGTGGCGCTGAATTCCTGCCCCTGGTTATTCACGACAATAGCGCCCGACCCTTTGAGTACATGGGCATTGGTCATGATATAACCTTTGGTATCGATGAGAAACCCTGTGCCGCCGCTGATGAGCCGGGCATTCTCGGGTATCTTGCTTTTTACTTCGTTGATCAATGAACCCTGGTATTGCTGGTTCCTTTTGATCACTTCAATGTCTTTACTCAGTTGTTGCAACTGGTTGCCGTTTACAGCGGGGGAGAGGTAAACGGTGAGGCCACTGATGACCAATGCTATGATACCACCCACCGAAGCGGCGATGGCAGTCACTTTTTTGTATTTGTTCCAGAGCTGGATAACGCGCCCTTTAGCGGAAGGTGCGGTGCCTTCATTGATGTCGCCCCGGGCCAGTAACCGGGCATGGGATTCATGTATGCTGTGTTTCAGGGTACGGTGGGCTGCATAAAAATCCATCTGGTGCAGGAACATACCGTGCTCTACCACCATCTGGTCAATTTCAGGCGTATTTTTCCGGAGCTCTTCAAAATAAGCCCGTTCGGCGGCGTCCATATCGCCGCTGAGGTACCTTTCAATAGCTTCCAGTAATAAGATATCGTCCATCATAGTGCTTACTCTCCGATATTATATTGCGCAAAGAAGAGTTTCTTTAAACGCATTAAACATTTGTATTTCTGGTTCTTGGCGTTATCGGCATTGGTATAACCGAATTCCTGCGCCAATTCCTGCATGTCCATTTTCTTCAGGTAAAATCCTTCCAACAATCCCTTGCAGGGCTCCCCCAGGCTGTTCAGGGCCCGGTCCATTATCGCAAACTCGGCATTCCGCTTCTCATGGATCTCCAGGTCTTCTTCCACCGCCACTGTTTCATCAAGCGGGTCAACTTGCCGTGTAAAACGACCCAGTTGTTGTAGCCGTTTGAGCCAAAGTCTCCTACATATTGAATAAACATAAGTTTTAATTTGACAGGTTAAGACAAATGATTCACTCTGTGCTTTTTCATAGAGGGCAATCATCGCTTCCTGAAAAACATCCCTTGCATCATCGTAAGAGCCATTGTTGTTCAGAATGAAAGACTGAATGGATGCGAAATTTTCCTTATAAATGGCATCAATGGCCTTCGAGTCATTGTTGGCCAACCCTTTCAATAACACCTGTTCGTTGCTGTCAGCTTTCACTATGCACCATTTAATACTGTGAGGAGGGTAAAAGTAACCCAAAATAGTCCTAAAATGTTTTTTTGAAAAATATTCCGGTCGCGAGGTTACCTTTTATCTTTTGCCGGTATTAACAGGAAATTCACTCACACAAAAAACACAACAAATGAAAAAGCTGTTATTCGTTTTAGCTATCGGCGCTCTTGCTGCCTGCGGTTCTGGTGCCAACAAAGATGCTGCTAAAGATTCTACTGCAACTGTAGCCCCTGCTGCTGATTCAGCTGCTAAAGCTGCTGCTGACACCACTAAGAAAGCAGATACAGCTGCTAAAGCTGCTGTTGACACTTCAGCTAAGAAGAAGTAATTTATTTTAGGCTGCCGAATATAAAACGAACGGAGGCGTGCTTGCCTGCCCCTGGTAGCTTATCAAAGATTTTTTCATATGGCAAGCAATCGTTAGAGGCCGCTCCGTTTCCACGGAGGGGCTTTTTTCATATCCATCCAGCCGCGTACAATCCGCATCCGATTCAGGAAAAATATAAGGTCAACGATCGAATTCCGCCAACTGGCAGATGCCGCCAGTCTCTAAACGGAAGTGATCGGACAGCAGGCGGATGCCGCCAGTCTCCAGGCGGAAGTGATCGGACAGCAGGCGGATGCCGCCCGCCTTCAGACGGAAATGGCCAGACAGCAGGCCGATACCACTAGATAGTTGAAAATTTGTCCTGGTAACACTACTTCACCGAAAAGGTACAAATTCTTGTTGCTTTTCCCGTTTTTTATTTCGCTGCAACCATTGTCCAACTTGTGTATCAGCCGAACAGCTTCATTCACTGATTAGCGACCACTCTGAGACGCCGCAAAAATTTAAAGACACACATTTCGTATGGCCGCAGCGTTCAAAAGAACTCGAAATAAACATAGAAAAAATAAAAAACAGAAATCAAACACATCGACGATAAGCGCATGCCACTAACATCAGCTTTGCAAAAAAGTTGGGCTGACAAATATCGCCCATCAGCTGTTGGAATTCTAACCTAGCGATAGTGACTTGGCTTCAGCTAATCGAGTCAATAGTGGCCAAGCGGACAGACGGATCACAAAATCCCAACATTTGCAAAGCGCTATATGTTAGGCGCAACAGACACAATCAACTACTTAATTATGGGACTATTAGTCGAATCTCTTAATGAGCTACCGACAGCAGCTCAACGAGGCTATTATCTTTATTTATTGGACTATGGATGGCATGAGCCCATAAGTGATGCACTTCGAGAAAACTTCGCAAGAATGGCTCAGCGAGCCTCAGGAAATAATGCTGTTATTATACGAGGAACGCTGGTTGGATTTCATTTTGAAAATGAAGTAATGTCATGGCGTCATATTAATAATGAAAAGACTGACGAATTACTTCCAGCACTTTTAATCACAAATGCACACCCGGCATATTTTAGGGATAGATTCTTACCTGAAAGACAAAATGAGTTTAATGACCGAGATTTCAAAATGATTCTTATTCCGTTTAAGAAATGTTGCAAAAACACAACGGAAGTGATTGACACAATTGAAAAATATTTATTGACATTGAAAATCAGAAGGACTTGGGAGATTTTAAAATCTCACGAACTATGAAGAGAGGTATCGGCAATGCTATTGTTGACGCCGTAATTTTGGGACCAAACATCGGTGGAGTCGGATTTGACTTTAAGAAATTGATAGATTATTTTCGAAAAAAGTAAGCCTTCAATGCGACTAACATGGGGTTTGCTGCTATGCTGGCTGACATAATAACAATGAGCTGCATATCGATATCAGCTATTATCTGGCTGACGAATTACTAATTAGCTTTGTTGTTAACTTCAACTTCAATAATTCTATTGGGCAGCAGTTCCGGGCTGGACATTCAATGAATGCCAGCATAGCAGAAAGCCCAGCCCATTATGTGCAATGCGTCATTCATCAAAACGACTAAATGATATTAGGTAATATTGACAACTTTAAAGGAACAGGATTAGTAGCCTTTATAGATATTTTGGGATTCGCCAAAGAAATTGAAGAAAAATGGGATAATTCTGAAGACAATCCATTACAAAAGCTTTTGACTCTAAAGGAAAAACTACCTAGGATTACTAACGATGTATTTAAAGAGTATGATAGAAACAGTAAAAGTAAATTATTTCCATGCAGAGTTCAAACAATTTCAGATAGTATCGTTGTCTCATTCGGATTTGACGAACCTTTAATTCATGGGGATGTGATTTTAGCAACAATGGTATTCCTTTATACTATTTTAGACAGGCAGTATTCGCTCCCGCCGTAAGGTGCTGCATAGCATTGCTGAGCAGCGGCAGGAAATGCAATTCATAGTGAGGTTTATGCAGCATTGTTTTAAGCAACTGGTAGAGTACCACCAATACTACCAGCAAACTGGCACCTAGTTGCCATCCGGGTAAATCCATTTGAGTACTGATTGTAACCGTGGCTATTAGCAGTAGGGCAACAACGCACTTGAAATGAGTCCAGACGAGCGTGTTCCGGTAACCGCCTTCTAGTCTTTTTTGTGTGGACTGCAAAGACCAGTGATCGAATTTGGATGACCAGGTTTTGTGATGGGTTTCCAGAAGTCTGGTACAGACTCAAGACTGGTATAAATTGAAAAAGGCAGAAAGGAAATAATGGGGCTGTTTTTCATAATAGGTACAAAGTTAGTAAGCACCTTTAAAAATAGCGGTCCGCAAAGTATAAGTTTATTTTTAGTTTACCCTGGTATATCATGGGGGGTAATTTGAGTGGTTTTTCCATTCAAACCTATTTGTAATGTATGTATATATTGAAAGTGATATCTATCTTTTAATAACTGAGGTTAGGTTTTGATAAAAACGTTCCATCAAGCGCATATCTTTTGTGATAATTAAGGCCTCAGCTTTTAAGCCATCCCGGTACTGTAGTTTCTTATGTTGATTTGTTGCAAGGCCATTTTCTATTTGTATATGAGCCAGAAAGCCACTGTCAGTTGCAAATTCGGTAATAAAATTGAGTCTCCCTTTTACATATCCAAATTCCTCATAAGGATACGCATCAAAGCGAAGCTGAACTTGCTGTCCTGTGTCGAGTTTCCCAAAGTCATATTGATGCAGGTTAACTTCTGCATAGTAACGAGTGTTGGGCGGATTAATAAATCCCAATATTTTCCCAGCCTTAAGAAACTGATTTTCTTGAGTAGATGTCAGATATGTGATTTTTCCGCTTATTGAAGCTTGCAGAACATACTTGTTATACCAGTCCATTACCTGGTTCAGGAATGTTTGAGCGGCTTGTTGAAAAATACTTTTTTGCATTGAAATGCTATGTTCAAGTTCGTTAATCTCTTTTTGCTTTTCTCTCTGTTGGATTTCGTTGTTTAATAGTATCGAATTTACCTGAGGGATACTCATTTGTTTATTCAATAATTTGCTTTGTTCATTTCGATCATCTTGTTTTGAAATCACCCTATCCTTTAACAATGATTCATTCGCTTTGTAACTTTCTTCAGAAAGATTTAGATCCTTTAACATTAGTTCTTTTTGCTGTTGTTGGATGCCATGGTTCTTTTGAAGATAGGTTAGGTCTTCGCCTAGAATTTTCTTTTTTCTTAGGTAAAAACCATTATTCAGATAGTCAGTGAATTGCTGATAGCTTATCATAAATTGTTGGTATCCTTGTTGGAGTTCACCCAAAGCATCAAAAGTAGTAGCAAACATGCTTTCAATATTTTGTGTATTATTTTTTTGCAGGTCCGCTATGGCTGTATCAAGGTAATTTCGAAGCAACAATACTTCTTCATGTTTGGCATTACTTTCAATAAATCCAATAATGGTACCGGCGGATACAATGTCGTTGTTCGTTGCAAATAATTTTATGAGCCGTCCATCTTGTCGAATAATAATCTCCTTTGGTGCATTGGTCGCAATTAAGGTAGCCCGCGTTTTAAATACATCAGGGTAATGAACAAACCAAGTTGCCGCAATTAAGCTTAAGAGTACAAAAAGAAAAAAAAATAACGCCCACCTCTCTAAAAAGCCTGGCTTACGTGAAATAATTTCGTTCATTGCTTCACTGCGCAGGCTGCTATATATTGCCGGCCCAATTAATTCGCCTTTTTCGTTGACTTCAATAGGCATGATATATAAATTTAATTGCCCAACTCAAGTTGGTTTTTTACTAGCTCATAGTACCGACCCCGAATATTGGAAAGTTCATTGTGTGTGCCCTCTTCAGCTATTTTTCCCTCATGCAAAACAATGATTTTGTCTGCTGTTTTTACCGTGCTTAACCGATGCGCAACCACAACAACAGTTCGCCCTTTGAAGAACTCTTGCAGATTTTCAACTATGGCTTTTTCATTGTTGGCGTCAAGTGAATTGGTAGCTTCATCAAAAAATAGGTATTCTGGATCTTTATAAACTGCCCTTGCAATCAATAGACGCTGTTTCTGTCCCTGGCTGATTCCTTTTCCGTCAGTGCCAAGCTTTGTATTAAAGCCGTTGGGAAGTGATTCAATAAATGAAAGAATATTGGCTGTTTTACAGGCAGAAACCAACCGGGAAAAATCGGGTTGATCATAACCTACCGCTATATTACGCGCAATTGAATCATTAAAAATGTATCCATCCTGCAAAACCGCGCCACATTGCTTGCGCCAATAAGACGGGCTTATGTATTTGAATTTTAATTCCGGCCCGTCAGTGTTCTCAGTATTTTTGGTGCCTATGATAATGTCACCTTCATATTGCTCATAAAATTTCAATAATAATTTTAGCAACGTAGTTTTACCACTACCACTTACACCAACAATTGCTGTTGTTTTTCCTTCCGGAATTGAAATATTTACATTTTTCAAAACAGGATCATTGCCAACCCCTGGATATGTAAAGGAAAAATTCGAAAAAAAAATGGATTTGTGCTCTGGTAGATGTTGTAGATACGCGGCTTCATTGGAGTGTGAATTTTCCTCCTCCTTCATTTGGTGAATTTCGTTTAGCCGTTCCAAGCTAATTTTTGCGTCTTGAGCGTGTTGTATGAACCCAACAAACTGTTCTATAGGGCTATTAAGCTGTCCGATTATATATTGAACTGCAAGCATAGCACCTAGGGTTAGTTGCCCTTGAACTACCATTTGTGCTACCATAAAGGTGATCACTAAATTCTTACCTTCGTTGATAAATAAAGCCCCTGCCTCTTGCAGCTGACTAAATGATAAATTTTTCAAATTTAATTTGAATAAGGATGCCTGTACATTTTCCCATTCCCATCTTTTCAAATGTTCCGCGCTGTTGAGTTTCAATTCTTGCATGCCCTGAACCAATTGTAATGAAACGGTGTTTTCTTTTGCAGCTAAATGAAAGGTCTGGTAATTTATTTTGCGACGTATTCTTAGAAATAGGCGAATCCAAAGAAAATATGAAATACTGCCCAGCGTGAATATCAAAAAAAGCTGAAAATTATAAAGAATTAAAACAGCTGAGAATGCGACGAAATTGAATGAAAGAAATAGGGTATTTACCGCACTACCGGTTAAAAAACTTTCTACGCTTTTGGTATCGCCTAATCTTTGCAATGTATCCCCGGTATGATAGTTGTCAAAATAACTGATTGGCAGCCTTGTTAATTTAATCCAGAAGTCTGACAGAAGAGAAAAATTAACATTAATTGATATGCCCAACAATAATCTACTACGGATAAAATTAATAACGGTCCTGCTGAAAACAAGCATTAGTTGTGCGATAAGAACAATTGAGATAAATTGCAAATTTCGGGTATTAATACCCGTATCGACAATACTCTGAGTAAGGAAAGGAAAAATAAGTTGAAAAAGTGAGGTTGCGAATAAAGCCAGGAATACCTGGGTTAATCCCCATTTACTATTTTTCAAATATTGAAAAACCAAACCCCAACTTAGTTTGGTCTCTTTTCCATCTGGGTGCTCATAAAATTTGGCAGTGGGTTCGAGTAGTAAGGCAGTGCCAATGCTTTCTCCGTTTGCATTTTTGTTGCTTATCCATTGCGCTAAGAACTCTTCTTCTGTGAGGGTAAATAAGCCGCGTGCCGGATCAGCAATCGTAATTTTACTTCTTTTCCGCCATCTGGAAGGAAGGTATGGCAGCACAACAAAATGATTTTGGTTCCAATGTAATATGCATGGCAGTAAGGCATCCTCTCGTAATTGTTTAAAACTAATTTGGACGCCTCTTGTCCTAAATCCGATATTTTCTCCGGCTTCACTAATACCTAACAAGCTCACACCTTCTTTGCCAAATCCGGCAGTCAGTCTTATGCCTTCTGCACTATAGCTTCTGCCATAATATTTGGCAATCATCCGCAAACTCGCCGGCCCGCAATCCATAACATTTGCCTGCCTATGTACAGTAAAACGGTTAAACACGTGCATCAGTTTGTTTGTGATAAATTTGTGATTGACCGATTGTAAAAACATCGGGCATTATTTTTCCTATTATCCTGGGAGTACACTTTTTTTTAAAAAGTATCAAATGATACAACAGAATTTCAAATCTATTTTTGTATATTAACGTGCCTTTGTCCCATTTCATTTTACCAGGAACACCGTCAATTATATGTAAATCACTGTAGTATTTAATTTGATTTGTTTCGACTTGCTTTTGAACTACGTGCATCATACTCTCAATCTCCGTATTTATTTCATAATACTTTTTGCCTTCGCTAAAGGCATCGTGCGCAAAAGCTGTTTCGTCAAAACAGTAAAGTTTATTCGTGGTAAATACTTTTTGATAATCCCTGCTTTCTTTAAACAGTGCATTCATTTTTGAATTGTTACGATACAGTAAAAAAAAGCCCGTAATCCAATCTGGGCGAACACTGATTAAGTCATAAACTTCCAAAATCTCATCAGTAATAAAAGTTCTTATGTTGCCAAAGATCACATCAATATCCCCATGACCCCAGAAATCGTATCCCTTAATCAACTCCGCAAACAGGAATCCGTATGCTGGTTTAAAATCACATAGCTTATAAGGATAATCCACTGTTATTTGGAAGCCTAGTTTCTTCGAGGCGGCTAATATCACATCTTCCAATTTCTTTTCGATGATAGAGACATTAGCAGGTTTGTTTACAATTGGCTCCAGATTGTCTGTAATTATAAAAAAAACTACAGTAGGGTTATATGCGCACGAGTGAATAAAATAAGGAAAATACCAGGGAAATGGTCCGTACCAGCATGTAATAATTGCAATTGAGATTTTTGGGCTCATAATTAATATATCAGTTATAGATATTCAATTTTCGGCGCTGAAAAGAGAGTAAAAAACGTTTTCAAAATCTGCCACATTGCCGTCAAACCTTCTAATAAGTTTTTTTTCTTTGTCAAAAAGGTATGCTTTAGGAATCAATTTGATATTGAATAGCATGTCTACCTGTTTGAGAGAACTGTCTGTTGCAATTAGTTGCTTCCAGGGCATGTCTTCCTGCGCTAATGCGGTTTTCCAGTTTGCCACGTCATGGTCTAGTGAAATGCTTGAAATTGACAGCCCTTTTTTATTATAGTGGTCATAGATTTTTTTTAATGTTGGAATCTCTTTGCGACATGGGCCACACCAACTTGCCCAGAATACTAAGAGGTTAAAAGAGGCTTTTTCGTCACCTATTAGAGAAAGATGTCCATGGGGGTCCTGTAATTGCAAATGGTGCGGATATACTTTATCGAAAGTCTCTGCAATTTGAAAATAATTTTCAAAGCTTTTGTACTTGGCTGTTCTTTTTACATCTTTGTCGAAATGATCGAGTAATGTCTTCAGATCTTCAATTGAGAATTTTTCTTTATAATAAAGTAGTTGTTTCAAAAGGCAAAAGGAGTAGGGGTATTGGGCGATAAGGGCGACATCCCGTTGAATTATTAGTGAATCATTTGCGCCATCCGTAGCATAGGATAGCGAAATATTCTTGAGTAAAGGCAGATTTTGTCTACTACCTTTATATGTCGAATTAAAGGCTGTCTCATTATAATAAGTGCCAATGGTCGTAATCCCTCGGTCAATGTAAAAAGAAGAATTGATCATCTTAGATACGTAAGGATTTTTAAAACCTAGTCGTCGCTTATACGGAACCCGATTAATTGAATCTGTAAAAATTATTGCGACTTCATGAGGGAAAAAAGTAGAATCGACAATCAAATTAAAAATGCTTGTATCTCCATTAGCTATTACTGAATCCAGAATAGTTTTACTTTCCGAGTTGACTAAATATAGATAGCGCCCTTTCATTTCTTCAGCCTGAACGTTAGGCATGATTACCTTTATTTTGACAGTATTATCACTGTCTTTGTCTGAGCAGGCAATTAAAAGAAACAGACCTGATATCAAGATAGATTTTATTGCATTCATTTAGTTCACATTTATGACATAAGAACATAAGAGGCATTGGAAATGCCAAGCCTCTTATGCAAAGGTAACATGTAACAGTTGGCCTACTGTACGCAATGACTGGTTCCGCTCGTCGGAGTGTATACACCGTATTGAGTGGAGCAGCCGCATTCCATATAACCTCCTGAACCACCACCAAACCCGGCATCGCAGTTCCCGCTGTAGGTTATGCCATTGGCATAAAGGGTGCAAGGTAGATTGACTCTACAGTAGGCAGTCGTTCCTGCCATTATGTTTTTCATTTCGGCTCTGCTCATTTTCCCTTTTAAACTGTCAAGACCCATTTTAGGTTTTTTCATGTTTTTTTATTTAGAATGAACAATGTTTCTATCTAAGCTTTTGGCGTCATAGATATTGGCCGCCGGGCAACTAATGTGTACAGCACTAGTTTAGTTCCGCCCAGCTTTTCAATTGGGGAACTATTCCAAAAGAAAATATTGTAAGTCCTCAATACTGTAAGTATCGGGGAGTTGATAGCCGTTTATAAAAATAGTTGGGGTGTGCCTAATTTCCATGGCGTTACACCACTTGTCCATTGCTTCTAGCTTTTCATTCTGTTCTGGAAACTTTCCGTTAATAGGATGCTTTAATGAGAATTTTTCATAATCTTTTGAACCTGAATGATACCAGTCGTTTAATATTTCTTTTTTTGCTTCAGAAATACCGCCCTCTGTTGCACATAATAGATGCCTTACCACTTTTAAGGACGGGCTTTGCGCTTCATTTGCAATTTTAAATATGATTTTTACAGCTAAATCCGGAAATTGATCGAGTAGCTTTTCGATTTTCGTATGAGCCTTGCTGCATGGGCCGCAATAGGGGTTACATACTTTTATTAGCGTATTTTTAGGATGAGGGCTACCAATATCTATCCCTACCCCCTCAACTGGCAGGGTTATTTGCTTTTGCTTTCTTAAAAGAATATCATATATGTCAGTGTTGAATTTTACACGCAAATACTCACGTCGCAAGATTTTCCCTTCCAAAAGTTCAGCTATATAAGGTTTTGATATATACCAGATTAGGGCGGGCAAGAGATACAACAGAACCTCTCGGAAAATAAAATAGAAAGAATAACTATCATCTGTAAGAAGCAGACCGCAGACCAGGCTGTTGATTGTGCCTAAGATCAGCAAACCCTGAACAGCAAGACAGAGAACACACCAGTGTTTTTCAATCTTCCATTGATAATATATTGAAAATGCAGTGTAAGGAAGCGCCAAGATATTTAGCCATGCTATTCCTGCTATTGCATGAACTACAGGAGTTTCAGCAAGGAATAACGTTATCAATCCACCAGTGAAATAAAAAAATCCCAACTCACTCCAGCTTAGCCAAGTGAATAGTTTGGATTGTTTTCCTGTAAGTATAGCATTACAATTACCTTTTATTATGCCGGTACAGATTTTTTGCAACAATGGATTATTTTGATCCATTTCATACCATAACAAAAGTGAGGTTACAACTATCCCGCCAATCAATATAAGTCCCTGAAAATAAACACCGATTGAAATGGGTATGAACTGGCTATTGAGCACTTCAACAATTCTACGCAGAAAAAAAAAGGAAAGAATCGAAAATGAAAAAAATGCGAAAAAGTATTTTATTTTACTTATTATTTCTTTTCTGTGCCGGTTTAAATAATCCGTCTCTGCTGCAAGTTCTGTTGACTGTACACACATGTATACTCCCTGCCATCTCCTATAAAATTTTTCCCTAGATTCTGTCAGTTTCTCTTGGATTGAGTAGCAGACAGGAATTTATGCAGTATGCAATTCAATATGGAATCGCAAAAGTCGCCAGATACAACGGGTTTTAACGGAAACTAATTTGTACATAAAGTTTACAGCTTTGTATAGAGGGACTTTTATTCTTTTCATGGCATTGTTTTGTACAAAAGACCCTGGCCAATAAAGTGATTTTAAGACCTGAGTTGCAGAAAAATAACCCGGCTTTACTATCAGTACCTTGATATTGGGCGTATCGTCGCTTAAAAAATTACCGAACCATTGTGTTTTATACATTCTAAAATGGCCTCTTGTAGTCCGACTGGCCTTTGAGCATGGGAGCAATTTAGACTCTGACACTTTTTAGCAGAGATTGTTAAAGCCTTACCGAAATAACTTCTTCATTTAATATGTAAACATTGCACTTACAACCTGACTCAATTAATGCAATTTTGCCTATCTTTAAGCTATAAGAGCCTGTTTAAAAATGGGAAAATAAAAGAAATTAAAGGGCAAAAGTTAAAGGTCGAAAAGTCGTTTTATAAGTGACCAAACTCAAAAAGCGATGTATTCGACGAATTTAACTGATGCCCTCTTTTAAGGGTACATTATAGGGATGGACTGATGTATTTACTGAAAACAGGTTGTCAATGGCGGATGTTACCAAAAGAGTTCCCAAGATGGCAGCTGGTATACTATTATTATCGTAAGTGGGTTTATTTGGGGAGGTATTTGACATGATTTGAGATAAGCTGCGCGCTAAAACGCGGGTAAATCGTGGTCAGAAAGCTAAGCCAACGCTGGGTATCATGGACAGCCAAAGCATCCGGTGGGGCAATAACAGGTCATTGAAGAGCTATGATGGTAATAAAAAAGTGAAAGGGATCAAGCGACATGTGGTTGTAGACAAGAATGGGTTTTTGCTGGCTGTGATGGTTACGGTAGCTCATATTCACGATAGTCAGGCCGTAATGTGGTTAATGCGGGTGTTACAGGATAGCTATGTAAATATTAAAACAGTACTTGCAGATGGAGGGTATCGTGGTGAAATTATTGGAATGGTTAGAAAAAGCTTTGGATATGTTTTACAGGTGGTGATGCGTAGAGACCCGTCACAAATCTTCAAACCTGTCCATAAGCGATGGATCGTAGAAAGAACTTTTTCCTGGTTTGATAATGACAGAAGATTATGCCGTAATTATGAACTTCTCATGGAGTCTGCCGAAGAAATGGTCAAACTATCCGCTATAAAACATCTATTGAATAAATTTTAAACAGGCTCTAAGTTTTTTCCCACTTTCAAAAAGTGACCAAAAAGGTAAGCAGCCATTTGACACTCACGCAAAACATTGATTTTCATACAGTAATTGAAGTACATTCGACTCTTGTAGGGACGACTACAATCTTTTGAAGAAGTGATGCTGAACTGGCTGGTTACCCTAACTATTATTTGTTAGCTTATTTTTTTTCATAAAATGAAGGTTCGTATTATTTCTATGCCTACTTTTGACATACAATGAAAACAACAAATACTTTCTTTTTCTTTTATTACTTTTTCTTCTTTACACAAAGGAGCCGGGTAGTATTTGCGAAAGCTTAAAAGATAAAATGAATCAAAATACGATCCCGGCTCAAAGGCCGGGATTTTTTATACCCCCCAACCACCCACTATGAACAAAAGAATCGCAATTCAAGGATATGAAGGCAGCTTCCACCAGGTGGCCGCCATGCACATATTCGGTAAGAACATTGACGTAATTCCCTGTGATACTTTTAGAGAACTCATCAAAATAACGGAAGACAAAAAACAGTCCGACGGCGCCGTGATGGCCATCGAAAACTCCATCGCCGGCAGCATCCTGCCCAATTACAATCTCCTGCAAAAAAGCAAATTGAAAGTAACGGGCGAAGTATACCTCTCCGTCAGCCAGAACCTGATGGTCAATGCCGGTGTACGGTTCGAAGACATCCGCGAAGTGCACAGTCACCCGATGGCCATCCTGCAATGTCTCGACTACCTCGAAAAACACAACTGGAAACTGGTAGAAACAGAAGATACCGCGTTAAGCGCCAAACTGCTGCACCAGCATCGCCGCCAACACTCTGCCGCCATTGCCAGCAGACTCGCAGCCGAATTATTCGGACTGGAGATCCTGGCTCCCAATATCCATACACTTAAAAACAATGTGACCCGGTTCCTGGTGCTGCAAAAAGAAAATGATGCGGAGCCGGTACCTGATGCCGACAAAGCATCGGTTTATTTCCAGACCGATCATTCCAAAGGATCATTGGCCCGCGTGCTCACACATATTGCCAGCGCCGGCATCAACCTGAGCAAATTGCAAAGCATGCCCATACCGGGCAGCGATTTCAAATATGGTTTCTATGCCGATATGGAATTCGACGGCATGACACAGTTGAACGAAGTGCTGAAAGCCATGCAGCCACTGACCAATATGGTTAAGACATTCGGTATTTATAAACAGGGAAAACTGGTGAAAGGATGATACAGGTAAACACTGCTAAAAGGCTGGAAGGCATCGGTGAATATTATTTTTCGCAAAAACTGCGCGAAATAGAGGAGCTGAACAAACAGGGCAGGCAGATCATCAACCTGGGTATCGGCAGTCCCGATCTGCCCCCGCATCCCGATGTGATCAAAGTATTGCAGGACGAAGCGGCCAAACCCAACGTACATGCTTACCAGAATTACAAAGGATCGCCGGTGTTGCGAAAAGCGATCGCCGACTGGTATGCGAAATGGTATGGCGTAACGCTGAACCCCGACACTGAGATACTTCCGCTGATCGGCAGTAAGGAAGGCATCATGCACATCTGCATGACTTATCTCAACGAAGGTGACCAGGCATTGATCCCCGATCCCGGTTATCCTACCTATAGCAGTGCTGTTCGTTTATCGGGCGGTACTCCCGTAGTATATGAATTATCGGAAGCCAGCAACTGGGAACCCGATTTTGCGCAACTGGAAAAAACAGATCTCAGCAAGGTGAAACTCATGTGGGTGAATTACCCGCACATGCCAACAGGCCGCTTGCCGCAGAAAGACCTGTTCAACAAACTGATCGCATTCGGAAAGAAACACCATATACTGATCTGTCACGATAACCCTTACAGTTTCATTTTGAATGATGCGCCACTGAGTTTGCTGAGTGTGGAAGGAGCGAAAGAAACAGCCGTTGAGCTGAACTCGCTGAGCAAAAGTTCCAATATGGCCGGATGGCGCGTGGGGATGTTGTCGGGCGCGAAAGAGCGGATCGATGAAATATTACGGTTCAAAAGCAATATGGACAGTGGCATGTTCCTGCCCGTGCAACTGGCGGCAGCCAAAGCGCTGAGCCTCGGCAAAGACTGGTACGATGAAGTGAACGCGATCTATAAAGAAAGAAGAGAAAAAGTATTTGAATTATTGACCCTGCTCCGTTGTGCATTCGATACAAAACAGGCGGGCATGTTTGTGTGGGCAAAGATCCCCGCTTCGCATGCAAACGGTTTTGCCCTGAGCGATGCAGTATTATACAATGCAAATGTATTCATCACACCGGGAGGCATATTCGGTAAAGCCGGAGAACCTTATATCAGGGTCAGCTTGTGCGGATCGGTAGAACGGTTCACAGAAGCCATTAACAGGATCAGCAACGCAGGTATATGAGAGTAACGATCATTGGTACGGGATTGATAGGTGGCTCCATGGCCATTGCCCTGAAAGAGAAAGGCTTTGCGAAGCATATCATTGGGGTGGATAAGCATGCCGTACATGCAGAAAAGGCATTGGCATTGGGGTTGGTAGATGCAGTATTGCCATTGCAGGAGGCCGTAGCACAATCAGATCTGGTAGTGCTGGCCACGCCCATCAATGCGGCAGAAACTTTATTACCTCAAGTGCTGGATATGGCAGACCGCCAGGTAGTGATGGACGTAGGCTCCACTAAAAAAATGATCTGTGCTTCGGTAGCAAGTCATGCGAAAAGAGGACGCTTTGTGGCCACACACCCGATGTGGGGTACAGAATACAGCGGTCCGGAAGCTGCGGTAAAAGGCGCGTTCACCGATAAAGCCACTGTGATCTGCGATAAAGCCAACAGCGATGCCGATGCAGTAGCCTGTGTTGAAGAAGTATATCGGTTATTGGGCATGCACCTAGTGTACATGAACGCCGATGACCACGATGTGCATGTGGCTTATGTGAGCCATATATCACACATCACTTCTTTTGCGCTGGCCAACACGGTGCTGGAAAAAGAAAAAGAAGAAGACGCCATTTTTGAACTGGCCAGTGGTGGTTTTGAAAGCACGGTGCGATTGGCCAAGAGTAACCCCGCTATGTGGGTACCCATCTTTATGCAGAATAAAGAAAATGTGTTGGATGTACTGAATGAACATATTGCCCAATTGCGCAAATTCAAAGCATGCCTGGAGAAGGAAAATTACGATTACCTGCAGGAACTGATTGAAAACGCCAATGGGATCAGGCGCATATTGAAGTAAACAAAAAATAGCAAAGCCCTGTAGAAACGGTAACTTTGCGGCAAATTTTAATACATGACGACATTTGAAGGGTTGGGAATTGACGCCAGATTGATTCAGGCAACCGATGAGTTGGGGTATGTAAACCCAACCCCCATACAGGAACAGGCGATACCGGTTTTGCTCAGCGGAACCAAGGATTTTATTGGGCTGGCACAAACAGGTACTGGCAAAACAGCGGCATTCGGATTGCCTCTGCTGCACATCATCGATGCGGCGGCCAAACATCCGCAGGCGTTGGTGGTTTGTCCCACGAGGGAACTCTGCTTACAAATCGTAAAAGAAATAGAGCTCTTTAAAAAATACATCAAAGGTGTTTCAGTAGTAGCTGTTTACGGAGGTACTTCCATCGGACTGCAGATCCGCGACCTGAAAAAAGGCGTGCAGATCGTGGTGGCCACACCGGGCAGGTTGATAGACCTGATCGAAAGAAAAGCCATCAACCTGGAACAGATTGAATATGTGGTGCTGGATGAAGCGGATGAAATGCTGAACATGGGCTTCCAGGATGATATTGAATTCATCCTGAAGAATACCCCGCAACGCGAAAGCACCTGGTTATTCAGCGCTACCATGCCACCCGAAATACGCAAGGTGAGCAAACGTTACATGAAAGACCCGGTGGAAGTAACTGTTGGTAAAGTAAATACCGCCAACAAAAGCATCGACCACCAGTATTATGTAACATCGGCGCAGCATCGTTATCAAACATTGAAGCGCATCATCGATTTCAACCCCGGTATCTATGGTATCATTTTTACCCGCACGAAGGTAGACGCGCAGGAAATATCTGAACGCCTCACCAGGGAAGGATACGATATCGATGCATTGCACGGCGACCTTACACAGGTGCAGCGCGATAAAGTAATGGGTCAGTTTCGTGATAAAAGCCTGCAATTACTGATCGCCACCGATGTGGCCGCGCGTGGTATCGATGTACAGGGCATTACCCATGTGATCAACTACGAACTGCCCGATGATGTGGAAGTGTACACGCACCGCAGCGGAAGAACGGGCAGGGCGGGTAACCAGGGTATCAGCATTGCCATTGTGCATTCGAAAGAAATGTACAAGCTGAAGCAGATTGAACGAATCAATAATTCCAAGTTTCATAAACTGGATATTCCAAGCGGCAAAGACGTGTGCCGTAAACAGTTCTTTCATTTCATGGATAAATTGTTGTCGGCCGATATCAGTCACGGCGACTATGAGACTTATGTTCCCATGCTGGCCGAAAAATTCGCCGATGTGAGCAAGGAAGAAGTATTGAAAAGGGTAGCGGCGATGGAGTTCGACCGTTTCCTCAAATATTATGAAAACGCCGAAGACCTGAATGTGCGCGAGCGTGGAAAGAATGAGCAACGTGATAGTCGCGGCAACGGCAAGAGGGACGGAGGTGTTTACGAAAGCCGCAGGGACAGGGGTGGTAGTAACGGATACAGTCGCCTTTTTGTGAACCTCGGTACCAAAGACGGATTTTACAAAGCGAGCTTCCTGCAATTCATCCTGGACATGAGCGACCTGAAGAAAGAAGTGCTGGGCAGGATAGATATGAAAGACATGAACAGTTGGGTGGAGATAGAAAAAGGAGCAGCCAACCAGATGATCCGTGCGCTGGATGGAAAGAATTACAAAGGAAGAAGGATACGTATGAACGATGCCGATAGTGGCGGACGCCGGCTCAACAAACGTGGCGAAGCATAACAAGCAACAGACAATTCAATTTATATGGAGCAAGCAATTGACCAAAAATCAGCAGTGGAAGCGCTTTTGACCAAGCGCCCACTCATCATCTCAGGACCCTGCAGTGCAGAGACCGAAGAACAAGTGGTAGAAACCGCTAAACGTTTGGCGGCTACCGGTAAAGTAGACATCCTCCGCGCAGGTATATGGAAGCCGCGTACCCGTCCCGGCAGTTTTGAAGGGATCGGCACCAAAGGCCTTCCCTGGTTACAGCGTGCCAGGAAAGAATCCGGCCTGCCTGTGGCAATAGAAGTGGCTACCGCCAAGCAGGTAGAAGATGCCCTGCATTTCGATGTAGATGTATTATGGATCGGCGCACGTACTACCGTGAACCCGTTCAGCGTACAGGAAGTTGCCGATGCACTGAGAGGTGTAGATGTTCCCGTATTGATCAAGAACCCGATCAACCCCGACCTCGAATTGTGGATCGGTGCAGTAGAGCGTGTAGCAAAAGCCGGCATCAAAAATATCGGACTCATCCACCGCGGCTTCAGCTCTTATGGCAATACCGAATACCGCAACGCACCTATGTGGCACCTGGCCATTGAGATGAAACGCCGTAACCCCGGTCTGTTGCTCATTAACGACCCTTCGCATATCTGCGGAAGAAGAGATATATTACTGGATGTGGCACAGAAAGCGATCGACCTAGATTTCGACGGACTGATCATTGAAAGCCATATCGATCCCGATCATGCCTGGAGTGATGCCAAACAACAAATCACGCCGGAGCGCCTGGGTGAAATGATCAACTCGATTGTATGGCGTAAAGAAGATATCGATTCGGAAGCGCTGCATGCTGCCATGGAAAAAATGCGCCAGCAGATCAACCAGCTCGATGATGAATTGCTGCTGCTCCTCGGACAACGTATGAAAGTGGCTGAAAAGATCGGCCAGTATAAAAAAGACAACAACATCACCATCCTGCAAACCAATCGTTGGAACGCTATTCTTGAAAGGGCTTTCGCGAAAGGGGAGCAACTGGGACTGAGCAAAGAATTCGTGACCAAATATTTTGATGCTGTACACATGGAGAGTATCAATCACCAGAATAAGATCATGAATTCCTAAGCGGCAGCATGAAGAAGAAAAAAGTTTCGTTCGGCAATAGTGCAGTGGATTATTATTTCCATGCCGATTTTGCTCGCCTGGAAAAACTGGTAGCCAAAGAAAGAACCGTGATCGTCACGGATGAACATGTGTTCAAAACCCACCAGAAAAAATTCAAAGGCTGGAATACCATCGTGCTCAAGCCGGGTGAAGAATTCAAGGTGCAGCAGACGGTGGATGTGGTAATAGATCAGCTGATTGAATTGGGTGCCGACCGTAAGACGACCCTGGTAGGTGTGGGCGGTGGCGTGATCACCGATATCACCGGTTATGTAGCCGGTATCTATATGCGGGGCATTGCATGCGGGTTCGTGCCTACTTCATTGTTGGCCATGGTAGACGCTTCGATCGGCGGGAAGAATGGGATTGATGTAGGCGTATATAAGAATATGGTGGGACTGATCCGTCAGCCATCTTTTCTGCTCTTCGATCACAGTTTCCTGAAATCTCTTCCCAAAGTTGAATGGCAGAATGGTTTTGCAGAGATCATCAAACACGCCGCTATCAAAGACGCAGCCCTGTTCAAATTGCTGCAGTCGCACCGCCTCACCGATTTTCAGCGCGATGCACAATTACTGGCGAAGCTCATTGAAAGGAATGTACTCATCAAAACCAAAGTAGTGGTGAACGATGAGTTTGAAAAAGGAGAACGCAAGCTGCTGAATTACGGGCATACCCTGGGTCATGCCATTGAAAATATGTATGAACTGAGTCATGGGCAGGCCATCAGCATCGGCATGACGTATGCAGCATTGATGTCGAAACAGTTGAAAGGTTTCAAGCAGGCCGATGAACTGATAGCAGTGCTGGACAAGTACGGATTGCCCACGTTTGCCGAATTCGATACCAAAGAAGCGTTCAGGATATTACAGAAAGACAAAAAGAAAGACAACCAGCAGATCAGTTATATCCTCCTGGAAAAGATCGGTAAAGGCGTAGTACAGCCTTTGTTGTTTGTGCAATTAAAAGAAATTTTCAACCAGTTTACATGATCGTTACCGTTTCTCCATCTGTTATAAAAGGTGCTATCAGAGCGGCAGCCAGTAAGAGCAGTATGCAAAGAGCCTGCGCCGCCGCCCTGCTTGCCGGAACAACTACTACCATCGTTAATCCCGGCAATAGCAACGACGATCAGGCTGCACTGGATGTGATTCAGAAACTGGGCGCTGTTGTTACGAAAGAAGCCGATGGTAACATCGTTATCCATTCTAAAGGTGTTGCACCCTTGCACCCCGAGATCAATTGCGGTGAAAGTGGTTTGGGTATACGCATGTTTACACCCATTGCTGCGTTGAGTGCTCAGCCGCTCACCATCAATGGTACCGGCAGCTTGCTGACCAGGCCCATGGATTTTTTTGATGAGATATTACCTCAACTGAGTGTAAACATTCAATCGAATAAAGGACGTTTGCCGCTGAAGATACAGGGACCGCTGCAACCTGCAGACATCACTGTGGATGGTTCGCTCAGCTCACAATTCCTCACTGGCTTGCTCATGGCTTATGGCGCTGCAGGCGCTAACGGAGCTGTCATAACAGTGAACAACCTGAAAAGCAAACCTTATATCGATCTCACATTGCAGGTGATGCAGCATTTCGGGTGGGAGGTATCACACACCGATTATGAACAGTTCAGGTTTCAAAAAGTGAAACCTGCACCTGCCGCATTTACTTACACTGTTGAAGGTGATTGGAGCGGCGCGGCATTTCTGTTGGTAGCGGGAGCCGTAGCAGGTGATATTACCGTGAAGGGATTGGATGTGTATTCCACCCAGGCCGATAAAGCTATTTTACAGGCTTTGTCAGACTGCGGATGCAAATTATCCATTCGTCCTGATGAAATTGAAATAGGACCCTTGTCGCTAAAGGCATTCCATTTCAATGCCACAGATTGTCCCGATCTGTTCCCGCCGCTGGTGGCTTTAGCCGCCTGCTGTGAAGGAATTACGGTGATTGAAGGTGTGGAAAGGCTGGCCCACAAAGAAAGCAACCGCGGCCTCACTTTACAGGAAGAGTTTGCTAAATTGGGTATTGAAATCACATTGCAGGGTAACCTGATGTTGGTGAAAGGTAATACAGGTATGAAGGGTGCTGTTACCCATTCGCACCACGATCACCGCATTGCCATGGCCTGTGCTGTTGCAGCGTTAAAGGCAAACGGAGACGTGATCATTGAAGAAGCCGATGCCATCAATAAATCTTATCCCGATTTCTATGAACATATTCAGCAATTGGGAGCAGTGATAAAAATTCAAAAGTAAAGCCAAGCAGCCTTTTTAATTAAACACGCGTACTATGAACTCTTTCGGTCGCCTTTTCCGCATACATATTTTTGGTGAGTCGCACGGTGAAAGTGCGGGGCTTGTGATAGATGGCTGCCCGGCCGGACTGCCCCTGTCTGTGGAAGATTTTCTTACCGATATCGAGCGCCGCAAAGGCGGCAACCATAAAGGAACCACTCCCCGCAAGGAAGACGACCTGCCCATTTTTAAAAGCGGCATTTTCAACGGGCATACAACGGGCGCTCCCATTACTATTTTATTCGAGAACAAGAATACGCGCAGCGGCGATTATGAAAAGCAACGCGCTGTGCCGCGGCCGGGACATGCAGATTTTACCGCTCACGCCAAGTATGGCGGCTTTGAAGATTTCAGGGGAGGCGGACATTTCAGCGGCAGGCTGACGGTTTGCATGGTGGCTGCCGGTGTGATCGCGAAAAAACTGCTGGGGCATATACAGGTTGTATCCACCATACTTGAAATTGGAGGCGAGGCAGACCTGGAAAAAGGGCTGCAAAAAGCCATCGATGCCAAAGACTCTATAGGCGGTATTGTTGAGTGCCGGGTGAACGGACTGCCGGTGGGCTTGGGAGAGCATTTCTTCGATTCGGCAGAATCGTTGATCAGTCATGCTGTTTTTGCCATCCCCGCCGTAAAAGGCATTGAATTCGGAGCAGGCTTTGCCGCTGCCCGGATGTTCGGTACCGAGCACAATGATGCCATCGAAGATGCCAGCGGGAAAACGCGTACCAACCATGCTGGTGGCATAGTGGGGGGTATTACCAACGGCAATGAGTTGGTCTTCCGCATCGCCATCAAACCCACTTCTTCCACCCCTAAAGAACAGCAGACCTGGAACTGGGAAACCAATGCCATTGAGTCCTTCTCTGTCAAGGGCAGGCACGACCTCTGCATAGCCCTCCGGGTACCCGTGGTACTGGAAGCCGTAACGGCATTTACCCTGGTTGACCTGATGCTATTGGAGCAGCGGATCGGGCGTATAGGACCTTCATTTATGTTATGAATGGTCAGTTAATTGTAAAATAATATCCGCTAATATATTGATAACCAGCGCTGTTGGTGAATTGGCTTGCTTTTTGGCACGGTGTTTGGCCAGGGAGGGCAACTGTATTTATACACATCCTAATGAAAGCCCTCCTAAGCAACAGATAATTACCTAATTTGATTATGTGAATCGGAGGGTCGGTGTGCGATATACGATTAAACCGATTTTATGAAAAAGATCATCTACGTGCTCTTTCCCCTGTGCAGCCTTTTTTGGCTGGGATTCCGTATGGATACCCCGGTACAAAAGGTCAACGGCCTCATACAGCGGGATACAACAGTGGTACCCCGGACGGATACGCTGCCTTTACCGGCAGACTCCGTGAGAACCGACTCTCTGCTTAAAGCCGGCACCGATTCGGTGGCATTGGCCAAGCCTGCAACTGACTCGCTTTCGGGTGTGGAAGCCATCAGCTTTACAGGTATTGCCAGCTTTTACAGCTCCAACCTGGATGGTACCAAAACCGCCACTGGTGAAATATTTCGCAACAGCAAATACACAGCCGCGAGTAACCACCTCAAACTGAATACCTGGGTGAGGGTTACCAACCTCAAGAATAATAAAACAGTGATCGTTCGCATCAATGACCGGATGCATCCCCGCATGAAAAAGAGAGGACGTGTAGTAGACCTGAGCAGGGTAGCGGCCAGGCAATTGGATTTTATGAAGAGCGGACTGACAAAAGTTAAAGTGGAAGTAGTGTCCAAAGGCACAGTGGAATAATTTAAAACTGCTATATACAAAAACGGGAATCTGCCTGTACATTTGTTTTAACTAACAATTACTGTCTATGAAGAAAATCCTTCTAACCGCCATTGGAATTGGTTTATCAATAGCTTCCATGGCGCAGGAATTCAGTTACAAGAAAAGGCCCAGCCTGGGCATCAGTTTCTTTTTGCAGGATATGAAAACTGCGAAATTGCTCGAAACAAAATCGCTCCCCAGTGTTTTGTCGAATGGTTACTGGACCAAGATCAAAGACATGGATCCTGGATTGTCTATCCAGTATTTCGAAGGACTTACCGAACACCTGGATTTCATGGGTACATTGAATGGCTCATTTGTTACTTACCCTTTTTATTATAAAAGCGGAATCGCTACACCCACTAACAGCAAATTCTTGCTGGAAACAGATGCCAACCTGAACCTGAAACTGCTTACTGACAAGTACTTTTTAGTTCCTTATCTCAGAGCGGGTGTAGGCGCTTCTATGTATGGAGGCAGCTATTTTGCCGCGTATGCACCAATTGGTGTTGGGTTACAATTCAAGCTGGGAGAGGGTACTTTCGTTCATGTATTGGGAACCTATAAAGCAGCCGTAACCTCGCTGGCTGTGAACTATATGAGTTATTCCATCGGCATTGCTTCCCCGATTGTGGAAAGAAAGCAGACTGCCCTGGTAACGCCTCCACCGCCTCCGGCCGATAAAGATTCGGACGGAGATGGTATTCCCGATAGTAAAGACAAATGTCCCACTGTTCCGGGTATTGCCAAATACGATGGATGCCCCGTACCCGATACAGATGGCGACGGCATCAATGATGAAAACGATAAATGCCCTACCGTTAAAGGTGTTGCCAAATACGATGGATGCCCGGTGCCCGATACAGACGGTGATGGCATCAATGATGAAGAAGATAAATGTCCTACCGTTCCGGGTGTGGCCCGTTACCAGGGTTGCCCCGTACCCGACAGGGATCACGATGGCGTGAATGATGAAGAAGACAGGTGTCCGGATGTAGCGGGTACCAAAGCCAATTTTGGTTGCCCCGAAGTGAAGAAAGAACTGGTAGAAAAAGTGCAGAAAAATGCCAAAAACATTCTCTTCCTCACCGGCAGCGATAAGATAGCCACCAAATCTACCAAGGAGCTCAATGAGGTAGTGGCTGTGATGAAAGAAGATGCAGCATTGAAACTCGATATAGAAGGCCATACCGATAATGTAGGTAAAGAAGCCGCCAACCAGGTGCTGAGCGAGAAACGTGCTAAAGCCATTTACAAATACTTTGTGCGCAAGGGTGTAGATGCTTCCAGGCTGAGTGCCGCAGGATATGGCCCAGGCAGACCGGTAGCTGATAACAAAACTGCCGCCGGACGTACCCAGAACAGGAGGGTAGAGCTGAAGCTGAGATACTAACCTATCAATGATATAAGTCAGCGTTCAAAGGACAAAATGTAATATTTTTGACTTTTGAACGCTGACTTTTTAATTTTCTTTCTATGCAAACAATCACCGTAGAGGCCCTGAAAGCCAAACTGGATGCCGGTGAAACCATTAACCTGGTGGATGTACGTGAACCCCACGAAAATGCCGAATTCAATATCGGTGGCCTCTTATTGCCTCTTGGTAAAATACAGACCATGCAGGTAGAAGAGATCGACGACCTCAAAGACCAGGAAGTATTCATCTATTGCCGCAGTGGTAACAGGAGCGGACAAGCCTGCCTCATCCTGGAAACCATGGGTTATAAGAATGTTGTAAACGTAACCGGCGGTATGCTGGCATGGCAGGAAAAGATCGGCCGCTAATGGCCGACCTATTTGTCATTTAAAATTGCAGGTTCAATCCGATCATGTAATTGGTTCCGGCCATCGGGTAATACCCATTGCTGGTAGTCAGTGCACTGTTGCTGATATAACTGTAGGTATATCCGTTGGGCTCATACTTTCTATTGAAGAGGTTATTCACCTGCGCCACTAAACGCCATTCTTTCAAACCTTTGTTGCGAATGGTATAACCAATGCGGAGGTCTTCTGTAAAATAAGCATTCAATTTACGTTGCTCATCCTGGCTGTTGTCCATATACTGTTTGCCAACATATTTACTCAGCAGACTGCATTCGAGATGTTGAACCGGTAAAAAGTCAAGGGTCAATCCGCCTACCATGTGGGGCGAAAAAGAGATGTCGGTATTTTGATGTGCTACCGATTTTTGTCCGCCAGTATCGTAATTATCGATGTATTCAGTAAATGCGTTGATCTTGTTGCGGCTGATGCTGAAGTTGCCGCTGATATGCAACCAGGGTGCCGGTCTGGCACCTGCCTGCAGTTCTACTCCCATCCGGTAACTGTTGGGTGTGTTGATGCGTGTGTAAGCACCTACATCGTTGATCTGTCCGGTTAGCACCAACTGATTGCGGTAATACATGTAATAGAAGTTGACGCCGTAATAATAAGCAGCTGTTCTTTTTTCCATTCCCAATTCAAAGTCGTGCAGGGTTTCTGCTTTGGGTTGGTTAACAGGACTGGCCTGGAAATCATCCCTGTTGGGTTCTTTATGTCCCAGTGCATAACTCAAATATCCCTGCCATCCGTTGTTGGTATAAGTGATACCGGCTTTAGGATTGATGAAATCGAAGTCCCTTTTCACATTCAACCCTGCATTGCCTTCAAACCCTTTCATGGTGTGGCCCACATGGCGGTATTGCAGGTCGGCAAAGCTCAGCCAGTGCGCGTTGATGCGATGTTGCCATTTCAGGTATGCATGTTGATCTGTTTTTACCGCAGGATAACTATAATAACGGAAGTCTTTGAGCGCATTGCTCAACTGTATCCATGGCAGGGTACCGAAATGCGAACCATCGTATTTGGTCCATCCGCCACCCAGCGTAATTTCATCCTGGTTTTTCCGGTATTGCAGAGAAGCGATCTGTCCGTAAAAATAATTATCGAGCCAGCGCTGGCGCACCAGGTCGGACTGGGTAACCGTTGTTCCACCCACAGTGAGGTTGGGCAGACCGTAATCGGTAAATACTGCATTGGCTTTGTACTCTTCATAATAACCATATCCTCTGGTAAGGAATACCGCGGTGTTGAACAGCCAGTTGTTGTTGAAAGAGTGGTTAAAGAACAACTGGTAATGTGTTTGGGTATAGTTGTCCGTTTGGTTGTTATAAGGATATCCCGGTTTTTCGGTACCGGCAGGGTTGTAAGTCCGGTGCGTTGCAAGTGAATCCTGCGGAACACCATACCATGCCTGGTATGTTTTTTCTTTACCGGAGAACAGGTTGAAACGGAGTGAAGATTTTTTATTGAGATAAGCGGCGCTCAGGTAAAAAGATTGGAGGTCGCTGCTGGCGCGATCGATATAGCCGTCGCTGGAAACGCGGCTGAGCCTTGCGTCGATGGTGAAATGATCGTTGATCAAACCGGTTCCGGCCTTGATGGTATTTTTCCAGGTATTGAAAGAACCGAAGCTGTTGTTCAGTTCACCATAAGCCTGGTCATGGTATTCATTGGTAGAAAGGTTGATGGTGGCGCCGAATGCACTGGGGCCGTTGGAAGAAGTGCCCACTCCACGTTGAACCTGTATACTGTTGACGGAGGAAGCAAAGTCGGGCAGGTCTACAAAATAAGTGATCATGCTTTCTGCATCGTTGTAAGGAATGCCGTTGAGTGTTACGTTGATCCTGGTGGCATCGGTGCCGCGGATATGAATGGCTGTATAGCCTACACCATTACCGGCATCGGAATTCACAACGGTTGATGGTGTTTGGTTGAGGAGGAAGGGAATGTCTTGTCCCAGGTTGCTCTTAGCGATCTCTTCTTTGGAAAGATTGGTTTTGGCAAAAGGCGCCAGCTCGGCGGCTCTTACAGATTTTACTTCCAGGGGTTCGAGGAAGAATACCGAAGGGATCAATTGTATGGCGATATCGGTAACCGAGTCGTTGGCAGGGATGGTGGTTGTGTAAGACTGGTAGCCCAGGCTGTTAATGGTGCAGGGGTAGCTGCCTTTGTGTTGTTTGCCAAAAGTAAAATGACCAGCTTCATCGGTCAGGCTGTTCTTTGATCCCAATGATACCACCACACCTGCGAGGGGCGAACCGGTACTGCGATCGGTAACAGTACCACGGATAAAAGTTCTATTGCTTTGCGAAAAGACAGAAACGGATAATAAGGCCAATAGGATAACGCCCGGTAATTTTTTCATGTTAGTTCCTTTATGAGTACAATAATGGAACAGGGGAATGGGCGGAGAGGATAACAGGAACTGTACACCTTCCCTGCGCAGGCATTACCCTGTTCAGGTTCAACGGGTATTATCTCAGCCAAAGGAATAGTGCTTGGCACTTTTTCCTTCAGCACCCCGAGGAATGTAAAGTGCAAAATTAAAAAATGATGGAATGAAGGCCAAGTGTAACTTTAACACGGAGCTTTCGTTATACGAAAAAACAGGGGATATGAAAAAATGGCTGCTGGTGGTATTGATGGGAGTGTGCCTGTTGCAGGCAGGTGCGCAGGATAAAAATATTGTCAGGGATGACAATGTACAAGTGCGTCCCATCAGTGGGTTTACCGGTATTGAAGTATCGGGTGCCATCAGCCTCTATCTTTCCCAAGGCAATGAAGAAGCGGTGGCGGTGAGCGCCGGCTCTGATGAAGATGCCGGACGTATCCGCACGGAACTGAAAAATGGTGTATTGCATATCACACCTCAAAAAAGCGGCTGGAGCTGGAGCAATAAACGCATGAAAGCCTATGTAACTTTTAAAACCCTGAAAAGGATAGAAGCTTCCGGGGCCTGCAATATCCGGCTCACAGATGCGGTGAAACTCGAAAAACTCGAGATTGAATTATCCGGTGCCAGTGATTTTTCCGGTAAAGTGCAAACAGCGTTATTGCGATTGGTAGCCACCGGCGCTTCCAGGATTACCATATCGGGCGAAGCGAATAAGACCCAGGTAGAAGCATCGGGTGCCAGTGGCATCAAAGGATACGAACTGTATACCGATTACTGCAAGGTAAATGCTTCCGGCGCTTCATCAATCCATCTCACCGTCAATAAAGAAATAGACGCCAGCGCCAGTGGCGGAAGCGGTATTTATTATAAGGGACAGGGGCTGGTGCGTGACAGCAATATCAGCGGCGGTGCCACCTTCAAAAGAAAAGCCGAAGACTAAACCGGCTGATTTTCAATATTTATTTGGAAGCTAATTCGTATACCCCTACCTTTGCAACCCAATTACATCGCGAGGTAGAGCAGCGGTAGCTCGTCGGGCTCATAACCCGAAGGTCGGAGGTTCGATCCCTTCCCTCGCAACGCAACAGAAAGGCCCCATCAGGGGCTTTTTTAGTTTTAGGCCTAACTTTGTGCGGGTTCAAAAAACAGGAACATTGAAAGCAGGATTTGTAAACATATTCGGAAAACCCAATGCCGGCAAAAGCACTTTGCTGAATGCGCTCGTGGGCGAAAAAATGGCTATTGTATCGTCCAAAGTGCAAACTACACGCCATCGCATCAAGGCTTTCCTGAATAAGCCGGGCGAATACCAGGTGGTCTTTTCAGACACGCCGGGTATCATCGATCCGAAATACAAACTGCATGAACGTATGATGGATGCCGTGAAAGGCGCCCTGGAAGATGCCGACCTGGCGCTGCTGATCGTAGACGTCAAAGACGATTGGGAATCATGCCATGCTATTTTCAGTGCATTGAAGCTGACGGTACCTGCTGTTGTAGTACTGAACAAAACAGATGGTGTAAACGGCAACAAGATAACCGAAGCGGAAACTTATTTTTCCAAGCAACCCTATTGCCGGAAGCTGGTAAAAATATCAGCCCTCCGGCATGAACACCTGGATAAACTGTTGGATGTCATTTTGACCTTTTTACCTGAAGGCATGCCCTTTTACAGTGAAGAGGACCTGAGCGATATGCCGACCAAGTTTTTCGTGGCTGAAATGATCAGGGAGAAGATCTACGAATTGTTTGGCGATGAGATACCTTATCATACCGCTGTTATGATCAATGAGTTCAAAGAGAAGGAATCCCTCGTGAAGATCCAGGCCGATATCATTGTGCAGCGGGAGACCCAAAAAGCCATCATCATTGGCGATAAGGGTAAAATGATCAAACAGATCGGTATGAAGGCAAGAGCAGATATCGAAGGGTTCATTGGTCAGAAGGTCTTTCTTGAACTTTTTGTGAAAGTGAGGCCCAAGTGGAGGGATAATGAAATGCAGTTGAAAGAATACGGGTACAATTGAATAATTTGGTAATTCGACAATTTGGCAATGGCGCCATTTTTTATAAAGTGTTTATTTTAAATGAGTTGCGTTGACTTATTTATAGATAAATCAGACATCAGAAATCAACAAATCAGAAATTATTATGAGCGGATATACAGTTGCAATAGTAGGTCGCCCGAATGTGGGGAAAAGTACGTTCTTCAACAGGATGTTGGAGCACCGCAAAGCTATTGTGGATGATGTGAGTGGGGTTACACGCGACCGCCAGTATGGGATGACCGATTGGAATGGGAAACAGTTCAACGTAATCGATACGGGCGGATTTGTTTCTGGGAGCGAAGATGTATTTGAACGGGAGATCGCAAAGCAAGTAAAAATTGCAATAGATGAAGCTAATGCAGTGGTTTTCATGGTAGATGTGACTACAGGCATTACTCATCTCGATGAAGCGATGGCTGAATTATTAAGGAGGGCTACCAAGCCTGTTTACCTGGTGGTGAACAAAGTTGATAATGGGCAGCGGGAACTGGAAGCCGCTGAATTTTATAGCATGGGTTTTGATCATAACTTCTTCATTAGCAGTATCTCAGGAAGCGGAACGGGAGAATTATTGGATATGATCACGTCGGCCATTGCGCCTGAAGAGACAGAAGAAGTGCGTCGGGAAGATGGTCTGCCCAAGTTTGCGATCATTGGCCAGCCCAATGTGGGCAAGTCGTCTTTGCTGAATGCCCTTATTGGCCAGGAAAGGACCATTGTAAGCGATATTGCCGGTACTACCAGGGATACCATCCATACCCATTATAAGCTATTTCAGAAAGACTTCATTTTGATTGATACGGCGGGTATCCGTAAGAAGAATAAAGAGAAAGACGACCTTGAATTTTATTCTGTTATCCGGGCCATAAGGGCTATGGATGAGGCAGATGTTTGCCTCTTGTTGCTGGATGCAGCCAAAGGTATCACCGGGCAGGACGTGAGTATTTTTAGTTTGGCTGCACGTAAAGGAAAAGGCGTGGTTGTGTTGGTAAATAAATGGGATCTCATTGAAAAAGAGACGAATACAGCGCGTGATTACGAAAAAAACCTGAAGATGAAATTGGCGCCTTTTACCGATGTGCCGGTTCTTTTTGTTTCAGTGAAAGATAAAACGCGGATTTTCAAGGCAATAGAAACGGCACTGGAAGTATTTGATAACAAACAACGCAAGATACCTACCTCACAACTGAACGAAGTAATGCTGAAGGCGGTACAGGCATATCATGCCCCGGTGGTGAGAGGAAATACTGTAAAAATTAAATATGTTACCCAGCTGCCTACCCATGTGCCTTCCTTTGCTTTTTTCACCAATTACCCGGATGATATCAAGCAACCATATAAAAATTACCTTGAAAACCAGCTAAGAACACAGTTTAATTTTAAGGGGGTGCCGGTGCGGATATTCTTCAGGAAGAAATAAAATTTATGCGTTAAAATTTGCATAATTCAACCTGGCAACTATCTTTGCGCCGTAATAAAACTCTTTAAAAAACAAGTACAATGAAAAAAGTATTCGCTATCCTGGCCGTTGCTGGCGTAATGGCTGCTTGTAACAGCGGTGAAAACAAAGAAGCTGCTAAAGATTCAACTGCAACTGTAGCTCCTGCTGTTGATTCAGCTGCCAAAGCTGCTGCTGACACCACTAAGAAAGCAGATACAGCTGCTAAAGCTGCTGTTGACACTACTAAGAAGAAATAGTATTTGTTTAGTCAATATTACTTCTTGCAAGAAGGTCTCCCGCGATTTGCGCGGGAGATTTTTTTTGTGCCAGTTTGTACCAATTTTTCCGATTTAGGGGGCATGGCACCAATATTGACCTAATTTTGTCCCCCCGTTTTTATGTGCGTACCACGGGGTGTGTGACAATTTGACCCAAGAATGAAAATTATGACCAAAGAGCCTTTGTTTTTCCGATCTGAAGACGAGAATGATTTCATGCCCATTATCCCTATCAATGAAACTGAAGGGGATGCAGATAAAGACCTGGTAGTTCCCGATACCTTACCCATATTGCCATTGCGGAATACGGTATTATTCCCCGGGGTAGTACTGCCCATTACCGTGGGAAGGGATAAGAGCATCAAAGCGGTGAACGATGCCTATAAGCACGACAAGCTGGTAGGGGTGCTGGCACAGAAAGATGTGAATGTGGAAGATCCCGAACCCCAAGACCTTTGCAGTATCGGTACGGTGGCCCGGATCGTGAAGCTGATCAAAATGCCCGACGGAGGCACCACCATCATCATACAGGGGAAGCGCCGTTTCGAGATCGGCTCCATTGTAAGCGAGGACCCTTATTTCAGGGCTTCCGTTCGTTTGCTGGTTGATGAAGAAGCCGAAGCAGGAGATGATTTCAATGCCTATATCAGCAGCATCAAAGACCTGGCCACCCAGATCATCCAGTTATCGCCCAACCTGCCCACCGAGGCATCGATCATCCTGAAAAATATTGAGAGCCCTTCTTTCCTTATCAATTTCGTGAGCAGTAACCTCAACAGCGACCTGAAAGAAAAACAGGGACTATTGGAAATCCAGGATGTACCAAAGAGGGCTGAGAAGCTCATGCACATCCTGCAAAGAGAATTACAGTTTGCCGAGCTGAAAGACAAAGTGACGAATAAAACGCGCACGGAGATCGACAAGCAGCAGCGCGATTACTTCCTGCAGCAGCAGTTGAAAAGTATCAAAGAAGAACTGGGCGGCGATACCAATGAGCGTGAGATCGCAGAAATGAAGAAAAAGGCGGAGACGAAGAAATGGCCGGAAGCCGCCAAAAATATGTTCAAGAACGGGGTGGAGAAACTGGAAAGGATGCACCCGAGCACGCCCGATTATTCTGTTGTGTACAACCACCTCGACCTGATGCTGGACCTTCCCTGGGAAGATTATACAGCAGATAACTACGATCTGAAGAACGCTAAAAAAGTGCTCGATACGGATCATTATGGTATGGAGAAGATCAAGAGCCGTATCATCGAATACCTGGCCGTATTGAAACTGAAGGGCGATATGAAAAGTCCGATCCTTTGTTTTATTGGTCCCCCCGGTATCGGTAAAACTTCTCTCGGTCGCTCCATTGCGCATGCCATCGGCAGAAAATATGTAAGGCTCAGCCTGGGTGGACTGCACGATGAAAGTGAGATCCGCGGCCACCGCAAAACCTATATCGGCGCTATGCCGGGACGCATTTTGCAAAACATCCGCAAATGCAAATCATCGAACCCGGTGATGATCCTGGACGAGATAGACAAGATAGGCAATGATTTTCGCGGCGATCCTTCATCGGCCCTGCTGGAAGTGCTGGACCCTGAACAGAACAATAGTTTTTACGATAATTACCTGGAACTGGAATACGATCTCAGCAAAGTGCTGTTCATCGCTACCGCCAATAACCTCCAGAATATACAACCGGCGCTGCGCGACAGGCTGGAGATCATTGACCTGAGCGGTTATGCAGTAGAAGAAAAAGTAGAGATCGCCAAACGCCATCTGGTGCCCAAGCAGAAAGAAGCGCATGGACTGGGTAAGGTAAACATCAAGATCAGCGACAAAGTGCTGGAGAAACTCATCGAACAACATACCCGCGAAAGCGGTGTGCGGGAGCTCGACCGGCAGTTGGCATCTGTGATGCGTTACCAGGCCAAGGAACTGGCCATGAAGAATAAAGTGAAGCCGGTTATTACAGCCGCAGATGTTGATAAGATACTGGGTCAGGCACGCTATAACAACGAGATATACAAAACGGCCAATATGCCGGGTGTAGCGGTTGGACTTGCCTGGACTTATGTTGGCGGAGATATTCTTTTCATCGAAACCATCCTGGGCGATGGCAAGGGTGACCTGAAACTAACCGGTAACCTGGGCAATGTGATGAAGGAAAGCGCCAGCACAGCATTGAGTTATTTACAGGCCAATGCACGTAAATATGGCATCGATCCAGAATTATTCGCTAAGAAAAGCATTCATATACACGTACCTGAAGGGGCTGTTCCCAAAGACGGTCCGAGTGCAGGTATTACCATGCTGAGTTCCCTCACTTCTGCCTTTACCGGAAGAAAGCTGAAACCTTACCTGGCTATGACGGGAGAGATCACGTTACGCGGACAGGTATTGCCTGTTGGTGGTATCAAAGAAAAAGTGCTGGCTGCAAAAAGGGCCGGACTCAAAGAGATCATACTCTGTTGGCAGAACGAAAAAGACGTGTCGGAGATCGACAGTAATTTCATCAAAGGCATGCAGTTTCATTATGTGAAAACCATGCAACAAGTTATTGATCTGGCGCTGGTATAAGCGCCGGATCATCAACTGCCTCTTGAACCGCCGGTTTTGATGGGCTTCTTGGCAATGCCTACGGCTTTGGTGCCCGGCTTGGAAATGAATTTAGATGCCTGATTGTTGTTGGGCTGGCTTTTATTGCCTCCTTTACCCCCCTTATTATTGTTGACTGGTAATCCCATACGGTGTGTTTTTGTATGCCAAATGTAGGGAATTCAATATATTCATTGTTATGAAAATCCCTGCAACTCCCACTGGAACCACATTGAACTGCAAAGGCTGGATACAGGAAGCCGCTTTGCGTATGTTGCTCAACAACCTCGATCCTGCAGTAGCAGAACGTCCTGAAGAGTTGATCGTGTATGGCGGAAGAGGAAAGGCTGCACGTAATATGGAATGCCTTGAATTGATCATCAAGGCACTGAAAGACCTCGATAATGATGAAACACTACTCATACAAAGCGGTAAGCCGGTAGGCATTTTAAAAACACATCCCGATGCGCCGAGGGTATTACTCTCCAATTCGCAACTGGTGCCCAAATGGGCTACCTGGGAACATTTCACAGCGTTGGAAAAGAAAGGGTTGATGATGTACGGGCAGATGACGGCAGGCTCCTGGATATACATAGGCTCACAAGGCATTGTGCAGGGCACATATGAAACTTTTGCTGCAGTGGCCGACAAACATTTTCATGGATCATTGAAAGGAACACTGAGTGTAACGGCCGGATTGGGAGGTATGGGCGGCGCGCAACCACTGGCTATTACCATGTGTGATGGAGTGGCGCTTTGTGCCGAAGTGGAAGAATGGCGTATCGACAAACGCCTCGAAACAAAATACCTCGACCTGAAATATACAGACATTGATGTTGCTATTGATCGTGCGTTGAAAGCTGCGGCAGATGGAGAAGCGCTGAGCGTCGGTGTGCTTTGCAATGCGGTACACTTGCTGCGACGGTTGATAGAAAGAAAAATAAAAGTGGATGTGCTTACCGACCAGACTTCTGCACATGACCCGCTGATCGGTTATATACCGCATACACTTACCAATGAAGCAGCACGCGCACTGCGCGAAAAAGATGCCAAACAATATATAGCGCTGGCTTATGACAGTATGAAACTGCATGTAGAACTCATGCTGGCATTGCAAAAAAGCGGAGCCATCACTTTCGATTACGGCAACAACATCCGCGCAAGGGCGCAGGAACATGGGCTTGTACAGGCATTCGATTTCCCGGGTTTTGTACCCGCTTATATACGTCCGCTTTTCTGCGAAGGCAAAGGTCCTTTCCGTTGGGCAGCGCTCAGTGGCGATCCGGCAGATATTGCTGTAACCGATGAATGCATCCTGCATTTATTCCCCGAAAATAAAAGCCTGCAACGCTGGATGAAGATGGCCAGGGAGCGGATCGCTTTCCAGGGATTGCCCGCGCGCATTTGCTGGTTGGGGCAAGGTGAGCGCGAGAAAGCCGGACTGGCATTCAATGAACTGGTGCGCACGGGGAAAGTGAAAGCGCCTATTGTTATCGGAAGAGACCATCTCGATACCGGATCGGTGGCATCGCCTAACCGCGAAACAGAAGCCATGCTCGATGGCAGTGATGCAGTGGCCGATTGGCCCATACTGAATGCATTGATCAATACGGCAGGCGGCGCCAGTTGGGTGAGTTTGCACCATGGTGGCGGCGTAGGCATGGGATATAGTATTCATGCCGGTATGGTGATCGTTGCCGATGGAACCGATGCGGCTGCTGCGCGTTTGTCGCACGTGCTGCGTAACGACCCGGCCATGGGTGTGATACGTCATGCAGATGCAGGATATGATGTTGCATTGGATACCTTGCGAAGGAATGGATTGAATTTTACCAGCCGCTTCCATTAATACTTTTTTTGTCATATATTTATAGTATACCTCTCCTCTGAATCCAATTTCCGTTGTTATTGTTCAATTGCGTTCAACCGTTAAAAATTGCACATGGCAAGGTTATACTCATTTGTGGTGGTGGGGTTATTGGTTCCCTGTTTGCAACTGTCTGCACAAGGCAGGGAAGTGCCTGTGGAAGTAATGGTAGACAAAGTGGGCTACAGTCATATCAGAGGGTTTCTTGAACGTACTACAGAAGCCGTTTACAAGTTTTACAGGAATGAGATTGCTCCGCAGAATTATATTGCTGATCGCGGTTGCCTGTTCGTTTCATCCAAAGATGCCGATAAAACCTTGTTGCTGGCAGATGATCCGCAACTCTCCCTTAACCGTTTTATGCGCCCTTACCCGTTGAGTATCGAAGATGGTACCATCAGCATCCGCATGGAAGCATTCAGGCACGAAAGAGGCGACCCCTGTACTTATGACAAAGGCGATCGCCATTATAGTACGGCGGGTGTGGATGTGAAGATGGCAGAGCTTGATCCCGGTGTATTTTCATCGCCCTATAGATTGGCAGGTAAAGACGGGAAGTTGTGGGCCGAGATCAGGATGCGTTACGGGTTGCCAATGCCGGCGCCCATCAGCCATAAAGACCATCTCGCGATCAATGACGTGAGTAAAGTGGTGGAATTCTCTTCTTTTGTGCAACTGCCCAATAAGAAAAATCTCGAATACCTGTGGGAGTTTCAATTGGAAGGCAGTAACGAGTGGAAATTGTTGGGTAAAACCATTTCAGAGTCGGTGGTGTTTTTTCCGCTGCGCGATGTGCTGAAAGCACCCATCAAAAACACCCAATTGATCAGGTTCAGAATGAAAGCGATCAGCAAAGAAGCAGCAGGGGAATATGTGTATTATGAAACGAAGTTCACGCCCGAAGCGCCTGAATTCACCAATGCCAGTGCTGCGCTCACGCCATCCTGTTCGGGTACGCCAACAGGGATCATCAATATGGGGGAAGTAAAAGGAGTGGCCGATCAATTTGCTTACTATGTAATAAAAGGGAAGACCATCCCTGAAGAGGAAAAGCCCGACCTGGTTGGACAGGAACAAAAAATAAAATGGGGCACGATTCACAATGGAGCCGCATTGAAAATTGAAGGATTGGCAACCGGCGATTATACCCTGGTGGTGCACAATGCCGGGATGAAAGTGGGCAATACTTTTATCACACAGACTTTCAGCATTACGCAATACCCGGCGCTCACCATCAAGTCGAGCGAAGTAAAAGAAGCCACTTGCAGCAATACACCCGATGGACAGATATTGATGGAAACAGAAGGGGGCAATCCTTCCCGCTTCACTTACCTGATCAGTCCGGCTACCGGTAAACAACAATCATCCGGCCGCACCATTATTTTTTCCGACCTGCTGCCGGGCATTTATGCCGTGGTGATCAAAGATGCCTGCAACCAGTTGGCCAGCCGCGATATCGAAGTGACCAGGAAAACCGCGCAGTTACAGGGACAGGTAGCCGTTAAAACAGAAGCCATCAACGAGTTTGCAAATGGTGCATTGAATGTATCGCTGGAAAACGGCTCGGGTAAATACAGGTATTCGGTGTGGAGCAACAATGTAATGATGGCTGAAAAAGAAACCAGTTCACCGAAATTTATCATTGACAGGCTTGCCAAAGGCACTTACCAATTGAAGGTGCAGGATCTCAATACCGGTAAATGTCCGGGATGGGATACCGTGTTTACCATGACCGCCAAAGTGATAGCTTCAGATACCGCTTCATCAATAAAAGATACCACCAATAAAAATGAACAGCAACAGTGGTCTTCGATGGTTACTACTGCCAAAGTCTCTGTTCCCGATGTAAGGCGCTCTGTGTTTGCAGGTGATGCGCAGGCAAAGCAGATCAACTCTTTTGCTGCTTATGTTAAGAATACGCCTGGCCAGAAAAGATATTATATCGTGATTGAAAAAAGCAAATACGAGATGCGCGTGTACAATGCTTTTGATAATTCACTGATCGTTACTTACCCGGTGGTGTTCGGCAGTAATGAATTAACGGAAGATAAGATGACCGAGGGCGACCGGCATACACCCGAAGGGGAGTTTCGCATCATTGATAAAAAAACGCACGATAAATGGCGTAAGTTCCTGACCCTCGATTTTCCCAACGAAGCATCTCTCGAAAAATTCAATCAACGCAAAAGCAATGGAGAGATTCCTAAAGATGCTAAGATAGGAGGGGAAATAGGCATACATGGCACGCAGGCTACGGAAGGTACGGCTATCGACAGGATGGAGAACTGGACTTATGGATGTGTGAGTACGAAGAATGAATACGTGGATGAACTCTACCAGTATATACCGGTTGGAACGAAAGTGCTGATCAAAAAATAAAAGATATTATTCCAGCCTGCGATTCAATTCGTCATTGATCTTCTTGAACAGGTGATAAGGCTTATACGTTCTCCATTCGGGTAACTCCATCAGCTCAACATAGTAGTTGAGTTTTTTCTTTTTGAAATCATGCTGAGCCGCTGCACTCATGTTAATGGCAACGATCCAGCCGTTCTCTTCACTCACTTCATCATACCACTCCTGGTAATATTCTTTGTCGCTGCTGTGGAAATTGAGTACGTTCTCGGCAATGAGTATGTATTTCGTAATGCCTTGTTTGAAGAGCGGGTCCAATACTTCTCTTTTGAGTTCCATGATATCGTTCTCAATGGCATCATTCCATTCGCCAATCAGTTCCAGTACCACGAAATGTAGATCGTAATCTGCATAGATCATCTTGAGGTACAGCGTGCGGCTGCCAAAATCGTCCCACTGCGGATGGATATAATAGTTGTATACCGTTTGAGAAAATTCAAACTCGCTATAGGTACGCCCGTAGAAAGGAGAGCGGGGGTCTTCCTCCGATGTATAAATATGTCGCCAGTTATAAAATGGCTCTAAATTGTGCATGGTCTTCCATTAATGAACCGCAGCATCCACCGCCTTCTTCACACTGCCGTATTTGAGCAGCAGATCCTTGGCTGTTTCATAGTCTTTGATCTGTAGCCTGTCCATCACCATTTTCACACCGCGGTCCACCAGCTTTACATTGCTTAGTTGCATGTTCACCATTTTATTGTCTTCCACGCGACCCAACTGGATCATAATGGAAGTGGAGATCATGTTCAGGACCAGCTTTTGTGCGGTACCGCTTTTCATGCGCGTACTGCCGGTAATGAATTCGGGTCCTACCACCACTTCCACCGGAAAATCGGCTTCTTCGGAAACAGGCGAGTTGGGATTACAGCTGATACTGCCCGTAATAATACCTCTTTTCCTGCATTCCTGCAAAGCCCCTATGACATATGGCGTGGTGCCACTGGCCGCGAGACCAACTACCACATCTTTGTCATTGATAAAATGTTTTTCGAGATCGGCCCAGCCGTCTTCCAGGCTGTCTTCTGCAAACTCCACGGCCTGGGTAATGGCTTTGTCGCCACCGGCAATGAGCCCGATAACCAATCCATAAGGAACCCCGAAAGTAGGCGGACATTCACTGGCATCTACAATACCCAGCCTGCCGCTGGTACCGGCGCCGATATAAAAAAGTCTTCCACCCGCCAGCATTTTATCGCTGATGGCCGCTACCAGTTTTTCAATTTGCGGAATGGCTTTTTCTACCGCCAGCGGAACGGTCTGGTCTTCACGGTTGATATTCACCAGCAGATCGGCGATGGACATTTTTTCGAGATGCCTGTAGGTAGATGCTTGCTCCGTTACCTTTATAAATTCTTTCATCCGTTTAAGTTTAATGGGGTTCATGCAGGTTATCAGCGATGGTAGGCGATGAGACCGGCCATGGGGGCTTTCAATATGGTACCCAGTTCCAGTTCATATGTATCGCAGAGTTCCTTCAATACATCCCTGAAGCCGTGGGCAATACTTCCAACAAAATGAATGGGAAGGGTCCAGCTTTCGCGGTATTTATACAAATGCGTGAAAAAGAAATCGTTGAGTCCGTCTTCAATAATGTTTTCTACCATATAATGCCCGCGGTTCTCCGCCAGGAAAATGGCATAAGAAGCCAGGTAGCGGTTGGCCAACGGTTTTTTGTAAACGTTTTCTAATATTTCATTGTTGCTCACTGCAAAGCGTTTTTCGAAGCGCGCTTTCAGTTCTTCATCGAATGTCTGGTAGAGATAATATTGTATCACTTTTTTACCCAGGTAAGCGCCACTTCCTTCATCTCCCAATATGTAACCCAGTCCGGGGCTGTTTTTCACGATCTTCTTGCCGTTATAATAACAAGAATTGGCGCCCGTGCCCAGTATGCAGGCAATCCCTTTTTCTTTGCCGCAAAGCGCCCGGGAAGCGGCCAGCAAGTCGTTCTGCACTTCAATAGCGGCCTTCGGAAAAGCCTTTTTGAGTACCGATTGCAAAATTTTTACATTGTTCATATTGGCCAGCCCGGTACCGTAAAAAAACACCTCATCTACAACCACTTGCTTTAGTTTGGGCAATAGTTCCGCTGTCAAAAGCTCGGTGATCTGGCTGGCGGAAAGGAAATAAGGACTGATCCCTTGCGTGGTTATGCTTTTTTTCTTTCCCTGCTGCAGTAAACACCATTCGCATTTGGTAGCTCCACTGTCGGCAATCAGTTTAATTGACATGGCGGGATATCATTTTCAACGCGAAGTAAGCACAAAAACGCACGATTATCAAACTTCTTGCATGCTTTATCGTTTTTCACGCTTAATCCGGATATTTGCGCAGCTTTAAGCTATTATAATGAGGTAAGATTTATGGGAAATAAAAAATTACAGGTCTGGCTGCCATTGTTGTTTGCCATGATAATGGTGGTGGGTATGGTGATAGGATATCAATTGAAGGGTAAGACCCTGGGCAACCGTTTCCTGAGTCTCAATAAGAGAAATTCTTTGCAGGAACTGGTAGAGTTGATCAAGAGCCGGTATGTGGACAAGCTTTCCCCCGACAGTATCAACCAATTGGCGGCCGGACAGTTGTTGTCATTGCTCGACCCGCATTCTGTTTATATACCTGCGATGGACCTCAAAGAAGTGAATGAAGAGTTGATGGGTAATTTCCAGGGCATAGGAGTGGAGTTCCAGTTGTTCAACGATACCTTGAATGTGATGAATGTAATGGAAGGCGGCCCTGCTGCCCGCGCGAACGTACAGGTAGGTGATAAATTCATCAAGGTGAACGACAGCATTACAATAGCAGGTAAAAAATTAAGAGCAGATGATGTTCGCAAACTGCTCCGCGGCGCTATGAATACCAATGTAAAGGTTCAGGTATTAAGAGGAAATGAAACCGTGAACATCACCATCACAAGAGGTACCATCATGGTGCCAACCGTAGATGCCGCCTATATGATAGAAGCCGGAACGGGTTATATCCGCATCAATAAATTTGGTGAACGCACTTACGAAGAATTCATGCAATCACTGGAAAAATTACAGAAACAGGGAATGAAACAATTGGTGCTCGATTTGCGCGGCAATGGTGGCGGCCTGTTGAAAGAAGCGACTGATATTGCCGATGAGTTCCTCAGCGGAGATAAAATGATCGTGTACACAGAAGGAAGTCACGTGCCCCGTTTCGAATATCATTGCAAGCGCGATGGCTTGTTTGAAACAGGTAAACTGGTAGTATTGATAGATGAAACTTCGGCTTCTGCCAGTGAAGTGTTGAGTGGCGCCTTGCAGGACTGGGACCGCGCAACGATCGTGGGAAGAAGGTCTTTTGGTAAAGGGTTGGTGCAACAACAGTTTCAGCTCAGCGATGGCAGCGCGGTACGGCTTACTGTTGCCCGCTATTTTACGCCGTTGGGCCGTAACATACAAAAGCCTTATAACAAGGGTAAAAAAGAATATGAAGCTGAACTGATAGCACGTTTCCACGACGGTGAAGTGATCAAAGGCGATACGGCCAAACACGAAACCAAGCCCTATAAAACACCAGGCGGCAGAATTGTTTATGGAGGCGGCGGTATTACGCCCGATGTATTCGTTCCTTATGATACTACCCAGTCCGACCCTACACTCAGCAAACTTTATTTCAGGAACACACTCAGCAATTTTGTGTACCATTATTATATGGAGCACAGGAGCGCATTTCAATCGTTCCAATCTGCGGAAGTAATTCCAGGAAAATTTATGAACACGGAAAGCGACTGGCAATCGTTCCTGTCATTCGCACATCGTGACAGTGTGGTATTAACTGGTATCAAGAGCAAAGACAGGACCGAGATCACCAATCGTTTGCAGGCCCTCATGGCGAGGCAAATATGGAGAACACCGGGTTATTATGAAGTGCTGAACCAGGCAGATGCAACGGTGCAGAAAGCGCTTCAGTTATTGAAATAATCTCTTCAAAACAAAACCATCATCGATGTACAGGTCTTCCTTCTTACTGGCTGCACTGATCTGTGTATGCTTTTCCTTGCAAGCCCAATCGTATCAACCGGCTCCCGCTAACCTGAATGCCAGGCAGCAGTTCCAGGATAATAAATATGGTATGTTCATCCATTGGGGACTTTCCAGCATGCTGGGCTACGGCGAATGGGTGATGAACAACCGCAACATCAAAGTAGAGGATTACAAAAGGTTGCTGAGGGCTTTCAACCCGGTGGACTTCGATGCGGCACAATGGGTACGTACTGCGAAGAGTGCAGGAATGAAATACATTGTATTCATTACACGGCACCACGATGGATTTTCGAATTGGGATACAAAATATTCCGACTGGAAGATCACCAATACGCCTTATGGTAAAGATGTGTTGAAACAACTGGCAGCAGAATGCAAGAAGCAAGGCATTAAGCTGGGATTGTATTATTCTTTGCTCGACTGGTATCGCAACGATTATCCTTATGAAACAGGAAGAACAGGTAAAGGAACAGGCCGTACTGCCAAGAGCGATTACGCTTCCTACCTGCAGTTCATGAAAAATCAACTCACCGAATTGCTCACCAATTATGGAGAGATCATGTCGATCTGGTTCGATGGGCATTGGGACCAGACTGCGCCTGAAGGATCGAATGACAGGAGTTCGCGGATAGACTGGAAGTATAACGAGATATATGGACTCATTCATAAGTTGCAACCGCAATGCATGATTGGGAACAACCACCATCTTTCGCCGTTGGACGGAGAAGATTTCCAGATGTTTGAAAGAGACCTGCCCGGAGAGAACAAATCGGGCCTGAGTTTTCAGAAAGCTTCTGCGCAACTGCCGTTGGAGACCTGTGAAACCCTCAATGGCGCCTGGGGTTATAATATCACCGACAGGAACTACAAAACAGCAGGGCAGGTGATTCAACTATTGGTAGGCGCTGCGGGACGCAATGCTAATTTGTTATTGAATATAGGGCCCATGCCCAACGGACTCATCCAGTCTGAATTCACCGACACGCTGGCCCTTGCCGGTCAATGGTTGAAGCAATACGGCGAAAGCGTTTATGGTACCAGGAATGGACCGGTTGCTCCGCAGGCCTGGGGTGTGAGCACACAGAAAGGCAAATTCGTTTACCTGCACCTTTTCAAAAAACCCGAGAACAATAAAATAACGATCGACGGATGGCAGCAGCGAATCAAAAACGCGTCTTTGTTTACAGGTAAAGGTGTTGTGAAAGTTGAGCAGCAATCGGGCCAGTTGATCATACCAACAGATGCGATTGATGTAACAGGCCCCGATACCATTATCAGCCTTGAACTGGAATAGCATATTCTTGTTCACCCTTTACCATTTTGTACACCCGGAATACCAGGAAGGCACAAATTACAATCACCAGTGATACCACATAGCCCAGTGTATTGTAATGCTGCAAGGGACTGTGTTTGGTAGGTTGTGTAACGATCAGCCCCGCACAGATGGCGGCAAATCCGCCAGCCATTTGTTGAAGGGATGAATTGATACTCATGAATGCGCCACGGTCTTTCATTTGCGGAACGCTGGTAGTAAGTGTGGTGGCCGGGATCATACGGCTCATGATACCCATGAACATGATCATGTTGATGAGGATGACCTGCCATAAAGGGATCGGCGTAATATTCGTATAGATCAGCACCATGATAATGGCCACGGTAGAACCGAAAACAAAAAGATTGTATTTGTCGATCTTATCGCTCAGCTTACCTATCAGCGGCATGATAACGATGGATGCGATACCGGTAGCCATGAATACGATGGGCAATTGTTCCTGCGTGATGTTCACATTGTTGATGAGGAATGCGCTTCCGAAAGGCATGAGCATGAATCCGCCGATCGACAGGAATGCAGTAGCTGTAAAGCCCGTCTGGTAGCGTTTATTCGAAAGGGTATGCCATAGGTGAAGAAAAGGATGTTTGTCTGACTGTATGGCCAGGTGTTTGTCAACCGGCTTCATACGGAAGAATGCCAGCAGGAAGATGCATACACCCGCTATCACGATCATCGTAAAAGCGGCGTGCCATCCCCAGGCATTGGCAATGTACAAGCCGATGGGAATACCCAGCACCTGGCTGGCGGCGAATGACATCTGTATAAATCCCATCACGCGGCCGCGTTGGTGAACTTCAAACAAATCGGTCATGATGGCCATACTTACTGAGCCGATCACACCACCAAATAGACCCGTTACAATTCTGGCGATGAGCAGCATCGTATAACTGTTGGCAGTGGCGCAGCACAAGGTTCCGATGATGAATCCGGCATAGAAGAACAACAACAGTTTTTTCCGGTCGAACTTATCGGCAAAGCCTGCCGCCAGTATACCGGAAATGCCGGCGCTGAAAGCATAACTGGATACGACCAGTCCGAAACGGGCAGGGATGATATCGAGTGATTTCATCAATATATCGCCCAAAGGAGATAGTACCATGAAGTCCAGTATAACGGTAAACTGCAGCAGCGCCAGCATGGCGATGATGAATTTCTGGTAGCCAGAAAAAGGGCTTAGTACGGGTTGCTTGGGTTCCATAGGCGGAAATTAAGCTGAATGCCCGTCATGGCAACAAAGAATCTGGTAAAATTATTTGTGTGGTAAAGCGGCTCTTTTAAAGGAGCATCCTTTTGATATGCCAGTCCATCGAATGCGGACCAGGCCCTTTTACCAGGTAAAAGATCATCAGTACAAGCACTAGTATAGATAATACCGGCTGGGTATCAATGCCCATGATGCCATGCGCAGCATGTACAAAGAAAACGGCACCGATGAGTACGGGTAATTGTACAATGATGGCGAAGCTGGTAAAGAGTCCCAGTAAGATCATCATGCCTCCAAAGAAGTGCGACCAGGTAACATATCCTGCGATCCAGTGCGACTGATCGGCAAACCGGCTGGTGCCTATCAGGGCTTCCAGGTCAGGTGTATGGCTGATGAAACTGAGTCCTTTGAACCAAAGCAAGATACCCAATGCGCATCTTAAGAGGAGGAGCGCGAAAACCATCCGGCTGTCGCGCGGGGTGTCGAGGCGGTGTAGGAGGTTCATGTTACAACTTTTTAGCGTTGGCAAAAACCACTTACTAAGTTACTGCGGAATAGCTGTATATGCAAGGATAGATTGTTAAATTGTATTTTTGAACACGTGCGACTGAAATTCATTTGGATAGGGATCATATTTGCCATTTTATGGTCGTCGGCTTCGGCTGCCACCAAATTTGGACTGCAATCGGCCCAGCCTTTTGTGATTGCCGTTTCGCGTTTTTTTTTGGCCAGCTTCCTGATGCTGGGGGTATCGCATGGCATTTTCCGTAAAAGATTGCCGGTTGGAAAAGAATGGAAGCAATTGATCATCTATGGTTTGCTGAACATCAGCATTTACCTGGGTTTATATGTGTTGGCCATGCAAAAAATTGCGGCCGGTATCGGCAGCCTGGGAACAGCTACCAACCCGGTGATGATCAGTTTTATCTCGACGCTTTTTTTAGGGCAAAAAATGACCGTGAAAAATATTGCCAGCCTGCTGCTTTGCATGGCCGGTGTTTTTGTAGCGGCTTATCCTTTGCTGGAAAACAGTTATGCAAGCACCGACGGCATATTGATATTGCTGGCCAGCATGCTGAGTTATTCTGTAGGCGCTATCTATTATGCACGGCAAAAATGGAACGACCTGAATACGCTCACCATCAATGGATGGCAAACGCTATTGGGTGGTATCTTTTTATTACCGGTATTGTTGTTCACTTATCGCCATGAACAAAACAGCTGGGATTACCGGTTGATCGGCTCTGTTGTGTGGCTGGCATTGCCGGTATCTATCGGCGCGGTACAATGCTGGTTGTGGTTGCTCACGGTGAACCCGCTGAAAGCATCGTACTGGTTATTCCTTTGTCCTGTGTTCGGGTTCATCATTGCTAGTATTACCCTGCATGAGCCGCTGGGTATTTACACGTTGATGGGTGTGATGATGGTGGTAGCCGGCCTGTACATCATACAACAGCAACGTGCGGTGAAAAAATGATAATGCATTTTACCTGAATAACATTAATTTAATCGACTGTTTACGCCTGCTTTACATTCGGGAAGGTACTTTGTAAAACCTTTCGCAATGAAAGCACTCTTCAGCGCCTGCTGCATCTTCTTAGCCCTGGGACTGGCAGCGCAAAACACGCCACCTGCACACAATGTATTCATCATTACTACTGATGGATTCAGGTGGCAGGAGGTCTTCAACGGCGCTGACGCCACGCTGATCTCCGATCCCGAACTGGTAAAAGATACCAGCTTACTGAAAACAGAATTCTGGGATGCCGATATGGAAATACGCGGCACGACATGCTTACTTATGAGAGTGCAAAATCTTACATAGAAGAAAAACATCCCAGGGCGCTTTTTCTCGGATTCGGGGAAACGGATGAGTTCGCGCACAAGGGACAATACGATACTTACTTGCAGAAAGCCCACCAGGTAGATATGTTGATTGCCGATCTATGGTATTATGTGCAAACAGATCCTTTTTACCGGAACAATACCACGTTCATCATCACCACCGATCATGGCAGGGGGAGAGGCGCTTCCTGGAAGGGACATGGGTTCTGGGTAAAAGGGTCGGGCGAAACCTGGATAGCCATGCTGGGAGCAGGCATTGCACCTTTAGGCGAAATGAAAGAAAAGCAGCAACGCTACCAAAAGCAGGTTGCTGCCACTGTATCTCATTTGCTGGGTGAAGCATTTATTGCCACACATAATGTAGCAAGTCCGATTGCATTACCTAAAAACCAACCGCAGCAAACAACAGGCAATGAGGTGGCGGTCAGCAATCATACCACTGCTATTGCAACTGCGGATGCCAACAAATAATATCCTCACTCACCTGCATAAGCTTTCTCCAGCAGGGCGATATCGATCTTGGTCATTTTAAGCATGGCCTGCATAACACGGTTGGCTTTTTTGGCGTCTATACCTCGCATGAATTCACTCAATATGGGCGGTACAATTTGCCAGGAAAGTCCGAACTTATCCTGCAACCATCCACAGGCTTGGTGCTTGCCTCCATCGGCAGCCAATTTTTCCCAGTAATAGTCTATCTCTCCCTGTGTATCGCAATTCACCACAAAAGAAACAGCAGGTGTGAAAGAAAATTCCGGTCCGCCATTCAGTGCAAGGAATTGCTGGCCATTGATATGAAAACCAGCTACCATTACGGATCCTTTAGGACCAGGCCCTGCTTCTCCGTAATAGGAAACATCTCCCACTTGCGCATCTTTGAAAATAGAAACATAAAAGTGCATGGCTTCCTCAGCCCGGCCATTGAACCATAAAAAGGGCGTGATCTTTTGCATAGGTGTATTTTAATTGAATGATTGATATGCAGGACAAACCTACTCAACCAGCCAGATAATTTAAGGGTGCAAAAGCGACATTCTAAAGGGCTGTATACGACCATGCACTCCGTTGAAATAATTAATGCCACTGACCCGGCTGGTATGTTCCTACTTTCGGACGGAAAGCGATGTTGAGGCGATTATAACTATTGATGGCAAATATGGCCATGCTTAAATCGATCAACTCATCTTCAGAGAACTGCACCCTTGCTTCCTCATAAATTTCATCGGGTACCTGTCCGCCGGGTATGCGGGTGATCGCTTCCGCCCAGGAAAGTGCCGCACGTTCCCGATCGCTGTAAAAAGGCGCTTCTCTCCAGGCATCCAATATATATAAACGTTGCTCGCTTTCACCTTTCACACGTAAATCTTTCGAGTGCATATCCAGGCAAAAGGCGCAGCCGTTGATCTGAGATACCCTGAAATAGATCAGATTCAAGAGATGCTGCTCGATCAGCGATTGGTTCAGGTAGGTAGCAAAACCATACAGGGTTTTAAGGGCTGCTTGACCTTTTTCTTTCTCAAAAACATTGATTCTCGTTTTCATCTTAGGTTGTTTTAAGTTGTCTATGAATGTGTTACACCCTAATGACGAACCATGTATCCGGATTTGGATTGTCCAACCTTAAAAAATCCTTTAAAACAAAACTTTTTAAAAATTTTATGAAGTTTTACCTACTTTTAAAACTCCAAACATTAATAATAAAATAATTTACAATGTTTGGCTGCTTGTATGACTACGAAAAAAAGCCGCTACCGGAGACAAATTATCAAGGAGCTTTTCTTTTCGCGCCTGCTTTCGGGAACCGAGCTGAGCGCCAAAATTGACAAAAGCATCCCCCTTACCAATAAGCTGCTGGGCGAATTGGTGAGCGAAGGCGTAGTAGTGGAAGATCATTTGGGTGTTTCCTCCGGAGGAAGAAGGCCCATTGTCTATTCCATTACTTCCGACGCATTATATGTAGTATCTGTGGCGATGGACCAGTTGTTTACCAAGATCGCCATCATGGATATGTCGCACCGGTTTGTAACACAGGTAGACAAAATCTCCCTTCCGCTGGCCAATAATGAGCAGGCGCTTTCCAGACTTTCCGAAGAAATACAAAAAGTTATTCAGGCATCGGGCATTGCGCCATCCAAGATTGCGGGTATTGGCATTGCCATGCCTGGTTTTGTTGATGCCCAAAAAGGGATCAACCATACTTTTTTAAAGGGACAGGAAAAAAGTGTCACAGAAACAATTGCAGAAGTAACCGGTTGCCAGGTATTCATCGACAACGATTCCAGTCTGATTGCATTAGCCGAACAGCGCTTTGGAGCCCATAAGTACCACGATAATACACTGGTCATTAACCTGGGTTGGGGAGTAGGATTGGGTATGATATTGAATGGACGATTGTTCAGGGGTGATAATGGGTTCGCGGGTGAATTCAGCCATATTCCGCTTTTCACCAATAACAAGCTTTGTGAATGTGGTAAGACGGGATGTCTTGAAACCGAGACCTCGTTGTTGGTCATACTCGAGAAAGCCATCAAAGGTTTGGAAGAAGGAAGGGTATCGATGCTGGAAAACCTTTCTGTGGATAATCCCGAAACAGGTTTTGAAGCGATCATCAAAGCGGCGAATAAAGGCGATGCTTTTGCTACGGAGTTGCTTTCAGAGGTGGGTTACTCTATAGGAAGGGGTGTGGCGGTACTGATCCATATACTCAACCCGAAGATGGTCATCATCAGCGGAAGAGGGGCTAACGCCGGTAAAGTATGGGAAGCGCCGATCCAACAGGCGCTGAATGTGCATTGTATTCCCCGATTAGCGCAAAATGTAAAATTATCAATATCTGCCATGGGCGCCAATGCAGAGCTGATGGGCGCCGCATCGCTGGTGATGGACAATTACGAGGTCTATAATTAACAATCTTTCATTTCCCAGGCCAATATGTATCATCTAAAATTAAAAAACAACCAAAACATGAAAACGCGAATGCAAGTGCTGTTCGCTTTACTTTGTTTGCTTTGTTGCAACACGGTATTGCTGGCACAAGAGAAACGTACAGTTGCCGGTGTGGTAAAAGACCCCCGGGGCGCAGCTTTGGCAAGTGCCACTATACGTGAAACGGGCACCAGTAACAAGACTACTTCGGATGCCAACGGCGCTTTTTCACTAAAAGTGAAACCAGGCGCTACCATCGTCATCAGCTATGTGGGCTATGACGATTTCACACTCAAAACCGGTAGCGGTAGCAGTTACACGGTGACCTTACAGGATAAGATCGGTTCGGTACAAGATGTGGTGGTAACTTCTTTGGGTGTTTCCAAAGGCAAGAAAGCTTTGGGATATGCCCAAACAACCATCAAGGCAGAGCAATTGACTGAAACCGGTACTCCGAATTTTGCAACAGCTTTGTATGGTAAAGCTCCTGGCGTTCGCATTGGTGCCACACCCGGCGGTGCTACCAGTTCAGTGAACATCACCATCCGCGGCATCAACTCTATTACAGGTAAAACACAACCACTCATCGTACTTGATGGTGTGCCTATTCGAAATGGAGAAGCCAACAACAGCAACTACTGGGGCGATCAGCGTCTCAGGGGAAATGGCTTGCTGGACATCAACCCGGAAGACATTGACAACATCTCTATCCTCAAAGGAGCTTCTGCAGCTGCACTGTATGGTTCTGAGGCTGTGAACGGAGTAGTATTGGTTACTACCAAAAGTGCCAGCAAGGGCAAAAAAGGATTGGGTGTAGATGTGAACATGAACTACAGCGCTGACGATATAGCTTATCTCCCCCGTTACCAGAATGTAAGAGGACCTGGGATCTCAAAGAATGTTGTAGACCTGGGACAGAGTGATGACGGCTTTCTTTACCAGGACTACAATGGAAGTGGTGTAAAAGATACCAGGGGTGTGTTGGGCAGCAGTATCAACTTCGGACCTAAATTCGATGGCAAGCCAACACTGGCATGGGATGGCAAGATCAGACCCTATGTAGCACAGATCAACAACTATGCAGGATTGTTCAGAACCGCTAACAGTTCCAGTGTTAACGTGGCTATTTCTAAAGCTTCTGAAAACGCCAGCATGCGCTTTTCACTGACCCGCCAGGACAACCAGGGCATCAGCCTGGGCGCAGATAATACCAAGAATATTGCCGTTTTCAACGGAAGCTTCCGTCTGCACCCCAAATTCAGCACCGATCTGATGGTGAACTATATCAATCAGCATACACACAACCGTCCATATTCTATAGACAGGCTGACCAACAATTTTGGTGGTATGATGGGCAGGTTTGATAATGCCGACTGGTACCTGGCCAAATACAAAACCAGCAAGGGCTATCGCTATGTGACAGGAAGAAACACTCAAAGCCTGACACCCGCCGAGAACATCATATGGCCTGGCCTGCGTGGTGATATCATGGATTATGTTTGGCGCGTGAAGGAATACAATGAAGATGAGTACAGCAATCGTGTGATCGCCAGCATGACCAACAACTGGCAGATCATCGATGATCTGAGATTGCGCACCAGGGTTTCTAATGATTTCACCTCGATGCGTACGGAAACAAAACAATCTACAGAGATTCCATTGGCTTTTGGAAACTCTGGTTATTTTGGATTGAATGATTACCAAAACAGCCTTGTATACGGCGAAGCGTTGCTGACCTATACCAAAAAACTGACCAGCGATCTGGATCTGACTGCTATGGGAGGTTACAATGCCAGTAAGGAAATTACCACTACAATCAGCAGGGGTACGAATGGTGGTTTAAGCACAGAAAATTTCTTTGACATCAGTGCTTCAGTGAACCTGCCATCCAGTGGCTCTTCTCGTTTCTCTATAGTAAAAGACGCGTTTTTAGGAACCCTCAATGCGAACTATAAAGGCTATCTCTTTGTGGAAGGAACCGTGCGCAGGGACAGAACTTCTACCATGCACCCGAATAAAAACAGTTTCGTTTATCCTTCTGCGAATGCCAGCTTCATTTTCACAGAAGCCTTCAAAATGCCTGATTTCATCAACTATGGTAAACTGCGTGCTTCATGGGGTATCGTAGGTAACTATCCTGATGCTTACCTGGCCAATATCGCTTACAACCAGAATACATTGGGTGTTCAGGCAGTGGGTGGTCAGCCGGTATTGTATACTACCATCCCATCCAGCTTTGGTAATGATGGTATCAAGCCTGAGCAAAAGCGCGAATTTGAAATCGGTATCGAAGCCAGTTTCCTCAAAAAGCGCATTGAATTGGAAGCTTCTTATTACAATGCCCAGATCGTAGACCAGATACTGCCGCTGACACTGCCCGCTACTACGGGTGCTACATCTATCTTAACCAATATCGGTACTTTAAGAAATACTGGTATCGAAGTGGCTGTTAGAGGTATACCGGTTCAAACCAAACAATTCAAGTGGGAAGTGGGTGTAAACTTAGCTAAGAATAATGGCAAGGTAGAAAAATTGGCACCCGGTCTGACCAGGATGTTGCATGCAGATTATGATGGTAATGCCGCACAATTGATATCGGATGTAGGTCGCCCGATGGGAGATTTCTATGCACATCCCGTTGCAACAGACGATAAAGGAAACATGATCGTTGATCCGAATGGAATGTACAAAGTGGATCCGAACAAGATGGTGCGTATTGGAAATGCCATGCCTAAATTAACAGGCGGTATAACTAATACTCTTTCTTTCAAAGGCTTTATAGTAGATGCAACAGTAGATTTCAGGGTGGGCGGTTATGTAATGCCTACTGCACTTAACTGGATGACCAGCCGTGGTTTGACAGAAGAAAGTCTGAACTATATGGATAAAGAACATGGTGGTCTCAGTTACTACCAGAAAGCCAGTGGCGAAAGGGTATTGACGAGTGCTGCACAGGGACCCAATGGTGAGAAAGTGTACAATGATGGTATCGTACTTGCAGGTATAAAAGCAGATGGTTCTAAAAACGATTATATCGCATCTGCCTCTGATTACTATTGGACAGTATATAACTGGGGTGGTCCGCAATACAGTCCGAATACCCGTTACGAATTGTACATCAAAGAGAACAGCTATGTGAAGTTCAGGGAGATTACCATCGGATACAGAATACCTGATCACCTGGCACGGAAGATAGGCGCTCAGAGATTGCAATTCTCTGTATTCGGACGTAACCTGTTCTATCTGTACAGGACACTTAAAGATATGGATGCAGAACAGACCACTGCTGGTTCAAGATGGTTCCAGACACTTAACAATATTGGTACCAATCCATCTACAAAGACCTTCGGTGTGATGTTAAGAGCCACATTCTAAAACCAGATTAAGAAGTACATTAAAAAATATTGTATGAAAAAAACATTGTTCGTCCTGGCAGCGGCCTCATCGATTACGATGACCGCCTGTAAAAAGCAGGATTTTGCAGATAGTTATGCCGATCCTTCCAAAATTTCCAAGACTACGGTAGAAAAAGAGTTTGCCGGATTCCTGAACTCTAATCAAACTTATGTATTACCCAGTTACTGGAATTACTTTGTGGTATTGAGAACCACGGTTAATCGCTATACACAATCGGTGGGCTGGACCAATAGCACTGCTCAATACGTTCCGGGTGGTGCGGGCATTACTGATCGCTGGAATAATTTTTATTCCTCTTTCGTTGCCCAATACAGGGAGTTGCAGAATGTATACGCCATGCTGAGCGCAGATGATCAGGCCGACAGGCGCATTTTCGTCATCGCAGCTACTATTTATTTCTATGATCACACACAGAAAGTGGTAGACCTGCACGGAGACATTCCCTGGACAGACGCTGGTAAACTCAGTGCCAACGGGGGTGATTACATTAAGTCATTGCCCAAGTACGATAAAGCCGATGCTATCTATACCAAGATGCTTGATGACCTGAAAGGTTTTTCGGATGAACTGAATACAATCAATGTGAAAGCAGGTATCCAGGCAGGCTTCAAAACCCAGGATTTTATCAATAAGGGTAACCTGGTACTCTGGAAAAAATACTGTAATTCACTTCGTTTGCGTATTCTTACCAGGGTAGCCAAAACACCTGCATTCCAGTCAAGGGCAGCAGCAGAGATCAACGGCATCCTGTCAAACGCTGCGCAGTATCCGGTGATTACCGATAATGCCGACAATATACAGGTTAAGGTATTTGATCTGAATACCGACATCAACGCCAAAGGATTCAGGAGCGGTTTGGAAGATTGGGATGGCAATGTGGCTGGCAAAGCGATGATCGATCATATGAATACCAACGGTGACCCCAGGCTGAGGGCTATTTTCGAACCCGGTGCCAATGCCAATGGTATATACAACGGACTCGATCCAATGCTTGATGCCTCTTCGCAAACTACATTGGTATCTGGTGGAACATTGGCTTTATACAATCGTTCTACACTGAGCCGTAACCAGTTTTTCCCGGGTATATTGATGAATGCTGCTGAAGTCAGCTTCCTGGTAGCCGAAGCCAAACTCCGGGCAGGGGATGATGCTGGGGCAAAAGCTGCCTACAATGATGGTATTGCCAAATCGGTTAATTTCTATTATTGGTTGAGAACCCTCAGCAATGACAACACTTCAGGAGCGCTGACACCTACCAGTGCCGCTGAAATCGCACTCTATACTGCCAGTGCAGGTGTTAACTGGGATTTAGCGCTCTCCTCAGACGACAAACTCAAGCTGATCGCTACACAAAAATGGATTCATTTCAATGTAGTACAGCCACTTGAGAACTGGTCGGAAATCAGGAGGTTGCATGCTCCTGTATTTAATTTCTGGGTAGACAATTCAAACGCGCAAAAGCAGCCGCCATATAGGTGGATATACCCCAGTAGTGAGAATACTTATAATACTGCCAACTATGCAACAGTTCAGGCAAATGATAATCTGACCACCCGGATTTTCTGGGACATCAGGTAAACATTATACTTATTTTTATTTCATACTGTAGCAGTGCATGCCCTTACCCCTGGGCAATGGCTGCTACAGTTTTTTTTATACTCCTCATGCATCCATTAAGGTGTTGATAAAACATTTTAAGTCTATATGAACCGGATTCTGAAATAATAAGGGATTATTTTTTAACTCGATTTATAATGGCATAATAAAACCATTGTAGAAGAGATAAATTAGTAATACTAATTTCAGCATTGGCCATTAATCCATTTTGAAATTGAATTTGCTTATTATAGGGGGTGAGTATTGTGTCCTACTTTTTCACATATCCACATCCTAAATTCTTACCGGACTATTGTAAATGTTATAATTTGTTTATATTTATGAAAACTCATTTTTATGAAAAAACATCTGTCACTCCGCTATTTGGCAATGAACATGTGCCTGATCTCATTAGTATTAATGTCTTATGCTCCAAAACTAAAGTTCGGGGAAAAAGTTAAAAATGATCTTAATAAAGAAGACCTGGAGAAGTTAGTCGATAAGGTCTCTAAAGATTCTGTTTTTACATTAATATACAAAAAAGATATAAATAATCTTTTGTCCAAGGCTCATAATACTTCAACCTTGAATAGAGATCTATAATGTACCCTATATGTAGGACAGATAATGTGTTCAACTAAGATATAAAAGACCTACTAATACTACTATTACCTTTCTTTTCTTTTTTTGCTT
>NZ_FNNO01000023.1:0-34939 GCF_900106985.1 Hydrobacter penzbergensis | reverse complement strand
CAGGTACTTCTCAGAAAATCTAATCCCAGCTTTAAATGCCCGCTCTCCTCTCAAAATGAAAAGCCGCCTCAATTATTGTATTGAGACGGCCTCTTCTTATTTACATTGACTAATTGCCGAATTGGCTAATTGTCAAATTTTATTTTGCAGCAACTTGCTTACGAATAATGTTCAATGCGCCTCCTGCTTTGAACCATTCGATCTGCTGCTGGTTGTAAGTGTGGTTCACGCTGATCTTATCAACGCTGCCATCTTTGTGGTGCAACACAATGGTGAGCGGCTGACCGGGTGCAAAACTGGTGAGACCATCGATATCAACAGTATCGTCTTCCTGTATTTTATCGTAATCGTTCTTGTCGTTGAAGGTCAGGGCCAGCATACCTTGTTTTTTCAGGTTGGTTTCGTGGATGCGGGCAAAAGATTTTACCAGTATCGCGCGAACGCCCAGGTGGCGGGGCTCCATGGCTGCATGTTCGCGGCTGCTGCCTTCACCATAGTTTTCATCACCAACAACGATTGAACCAATGCCGGCGGCTTTATAGGCACGCTGGGTGGCGGGTACAGGACCATATTCACCAGTGAGTTCATTTTTGATGCTGTCGGCCTTATCATTGAAATAATTGATGGCGCCGATCAACATATTATTACTAATGTTATCGAGGTGTCCGCGGAATTTCAACCAGGGACCTGCCATAGAGATATGGTCGGTGGTACATTTGCCCTTGGCTTTGATCAGTAGTTTCAGTCCTTTCAGGTCGGTTCCTTCCCAGGCAGGGAATGGTTCCAGCAATTGCAGGCGCTTGGAAGCAGGATCTACTACTACCTGTACACCGCTGCCATCGGCAGCAGGCGCCTGGTAGCCGGGATCGTCTACTGAAAAACCTTTAGCCGGCAACTCTTCGCCGTTGGGTGCATCCAGTTTTACTTTCTCACCTTTATCGTTGGTGAGGGTATCGGTCATTGGGTTGAAAGTGAGGTCGCCCGCAATGGCCATAGCAGTTACCAGTTCAGGTGAACCAACGAATGCATAAGTATTGGGGTTGCCATCGGCACGCTTGGCGAAGTTGCGGTTGAAAGAATGCACGATGGTATTCTTTTCTTTTTTATCAGCACCTACGCGATCCCACATACCGATACAGGGTCCGCATGCATTGGCAAATACCTTGGCGCCAATCTGGTTAAAAGTATCCAGGAAACCATCCCTTTCAATAGTGAAACGCACCTGCTCACTACCGGGCGTGATGGTGAATTCGCTTTTCAGGGTCAGGCCTTTGTCTTGTACCTGTTTGGCCAGGCTTACAGCGCGGCTGATGTCTTCGTAAGAGCTGTTGGTACAGCTACCGATCAAACCCACTTCAATTTTGGTAGGCCATCCGTTGGCAACAGCTACTTCTTTCATTTTAGAAATAGGGGTGGCCAGATCGGGCGTGAAAGGTCCGTTCAGGTGCGGTTCCAGTTCGCTCAGGTTGATCTCTATCAGTTGATCGAAATATTTTTCGGGAGATTGGTACACTTCTGCATCGGCAGTCAGGTAGTTTTTGATGCCGTCGGCCATGGCGGCTACTTCTTCGCGGCCGGTGGCTTTGAGGTAACGGCTCATGCTTTCATCGTAAGCGAAAGTAGAAGTAGTGGCTCCGATCTCTGCCCCCATGTTACAGATGGTGCCTTTACCGGTACAGCTCATGCTGGTAGCGCCTTCGCCAAAATATTCTACGATAGCGCCGGTTCCACCTTTTACGGTAAGGATGCCGGCTACTTTCAGGATCACGTCTTTGGGAGCAGTCCATCCGTTCAGCTTGCCGGTGAGTTTTACACCAATCAGCTTGGGCCATTTGAGTTCCCATGGCAGTCCGGCCATCACATCACAAGCATCGGCACCACCAACACCAATGGCTACCATGCCCAGTCCGCCTGCGTTCACGGTGTGAGAATCGGTACCGATCATCATACCGCCGGGAAATGCATAATTCTCCAATACTACCTGGTGAATGATACCCGCACCGGGTTTCCAGAAATCGATGCCATATTTATTGGATACGGAAGACAGGAAGTCGAACACTTCCTTGCTTTCTGTAGTAGCTACCTGTAAGTCTTGCTTGGCTTCTACCCTGGCTGTGATCAGGTGGTCGCAGTGTACCGAAGAGGGTACGGCCACTTTAGGCCTGCCCGCCTGCATGAACTGCAACAATGCCATCTGGGCCGTTGCATCCTGCATGGCTACGCGGTCGGGGGCAAAATCAACATAAGATTTACCTCTCTCAAAATTCGATAACTGCTGGTCGCTGTGCAGGTGTGCAAAAAGTATTTTTTCTGCCAGTGTAAGTGGTCTGCCCAGGGCTTTACGCGCAGCATCCACTTTAGCGGGGAGGTTGGCGTAAACTTTCTTGATCATTTCAATGTCAAAAGCCATAATAGAAGTTTATTGTTTGTAGGTTATTGCTACAGGTGGGTGGAAATTGCCGCGAATTTACGAAAAAACGAGGGCTAACAGAAAACTGTTTTTAACAGAATTTGGGTCTTTTTAGGCCTGTTTATTGCTGGCTGATAGCGTTAAAATACGTAAATTGGGTCCGGTTTCTGCTATACCCCCCGGACTGCATTGTAAATTGATTGTGTATGCAAAAAATCAGGGAATTTCTCGAATTGAGGGCTTTTGGTGTTTGTTCGGCAATAGGGGAACGTTTAGGTATCGCCAGTTCGCGCATCCGCATGTGGTTCATCTACATTTCCTTTCTTACGCTGGGCTCTCCTGTTATCATTTATATGATCCTGGCTTTCTGGATCAATATAAAAAATTATATCCTGGCGGGAAGGAGGAATCCTTTAAGGAATTTGTAAAACGGATCTCAGATCACCGCTTTACGCAGTTTTACCAACTGTTCCAGTAATCCTTCCAGCAGATCGAGCTTTAACATATTGGCCCCGTCGCTCTTGGCAACGGCCGGGTTGGGATGTGTTTCAATGAAAAGTCCGTCTGCCCCCGTGGCAATAGCCGCTTTTGCAATAGTGCCGATCAGTTGCGGATTACCCCCTGTTATACCGCTGGTTTGGTTGGGTTGTTGCAGTGAATGGGTACAATCCATGATCACAGGTACCTGGTGTTCTTGCATCCAGGGAATATTGCGATAATCCACTACCAGGTCCTGGTAACCGAAAGTAGTACCCCTTTCCGTGAGCATCACTTTATCGTTACCCGCTTTTTTGATCTTGTCCACAGCAAATTTCATAGAAGGACCACTCAGGAACTGCCCCTTCTTAACGTTCACTACCTTTCCTGTTTCAGCAGCGGCAATCAACAAATCGGTTTGCCTGCACAAAAAAGCCGGTATCTGCAATAGGTCGATGAAAGGAGCCGCCATGGCCGCTTCCTCATGCGCATGTATATCTGATGTAGTAGGCAGTTGATAAGTAGTGCCTACTTTTTTGATCAAAGAAAGACCGTTGTCGTCACCAATACCTGTGAAAGAGCTGGCGCTGGTTCGATTGGCCTTGCGATAGCTGGCTTTGAACACATAGGGTATTTCCAGCCTTTTGCAAATGGCCGATACTTTATCGGCTACTTCCATGACCAGTTCTTCGCTTTCCACCACGCAGGGGCCTGCAATGAGGAAAAATTGATCGGGGTTATAAGACTGTTGTTTGAAAAGTTGGGAAAGATAAGAAGGGATCATGAGATGATAATTTTGCGCAACCGATTTCACCGGCGCAGCAAATTTACGTAAATGGAGCGGCATATCTATTTCAGGGTATTTTTGCTTTCTTTGCTTCGCTCTAAATCAACTGCTATGTCTACTACCAAAGAAAGGATACTCGTAATAGGCGCTTCGGGCCAGATAGGTGTTGAATTGACCCTGGCGCTGCGCAAACAATATGGTAACAATAACGTCATCGCTTCCGATCTGCGTGAACAGAACCCTTTGCTCGAAGGCACCGGTCCTTATGTGAGTATCGATGTGATGAACAAAGAAATGTTGCACGTGCAGGTGATACGCCAGAACATCACACAGGTATACCTGCTTGCGGCCATTCTTTCGGCCACCGGTGAAAAAAATCCCAACCTGGCCTGGCACCTGAACATGCAGGGTTTATTGAATGTGCTCGATATCGCCCGCGAAGAGAAACTGCACAAAATATATTGGCCCAGCAGCATTGCGGTATTCGGACCTACTTCACCTAAACAGAATTGCCCGCAGCAAACGATCATCGAACCTACTACTGTGTATGGTATCAGTAAGTATGCCGGTGAATTTTGGTGTAATTATTACCATCATCGTTATGGAGTGGATGTACGTAGCTTGCGTTATCCCGGGCTCATCAGTTATAAATCGGCTCCCGGTGGTGGTACTACCGATTATGCTGTTGAGATCTATCACGAAGCGTTGACAGAGAAAAAATACCAATGCTTTCTCAAAGAAGATACTTACCTGCCTATGATGTATATGCCTGATGCCATTCGCGCCACATTGGAACTGATGGCGGCACCGGCAGATAAGATCAGCATCCGTACTTCGTATAATATTTCGGGTATGAGTTTTTCACCCAAAGAGATCGCTGCGGAGATCGGCAAACATGTTTCCGGTTTTCAGATGATCTATGTGCCCGATTACCGCCAGTCCATCGCAGACAGCTGGCCGCAAAGCATAGACGACAGCGTAGCTGCGATGGACTGGGGTTGGAAGAGAGAATATGATTTAAGTAAGATGACCGAGGACATGTTGAAGAACCTCAGTCACGCTTAAAAGTGAAAACCGATATTGATACCTGCTCCGCGTATCCCTGCCCAGGGCCCGTCTGATGTGATCTTGGCGCCACTGCCATCGGCATACACGGTATTGGTGAATTTGAAAGGCTTCGCGTCTATCTTATCAAGATTTTGTTTAAGCGCGGATTGCTCCTGCGGCGTCAGGGGAGTGGTGGCAGCAAAATTCAGGTCTCCCTTGCTGGAACCATAATGCCCGCCGATGATCCAGATGTCGATCACCAATACTTTAAATAAACGGTGCTGGGTTCCGATCATCAATCCACCATTAGTAGAAGTGATCTTACCGCTGAAATCAGCATCTTTTGTATAAAGCGTGCCGCTGACTGTAGTACTATAGCGTACCGGCGAAGTGACGTCGAAACTGGCAAACCGCATATAGGGGGCTACATAAAAGCCGCGCATATTGCCTTTGCCCAGATAAAATCTTACTTCGGGTGTCCAGGCGGTGTTACCAATTTCGAAGCGACTGAAGTTGATATCGGAACTGTTGATGATGTTCTCGAATTGTGACTGGAAAGGAGGGCTGCCCTTGGGTTCTGTGCGGTAACCGAGTACAAGAGACACCCGCTTTGAAATTTTTCTTTCAAAAGAAAAACTATAATTCTTTAGGGCCAGTGAACTGAGATTCACCTTTACGATGTTGCTTCCCAAGCCTAAAAGTTGCGCATTGGCAAACAAAGGGAAGCAAAGCAACAGGAAAAGAACTCGTTTCATATAAGAGCTGGTTTGATTTATTGCTGATCGTCATCCCGAGCGAGCGAACGCGAGTCGAGGGACCTGCTGAAGACTTCATGAGGTCCCTCGGCTACGCTCGGGATGACGGTTCTTTACCCAACAAGATCCGCCACAGTTTTATTCTCCAATACTTTCAGCGTGTTATCACGCACTTCAATCATGACCCTGTTCAGACCACATCTTTTTTCGTTGCAGTCGGCGCATTTTTCATAGAAATTGAGACTTACACAAGGCAATAATGCAATAGGGCCTTCGATTAAACGCATAACCTTCGCGAGGGGAATTTTATGAGGTTCTATGTTGAAAAAATAACCGCCGCCTTTTCCTTTTTTACTATCCAGTATACCGGCCTTTTTCAGTTCCAGCAAAATATTTTCTAAAAATTTGAGGGGGATCTTTTTTTTGCTGGCAATTTCAGCGATCAATACCGGGCCGTCTTTTTTCTTCTCTGCCATAAAGGTAAGCGCTTTAAAGGCATATTGTGTTTTTTTCGACAACATATTAATGAAAACTTAAAATATTAAAAGATTGAGTGAAAACCTGTATCTTCCTTTTTCAAAACCATCAACATGCGAAAGATAATCCAATTTTCCTTTTTTTGCATGACCCTGGCCCTTTCTATGAAAGCATCGGCACAACTGCCGGGCCCCAAGTTGCCTAAAGTGCTGGCTTTTGCCAATTTTACTTATGCAAGCCCTTCCAATAGCGATTTCAAAAATATTTCCAATAACGGCGTAGGTTTCGAAGCTGGCGCAGGTATTGGTATGGGTAAAACGCTCATTATTGCATCGCTTGGACAGATCAGCTATAATATCCCCAATACTTTTATTGCTACCAGTACTACAGGTATCGCATTCACCAGCAGTAGTTCCCATCTGAAAGTAACGCCATTGAAAGTAGGTATCCGGCGTTACCTGATTGGTGGTCTCTTCCTTAACGGAAACCTGGGTGTTGCCATGCAGAAATACGACAACAGTACGGTAACGGGCAGCACTTTCCTGTATGAAGGAGGCGCCGGATGGAAAATCGGGTTCCTGGAACTGGGCGCTGCTTATACCGGGTTCAACCTGGCGGGTACTTCTCAGCCTGTTACGGCCAATGCTTTGTTGCTGAAAGCCGGACTGGCCATCAAGTTATAAGCCCAGCACTTCTTTCATTCCGAAAATTCCCTTTCTGCCAGCGGCAAATTCTGCTGCCAGCACGGCGCCACCGGCGAAGCCTTTGCGGTTATGGGCTGTATGTATGATCTCTATATCATCGATCGGAGAACTGTATTTGATTTTATGCGTACCCGGCGCCGGGTCGATGCGTTCTGAAATGATCACCAGTTTTTCCGGATCGGTACTTGTTTCGTTTACCCACTGTTTTTTAGCAGCAATATGTTGCAACACCTGTTCTGCTAACGTAATAGCAGTGCCGCTGGGCGCGTCTTTCTTTTGTGTGTGATGGATCTCTTCCATCGATACATTATACTCCGGGTGTTTGTTCATGAGCCTGGCGAGAAAACTATTCACTTCAAAGAACAGGTTTACGCCGATGCTGAAATTACTTGCATAAACGAGGCTGCCTTTTTGTGCTTCGCAATAATTTTTCACTTCATCCCATTTATCCAGCCATCCCGTAGATCCACATACCACCGGCACGCCCCAAGCCAGGCATTTCATCACATTATCGAAAGCGCTGTGCGGTCCGGTGAATTCAATGGCCACATCGGCGCGTGACAGATGCTCCTGTGTAAACTCATGCGCATTGCTGATATCGATCTTCAATACGATCTCATGCCCTTTGGCAAGTGCAATTTCTTCAATGGCTTTTCCCATTTTACCATAACCGATCAGTGCAATTTTCATATACCGGGATTTAAAAAGTCGGAAATTTCTGCGAAAGTATCACTATTCTGTTTATCGAACATCTACCAGCCTGCGAGAAGCGCTGTTTTTGAGGTTCAGGGTAAAACCAAGGCCCGGTGTGCGGGTAACGGGGTCGAGTTTGGGACTCCATTCCATCGACAGGTCGTTACTGATGTCGAATTGTTTGAGGTGACCGAATACGGTAGCATCCGCCACCTGCAATCCCCATGCAATGATGAACCAGAGTATGGAATAATCCCGGTCTCTCCGGAAAGCGTTGCGGTAGCTCTGTACAGAGCCGATGCTGAGTGTTTTTAGCTGCGGATCGATATCCTTCAACATGCTTGAATCGGGATTAACGGGCAATGATGCTTTGTAAAGCGCTTCGTAAGCGAATTTTGTTTTTTTATACCAACTGTTGTTATAAAAATATAAACTCGCTGGTATGGCCAGCACGCCGTACACAAGTGGTATTTTCCAGTATTCGCGGTTATAGGCTTGTCCCCATCCAGGAATGATCGCAGAACGGCGGGTAGCAATACGAGGATCGTGTTTCCTGATCTTAACTGTATCTTTCACCGATGCTTTATCGGTTTGCGCCAGCAGGCAGTTGAACCAACTGCAGCAAACGATGATCCATATAAAACGATGATATGCTTTCATGCAACGATCAACTCACGGTTACATTCATGGCATCGAGTATTTTATTGAACTCTTCCAGTGAATAATATTCAATGGTAATATTGCCATGTCCATTTTTGTTGTGGTTCAATTTTACCCTGGTGCCAAAGTGTGAAGCTAAGTTATCTTCGATCTTTTTGTAAGCGGGGGGCAATTCCGACTTTACCGAAGATTTAACAGCATCGGGTTTATTGGCTTTGTAGAGCTTGCGCACCAATTCTTCAGTTTGTCTTACGCTGAGCTCTTTCTGTTGTATTTCTTTGAACAGATACAGTTGTTTATCCACCACATCAACACTGATCAATGCGCGGGCATGACCCATGGTGATGCTGCCGCTGCGAACGGCCAGTTGTATATCGGGTGGTAATTTCAGCAAGCGGATATAATTGGTAACGGTGCTTCTTTCTTTTCCCATGCGTTCTGCCACCTGTTCCTGTGTATAGCTCAGCTCTTCCATCATTCGTTTATAGCTGAGGGCTATTTCAACAGCGTTGAGGTTTTCGCGTTGCAGGTTTTCCAGCAGCGCCAATTCCAGTAATTCTTTGTCGTTGGCCTGGCGCTGGTAGGCAGGCACGTCTTTGAGACCAGCCAGCTTGGCGGCCCTGAAGCGGCGTTCACCGGCAATCAGCTGGTATTTTCCATTGGCCAGTTTAGACACGGTCAATGGCTGGATGATATCATGTAATTTGATAGACGCTGCCAACTCATTCAAAGCCTGTTCATCAAAATCGCGGCGTGGCTGCTTGGGATTGATCTGTATATCGACAATGGGAATACGGGAGATATTGGTTACCTGGTTCACCACATCGGTCTTTAAAGAACCGGCGGTGGTTTTGAGGTCGGCATCGATATTGTTGAGCAGGGATCGAAGTCCTTTGCCTATGAGGTCTTTGCTATTTTGTTTGGGTGAAGTCATTGTACACGGTTTGTGATTCGCACTATGCTATTCAAGTATTCTTTCTTCGTTCGACATTTTGGTCATGCCGTTCTTCTGTAATATTTCTTTGGCAAGGTTGAGGTAATTGACGGCTCCTTTGCTTTCTGCATCGAACAGTACGACTGGCTTTCCCACGCTGGGAGCTTCACTCAAACGGGTGTTCCGGTGGATGATGGTATCGAAAACCATCTCATCGAAATGCCTTCTCACTTCACTCACCACCTGGTTACAGAGCCGCAGGCGGCCATCGTACATGGTCATGAGGATACCTTCTATCTGCAGTTCGGGATTCAGCCTGTTCTGAACAATCTTGATGGTGTTGAGCAGTTTACCCAATCCTTCCAATGCAAAGAATTCGCACTGAACGGGTACGATAACGCTGTCAGAAGCCACCAGGGAATTTACCGTGATCAAACCGAGTGAAGGAGAACAGTCGATAATAATGAAATCATACCGGTCTTTCACCACATCGATGATACCCTTCATCACGTTCTCACGGTTGGGGTAATTGATCATTTCGATCTCGGCACCTACCAGGTCAATATGAGAAGGGATTACATCCAGGTTGGGTACTTCACTTTTCAGTATCACATCCGATGCGGGCGTATTATTCACCATGCAGTCGTACAGGCTGCTGGTGATATTGTGCAGGTCGAATCCCACGCCGGTAGTGCTGTTGGCTTGCGGATCGGCATCTACCAACAGGGTTTTAAATTCCAGCACTGCCAGGCTGGCTGCCACATTAATGGCAGTGGTGGTTTTTCCCACGCCTCCTTTTTGATTGGCAATCCCGATAATTCTCGCCATGTGTCTTCTATATTTTTATATCACTATAATTCGATGGTTTCTCCTATGCCGGGCAATAACAAATTCTTTCCTGCGGCCTTGAATGCAGCCTGCGCTTCATGGGTATTGATCTTTATAAAACCAAAAGTATTATAATGTACACCCACTACCTGGTTGCATTGTATGAAATCTGCACAGCGGATGGCATCGGCCACATCCATTGTAAAGTTGTCTCCAATAGGCAGCACTGCAAAATCAAGTTTTACCCATGAGGGGATGAGTTGCATGTCGAGCGTAAGGGCCGTATCGCCGCTGTAATAAAAATTACCTTCGCCGGTAGTGAACAGGAATCCCATGGGGTTGCCGCCATAACTACCGTCGGGAAGACCGCTGCTGTGTTGCGCTACTACACATTTAACCGTACCAAAATCGAAATGCCATTTGCCGCCCGTATTCATGGGATGCGTTTTCTCAATACCCTGCTTATTTAACCATTCGTGCACCTCCCAATTGCCTACTACCTGGCAGCCGGTGCGGGCGGCAATGCTCATGCAATCGGCGATATGATCGACATGGCCGTGTGACAGGAAAATATAGTCAGCCTCAATTTGCGCAGGATCAATGTGTTTGGCCAGTTCATTATACGTAATGAACGGATCAAAAAGGATCTTTTTACCTTTGATAACCACTGAGAAACAGGAATGTCCGTAATAAGTCAGTTTCATCTGATTGAGACTTTGGAAGTCGCCAAAAATACGGGTTTGTGCTTAGGAAACGATACCTAAAAATGGAATTGTGCGGAATTAAGAATTAGCAAAGCTTTACAATAATTTTATCCTTCATGCGTCTGCCCTGAAGTACCTTATAATGATCAATTTATGCGAAACGCAACTACCTGGTGGATCATAGCCCTGGTGATGTTTTTACTGGACCTGTATGTGTACCAGGCGCTCAGGCTTGTGTCACAGAATGCGACTGAAAAGGCCCGAATGGTCATTCATATTGCTTATTGGGTGATATCTGCCTTAACACTGGCCACTATTTTAAGTTTTCCTTATGTGCAGGCCCTGCAGACCTCGCGGGTGTTCCGGAATTATATTTTTTCAATACTGGTGGGCTTGTTCTTTGCTAAAATACTGGGCTCGGTATTCTTTTTGGCCGATGATCTCCGCCGCGGGGCTTTATGGCTCATGACGAAAATATTTCCCGATACCGGCGTACGGTATATGGATGAGACGAGCAGTATTCCCCGCTCCACTTTTCTGAGCTGGGTTGGATTGGGCATTGGGGGCGGGCTATTTGGCACGCTCTTATATGGCTTCAACAACAAATACAATTACCAGGTACTGAAAGTCAGGCTGAAATTCAATAACCTGCCACCGGCCTTCCGTGGATTGAAGCTGGTACAGATCAGCGATATACACAGCGGCAGCTTCCAGGATAAAAAGGCAGTGGAGCATGGGGTGAACATGGTGTTGCAGCAGAAAGCAGACCTCATCCTGTTCACGGGCGACCTGGTGAACGACCGGGCTGTTGAAATGGATGATTATAAAGACCTTTTCAGCCGCGTTCAGGCACCCATGGGGGTTTACAGTATATTGGGCAATCACGATTATGGCGATTATGTTTCATGGCCTTCAGAAGCCGTCAAAGCGGCCAACCTCGAAGCGCTGAAAAAAGTGCATGCCGATATGGGCTGGCGATTGTTGATGAATGAACATGTGCTATTGGAAAAAGACGGACAGCAAATAGCTTTATTAGGTATAGAGAACTGGGGCGCCAAAGGCCGGTTTCCGAAATACGGTAAAATGAACCTCGCTTATCCCGGAACAGAAAAAATTCCATTCAAGCTATTGATGAGTCATGATCCCAGTCATTGGGATGCGGAAATCAAACCGCATTACCCCGATATCGACCTGGTGCTGGCGGGGCATACGCATGGCATGCAGTTCGGAGTAGAAAATCCTTACTTCAAATGGAGTCCGGTACAATGGATGTACAAAGAATGGGCCGGATTGTATGAGGACGGTAAACAGAAATTATATGTGAACCGTGGATTCGGCTTTATCGGCTATCCGGGAAGGGTAGGTATATTGCCTGAAATCACCGTCATCGAGCTGGTATAAGCAACTGACATTTATGCTTTTTAGGATATTCTTGCTATTTCTGGCATGGTCATTGAAAAGAATACATTAAACAAAACAGAGACTTATGAAAAGGATTTTTTTAGTAGCAGCCACCTTCTTTCTTTTTACAGCCGGCGCCTTTGCACAAGGCGGATTCAGGCTGGGTGTGAAAGCAGGTACTAACCTGACAAAAATAACAGGACAATCTTTCAATGACGGATTTGACCTGTCTTATCACGTAGGTGCATTTGCAGAAATCGACTTCAACAAGAAATGGGGTATTCAACCTGAAGTGTTGTGGAGCCAGACCACTACCAAGCGCACCAATTTTGATAATCTTTATCCAACTATTGTAAATTCTGCAACCAGTAAGGATGAGAAGATCAAGCTGGATTATATGGCCATACCGATCTTATTGCGATACAATGTTGGTAAGATGCTTACATTGAATGCCGGACCGCAATTCGGTATCCTGATTAACCAGGATAAGAATTTCCTGCAGAACGGACAATCTGCGTTCAAGAATGGAGATTTTTCTATGGTAGCAGGTGCGCAACTGAATTTCAATTTCCTGCGTATTTACGGTCGTTACAACATTGGCTTGAAGAACCTGAACGATGTGGGTAACCAGGATAAATGGACCAATCAGCAGATACAAATGGGTATTGGACTCCGGTTCTAATTACAGTTGAATCATACAATGAGAAAGCGCCTTATTAAGGGCGCTTTCTTTATTAAGGTGTTTTCAGCTTGAATGTTTTTCTGATACCGGCTACTTCTTTTTTGAATTCTTCCAGTGAAGCCAGTTGTTGTTTGATGAAGCTGTTGTTTTCCAGCTTGCCCACTACTTCATTCATTTCGGCCATGTTTTCATACACCATTTTCCTGAAAGGATTGTTGTAATCTTTTGCGCGGGAATCGTAAATGGCTTTGGTGATCCATTCCTGGGTAGCGATAACGGTGTTCAACAGGTTGTTGAAACCATGTTTGTCGATCTTGCGCAAAGATTTTCCAGTGATCTCGGCGAGGGATGCCAGGGCGTGGTTCATTTTTTGCTGCGGATATTTGTTCCCCAACGTTGTGTAGTAGTCGTGTACTTCATCCCATGATTTGATCTTATTCGCTTTGATCTTGTCTTTCAATTGTTGCAGGTCTTCTGCAAGGATCAGTTGTCCGCCTACATTGACCCAGTTGGTGCGAACAGCTTTTGCCGGAAGTGCCGCGATGAAAGATTCCAAAGAAGCGGCTTTCTGTTGTTTCAGTAATTGCAGCAACTGTGTAATACCATAATAGTAGATGAGGTCGGTAAACAACGTATAAGCCTGCATTACTTTGGAAAGTATTGTTTTCCGTTTGCCGTTTTCCACGCCTTCTATGGTGATCTCCAACTGGTTTACCAATTTAGGATCTCCATGCAAGAGCTGCTTGCCTGTAGTCAGGGCCTCTTCCTGCGTAATATTTTTTTTCGGATGATGGGCTTTGTAATAAGCATAACCCGTATTGATTTCCAATAAACGTAAAGTGTGAAACATTTCATTGATCGTATCGGGCGCCAGGTAATCGTATTCAAGGTGCTGGATGCGTTCGGTTCTTTTATCGCGGTCTACGCATTTCCAGGCATTCCTGGCCAGTGCATACATATTGTATAGGAACCAGTAACCCGGCATAATGTTGAGCCGGTCGTTATGCACATCATTACTCACCAATGAAAAAGGAAACGGTATGTCAAGCTCGGCAGGATAGTCTCCTTTAGCAAGAATGGTAAAGCTGGCGAACCTGGAATTGTGTTTGAGGCTCACGCAGAGACCGGGCCAGAATCCGCGCCCCATAATGATCTCGCCATCGGCGCCGCGGCTGTTGTGGTTAGAGCCAATGGTAGCGCCTGCGGCGATATTGCTTTGTCCCATGACCAACGCTGCACAAAGGAATGAGTTGTTGTGGTGCTGTTCATGAGCGGGGAAGATCAGTGAGTTCAATACTTCGCAACAGGAAATGGTGGCATTGTTACCCAGGTACGAGTTGATGAGCCGCGCGCCGTATTTCAATTGCGAATGAGAAGCCATGATAAAACGAACAGCTTTCACGCCATAGAATATGCGGCATCCGAAACCGATGATGCCATTGACGATCTCACAACCTTCACCAATTTGTGTTTGTCCTTCTTCGCCCGAATTAACAGTGAGATTTTTTAACTTGTTGGCGCCTTTGAAATAGGCATCGGTACCCACCCATACATCTTTGATGATCTTACAGTTCTTGATCACGGTACGGTTGCCGATCTTGCCATAATAACCGCGTTTATTATCGAATCGCGCTTCAGTGAAAGCCTTGAATTTTTCCTGTAGCGCGTTATCGTTTTTGAAACGGCTCCATAAAAAGGCATCGCCAGGCAGCATGCCATTGAAAGGCATCACGCGCCGGCCGGTATTCTCATTGCAGATCTCCATCCATATCCTTACATCTTCGGGCTCGCCTTCTTTTACAATGCCGTTGCCGAACTTGGCGTGATTTGTTGTTACCAGTTCATTTACATTCACAATGATCACTTCATTGCCAATGATATAATGCGAGAGGTATTCTACATTATTGATCACCACATTATCGCCGAAATCGCAACTGATGATGGTGGAATTGTATAAACCAACGGGTGTTTGCAGGTCGCTGAAACTGAGACAAAGGGGCTCCAGCTTGCCAATGCGTACCAGGCCAAAAAATTTACAGTTCTTTACCAGCTCAGGGTTGAATGCATCGGAAACCAATAAGTGATTCCAGTTGTCGCTGGTATTGCCATTGCGTACCAGCATTTCAATCTCATAAGCGGTAAGCTGCCGGTACGTAATGCCGTTGCGGTTCTGTTTATTGCGCAGGTAATATTCATCTTTCCCTTTGGGCAGGTAGGTGTCTTTGATAAAACCGTACCCCAATGCCGCAAGCGGAGATTTGGTAATGATGTTCTGAGGCATGCAGTATGCTTATATTGTTTTATTCAACAGTAACACTCTTGGCCAGGTTGCGGGGTTTATCTACGTCCAGTCCCTTGGCCACGCCAACATAATAACTCAACAATTGCAGCGGAATGGTACTCAGCAAGGGTGCGATCACTTCATCTGCATCGGGAACGAACATGATATCGTTCGACATGCCGGGGATGATCTCATCATTGGCCGTTGCTACAGCGATCACTTTTCCTTTTCTTGCTTTGATCTCCTGTACGTTTGAAACGATTTTCTCGTAATAAGAGTCTTTCGTGGCAACAAAAACCACCGGCAGTTTTTCATCTACCAGTGCAATGGGACCGTGTTTCATTTCCGCGGCCGGGTAGCCTTCGGCATGGATATAAGAGATCTCTTTCAGTTTGAGTGCACCTTCAAGGGCGATGGGAAAATTATAACCCCTTCCGAGGAACAGAAAATCGGTAGCGTCTTTGTATTTAGCAGCAATGCGCTGGATATTGCTGGTGTCTTTCAGTATCTCTTTTACTTTTTCCGGCACTTCATACAGTTCGCGCATCAATTGCAGGTAACGCGCTTCGGTGATGGCTCCTTTTGCATAACCGATCTTGAGGGCCATCATGGTGAGCACAGCGAGTTGGCCGGTAAACGCTTTGGTACTGGCAACGCCTATCTCCGGGCCGGCATGCGTATAAGCGCCTGCATTGCTTAAGCGCGCAATGCTGCTGCCTACCACATTCACCACGCCAAAGATGAAAGCACCCTTAGCTTTCGCGCTTTCCAGGGCTACCAATGTATCGGCGGTTTCGCCACTCTGTGAAATGGCAATGATCACATCGCCTTTGTTCACTACCGGGTTGCGGTACCGGAATTCAGAAGCGTATTCCACTTCTACAGGAATGCGGCATAATTCTTCTATCTGGTATTCGGCTAGCAGGCCGGCATGCCAACTGGTACCACAGGCTACGATCAGCATACGTTGTGCATTTTTCAATGCGTCGATATGGTTATCTACTCCGCTCATGATGATCTGTCCGGATTGCGGCAGCAACCGCCCGCGTAAACAGTCGAAAATAGTGTCCGGTTGTTCATGTATTTCTTTCAACATGAAATGTTCGTATCCGCCTTTTTCAATGGCGGCCAGTTCCATATCGAGTTTGGTAATGAAAGGCGATTGCTTTTCGTTACCAAGGTTCTTTAAGATCAGCTCGTCGGGCCTTACGATAGCGATCTCATAATCGTTAACATAAACGACTTCTTTGGTGTATTCGATGATGGGGGAAGCATCGCTGGCGAGGAAATGCTCGCCTTTGCCAATGCCAATCACAAGCGGGCTGCCTTTTCTCGCTGCAATGATGGTTTCAGGATCGTGTTGGTCGATGAGCAGGATACAATAGGCGCCAACAATACGTTTCAGCGCTATGCGCAGGGCTTCTTCCAGTGAACAGTTGTTGTTCTTTTTGATGTCTTCAATGAAGTTTAGCAATACTTCGGTATCGGTATCGCTTTTAAAAGTATAGCCTTTGTTGATCAGTTCCTGTTTGATGGGCATGTAGTTCTCGATGATACCGTTGTGGATCATAGCCAGTTGTCCGCTTTGTGAAAGATGCGGATGCGCGTTGCGGTCGCTGGGTTCACCATGCGTAGCCCAGCGTGTATGGCCGATACCAATATGTGCGTGGGTGTTTTTACCCATCACGTCTTCTTCCATCTCGGCTACCTTTCCTTTTTTCTTATACACGTTGAGGCCATTGCTGTTGAGTAAAGCAACACCGGAGCTGTCGTATCCGCGGTATTCCAGTCTCTTCAGTCCCTTTAATAAGATGGGATAGGCTTCTCTCGGCCCGGTATATCCTACAATTCCACACATAAATTTTTAAGTTGTATTAGGTTACAAGTTTAGTTATTTTACTGCTCAGAATGGTTCGCAATTTGGGGCAAAGATCGTTCCACACCATAAATATTTCCAATGCATTACACATTTGATTTTTCGAAAGACTACATTTTGGAGGACGATTGCGTGCTCTTGCGTCCTCTTAGCGCAAACGATTGCGTAAATCTGCGCATTTTTTCCCAGAATGAGCCCGATATCTGGCAGTTTTCATTGCAAAAAGCGGCAGGAGAAAAAAATCTCCAGGATTATATTCAATTGGCCATGATGGGGCGTGAAAACCAGAAAGAATACCCTTTCATTGTTTTTGATAAGCGTGTACAGCAATATGCCGGCAGTACGCGGTTTTACGATATCAACCTTCCTTACCGTACGTTACAATTGGGCTTCACCTGGTATGGCAAAGCTTTTCAGGGAACGGGGTTGAACAAGCACTGTAAATATTTGCTTTTGCAGTTTGCTTTTGAAGAGATGGGGATGGAGCGGGTAGAGTTCCGGGCAGATAACAACAATGCGCGCAGCATCGCTGCCATGAAAAGCATTGGATGCAAACCGGAAGGTATCCTTCGAAGCCACATGCCAAAAACGGAAGGCGGGAGAAGGGATTCCATTGTGTTGAGCATTGTGAAAGAAGAATGGCCGGGAGTGAAAGAAAAACTTGAAGATAAATTGGGAGTTAAGCGGGTCGGGGGGTAAAAAAGGGGGAAAACACGCTTCTAAAATGGGTTATTTTCCCCTTGTAGAACCTATGGCGCCCTGCTACTTTTGTGTGATGATATATTCAACACCTACGCTATGGAAAAGAAAATCATCATCAGTACTGCATCTGATATAGAACAGATCGCACATGAAATCGGCTTGTTTAAAATGGAGAAAAGGATCATCAAAGTACACATGAACCAATTCTCGGAAACGGAGAACCGTCAATTAGAACAGGAGATTGTGAAACGATATGCCATAGGCGGAAAGCAGCTCGACAACAAGATCGGTTTGGTTACCCTGGCAGCTTATCTGGTACTGATGGTAACCCGGGTCATACCGGTTTTGAAGCTGGGATTCATCAATTCCGTTTTACTGTACATCCTGTTTACAGTTGTGCTGCTGCTGGGTATCCGGTTGTACCGATTCTGGCATTCTAAGAGGAGTTTGCGCCAGCTGGCCAGGGGATTGCAAGTGGCCCCGGCATTCTGATACAGCATCATGCTATTCGTTCCGCTGAAATATCTTATATCCTGATGAACATAACCGACGAGGCAGTGCCGAACAGGCGCTGTCTTGTTGTGTAAGCAGGTGCCCGTTCTGCCGAAGCACCGTATCTTTGCGGCATGCATTATGTTTCGGCCGAAGGGCTCACCAAGAGTTATGGTGTCAATCCCCTGTTCAGTAATATTTCATTTCACATCAACGAAGGCGATAAAGTGGCGCTGATTGCCCGCAATGGGGTGGGTAAATCTACATTGTTGCGCATTTTAGCCGGACAGGAAACGGCTGATGAAGGGAAATTATGGGTACACAAAGACGTTACCATCGCCCTTTTTGAGCAGGACCCGCGTTTTGATGAGAACAAAACAGTACTGGAGAATATTTTCCATCTCAACCATCCCGTTATCCTCGCCATCAGGCAATATGAGGCGGCGGTGGAATCAGAAGACGGTATACAGATAGCAGATGCCATTACCCGGATGGATGATCTGGGCGCCTGGGATTTTGAAGCCAAAGTGAAGCAGATACTGGGAAAGCTCAATATCCATCATTTACAAAATCCGGTGAGTGAACTGAGCGGAGGGCAACGCAAACGCGTAGCATTGGCTAAAACCCTTATCGATATTGGTTTTGAGCATAAGCACACCTTGCTCATGATGGATGAACCTACCAACCACCTCGATGTTGAAATGATCGAATGGCTGGAGCATTACCTGAATGCAGAAAATGTTACGTTGCTGCTGGTTACGCACGACCGGTACTTTCTCGATGCCGTGAGCGATGAAATATGGGAACTGGAGCGTGAGGACCTGTACGTATACAAAGGCGATTACGAGAATTACATGGAGAAGAAAGCGGCCCGCCTGGAAAGCGAGCAGGCCAGTATCGATAAAGCCCGGAATGAATACCGCAAGGAATTGGAATGGATGCGCAAGCAGCCCAAGGCACGTACTACCAAAAGCAAAAGCCGGCAGGATAATTTTTACGAAGTAGAAGCCCGTGCCAAACAAAAAATAGAAGACGCGCAGTTGCAATTACAGGTGAAAATGAGCAGACTGGGAGGGAAGGTGATAGAGATGAAGAGAGTATACAAGTCATTCGGTGAGCTGGCGATCCTGAAAGGGTTTGATTATACCTTCAGCAAAGGAGAACGTATTGGTGTCATTGGTAAGAACGGTGTAGGCAAATCTACTTTCCTGAATATTTTGCAACAGATCGAATCTGCCGACAGCGGTAAAATCAACATAGGCGATACAGTAATATTCGGCAATTTTTCACAGCAGGGGTTGGTGATCAAAGAAGACCTTCGGGTGATTGAATATGTGAAAACATTTGCCGAAAGTTTTCCCCTGGCCAAAGGCGGTAGCATGAGCGCCGCACAGTTTTTGGAGCTTTTTCTTTTTTCACCCGATAAACAGTACACTTATTTATCTTCTTTGAGTGGTGGTGAACGGAAGCGGCTGCAATTGTTGACTGTTTTGTTCCGCAATCCCAACTTCCTTGTACTGGATGAACCTACTAATGACCTCGACCTGCCCACGCTGGCAGTGCTGGAGCGTTTTCTGAGCGAATACCAGGGATGTGTGATGATCGTTTCGCACGACCGGTATTTTATGGACAGACTGGTAGACCATCTCTTTGTGTTTGAAGGTAATGGTGAAGTGCGCGATTTTCCCGGTAACTATACACAATACCGGCTTTGGCTGAAAGAACAGGAAGAACTTGCTGCAAAAGAAGCGGAGTCTAAAGCAACAACGCCTGCTGCACAATCCCAGATTGCTTCCACATCGCCTAAAAAGAAAATGGGCTTCAAAGAAAAAAAGGAATTCGAATTGCTGGAAAAAGAAATGCCTTTATTGGAAGAAGAAAAACATGCGCTCACCAACCAGATGAGCAGCGCCAAACTGCCTTTTGAAGAACTGCAAAAAATAAGCAACCGGATGATTGAGATCAACCGGTTGCTGGAAGAAAAAGAAATGCGTTGGCTCGAGTTGAGCGAACTGCAATGATTTATTTGAAGCTGATCAGTTCTACATCGAATATCAATGTGCTGTTCGGGCCGATCTCTGCGCTTACCTGCCTCTCACCATAAGCCAGGTGAGACGGAATATAAAAACGCCATTTGCTTCCGGTGGGCATCAGTTGTAATCCTTCGGTCCATCCTTTGATCACCATGTTCAGCGGGAAAGAAGCGGGGCGTCCGCGTTGTACTGAGCTATCGAATATCGTTCCATTGATGAGCGTGCCGTGGTAATGACAGGTTACCTCATTGTGTGCGTTGGGCTTTTCTCCATTGCCTTCTGTTAAGACCTCGTATTGTAAGCCGCTGGGCAATTCGGTTATGCCGGGCTTTTGCTTGTTACCTGCCAGAAAATCTTGTCCTGCTTTCAAATTGGCTGCCGCTTTTTCGGCTCTCATTTGTGCTAATTGATCTGCAACACCCATATGTTTTTTGTGCAAAGATAATATTGTTGGCTTGTTCTTTTCGTCATCCCGAGCGAGCGAAGCGAGTCGAGGGACCAGATGAACACTCGGGCAGATCCCTCGGCTGCGCTCGGGATGACGAGAAAAAATTGCTCCGATGACAATCAAAACGAATTAGAGAAGTATCCCCTGCAGGAAGAAGAATGCAACGGAGAAGTAGATGATGAGCCCGGTTACGTCTACCAGTGTGGCAACGAACGGGGCAGAAGATACGGCGGGGTCGGCACCCAGCTTCTTCAATACAATGGGTAACATAGAACCGGAAAGGGTGCCCCATAATACAACGCCTACCAGGGAAAATCCTACGGTGGAAGCAATCAGCATCCAGTGCTGACCGTAAAGAGTGGGGGCGATGGAATGCCATACAACTACCCTAACGAATCCGATGATACCCAACACACCTCCCAACAATAAGCCGCTCGATAATTCCCTTCTTAATACGCGCCACCAGTCGGCCAGACTAATTTCGCCTACGGCCATGGCCTGTATGATCAGCGTGGATGCTTGCGATCCGCTGTTGCCACCGCTGGAAATGATCAGGGGTACAAAAAGGGCCAGCACTACGGCTTTGGTTATCTCGTCTTCAAAATAACCCATGGCGGTAGCCGTAAGCATTTCGCCAAGGAAAAGCACCACCAGCCAACCAATTCTTTTACGGAACAATTTCAATAAGGGTATATCCAGGTAAGGTTCATCGAATGCTTCGGTACCACCTATTTTCTGTATGTCTTCACTGTACTCTTCGTTGGCCACCCACAACATATCGTCGATGGTAACAATGCCCAGCAAAATGTTATTGTCGTCTACCACGGGCAGCGCCACGCGGTTATTCATTTTAAATACCTGGCTCGCATGTTCCTGGTCATCATTCACATTCAGCGATACCACTCTTCCGTCGATGATTTCAATGAGGCGTTTTTCGGGCGATGCAAGGATCACGTCGCGGATACGGATATCATCTACCAGTTCACCCTTATCATTGATTACGTAGATTACGTCTACGGTTTCGCTGTTCTTACCATGTTTTCGGATGGTGCTGAAGACTTCCGTAACGGTGTTATCGGCGAATACGTATACATAATCGGGCGTCATCAAACGGCCCACACTGTCTTCCGGGTATCCCAGCATAGAAAGCGTGATCTTTCTTTCTTCGGGATCGAGCAGCTTGATGAGGTCGCGTATGGCGGCTTTAGGTAATTCTTCGAGGAAGTCGGTACGGTCATCGGCCGGGAGCTCGTTGAGCAATTCGGCGGTCTTGGAAGAAGGCAGTTCTTTTATGATGTCTTTCTGTTGGGCAATGTCCAGGATCTTGAACACACTGGACGCCCGGTGAATGGCCATATTCGCAATGATCTGCGCTTCGTATTCCGGGTAGGCATTGATGAGTTCGGCCACGTCACTGATGTTCTGGTGATCAAGGAATTCCCTGATCTCCAGCTTATCTTCTTTTTCAATCAGTTGTTCAAACTGTTCTTGAATGCCGGGTTGTTCCAGTTCCAGTGACATGGCCGCAATTTAAGGGGAATTACCAATTAGAGCAAAGGAATTGGGGGTTCTGATGGAACTTTGTAGTTTGCAATAGCATGATTTTACCCATTCTTCATATTGCACTTTCCGATAACCGGGGAAGGGGCGTTTTCGCTTCCGAGCCCATCGCTCCCGGCACGATAGTGGAAATATCCCCGGTACTCGTGCTGGGAGCGGAAGACAGGCAGAAGGTAGAAACAACGCTTCTGTACGATTATATTTTCGAATGGGGCAATGATTCCAAAGGTGCATGCGTAGCGCTCGGTTATCTTTCTCTGTACAACCATTCTTATAATGCGAACTGCGTATACGAAATGGATTACGATGCAGATACCATGCGCATCATTACCGTAAAACCCATCACCGCAGGTGAAGAACTGTTCATCAACTACAATGCAGAACCGGATGATGAAAAACCCATCTGGTTCGAAGCGAAATAAGGCTGAATGCAAAACGCCTAACGTTAAACGCTTATAGTAGATATTGTACTGGCGTTCTGCGTTAGGCGTTTTGCATTCAGCGTTCAGCGTACTACCAGTACTGGTAGCCCATCAATCTTGATAATTCAACCTTGGCCAAACACAACTGGTATTCGTATTGCAGTTTGGTTAATTCTGCACGTTGTACATTGGTGCTGGCATTGGTAATTTCCAGGTTGGTGCCCACGCCATTGTTGAAACGGTTGGAAGCCAATACCTGCGCGGCTTTCGCCTGTTCTATCTGACCCTGTGTATTTCGTATCCTTTCGAGATTGGTAGCAACATCGGTCATGGACTGCGCAATGTCTTTTTTGTAATTGCTGCTGAGGCTTTCCACTGCCATCTCATTTTGTTTGATGATGTTCTCCTGCAATTTCTGTTGCTGTTTATTCTTGCCACCATTGTAAATGGGCACTGAAAAACCGACACCTGCCATGTAATTAAAACGCATGTCTGCGATATAAGGTACATAGCCATTCTTGATGCCGGCGCCGGCTTTCAGTCCAATCGTTGGTTTTTCTGCTGTTTTAACAATGGCCAGGTCGCTCTCGGCCTGTTTGATCTTGTCTTTTGCCAGGATGAATTCAAGGTTATTGGTCTGGGCCAATCCCAATGCACTTCCTGCATCGGTGAGGTTGATATCGAAATCAAATGCCTTGCCCTGGCTCTGGTTCACACCGGTAGTGTACTCGAGCAGGTTGAGTTGTTTTTGCAGGTTGTTCTTCAGGTCTACCTTGCGGTTCTCTTCATTGTCGATAGAAGCCTGTATGTTCAGCAGGTCGATCTTCAATGCATCGCCGTTTTTCAGCTTGCTGTCTACAATCCTTTTATTCTCGTTGAGGTAATTGAGTACGCTGTCCTGGATGCCAATTGCTTTTTGTAAAAAAACAATGTTGTAATACACAACGGCTACCTGGTTGGCGAGCTGACTTTTCACATAGTCGGTATTGTGTTTGGCATACAACAAATCTTCTTTTGCACGGTTGATATTGGCCTGCAGCCTGCCGAAATCGAAAAGCGCATAAGTGGCATTGAGTGCACCGCTTACATTGTGTACAGGTGCAAACTGGAAACTCTCTCCGCCCAGCGGGATCTCGATCTTCGGCCTTACATAGGCATAAGAGGCGTCTGCTGTTACATCGGGCAGTTTATTTAAACGCGTGAGCGCTAATTTTTCATCGGCTGTGGTAATGGTATGCTCCACTTCTTTCACTTTGGGAAAGTAACCAAAGGATTGGTTGATCAGTCCCTTCAGTTCATTGTTCACAGCTACCTGTGCTCCAACGGAAAGCGCTGTAACTGTAAACAGTGATATGATCAATATCTTTTTCATCTTCTATTTTGAATTTTTTCTTTTGATTGTTGATTTCATCAATGCGCTTCCGACGCCGCTTTCATCGTTGCAGCCATTTCGGCAGCTGATTTCTTTTTCACTTTCAGGAATCCTACCAGCGGTATTACCAGTATAAAGAAGATGGTGATGAGCCTGAAGGTGTCGAGGTAAGAGAGAAAATAAGCTTCCCTGTCCACCACCCGGTTGATGGTAGCGATGGCTTGGGCGCCGGCGCCGGCCACATCGCCCGTTTTCAATATGATGCTCTGTGCGATGGTATGGCTTCGTTCAATGAACATCTGCGATTCGCCCGTTACTTTGGAAACCAGGTCGTACCGGTGTTGTGCATATTGCCTTGCGATGTAGTTATTGGCCAGTGCAATACCAAAGGCGCCACCCAGTTGCCGGATCATGTTATTGAGTGCAATACCGGATGCATAATCTTTGGGCTGCAAGCCTGCTACCGCCTGGTTGATCAGCGGTAACTGCACCATGCTGATGCCTACGGCGCGAAGGGCCAGGGGTAAAAAGAAATCGTCCTTGTTCACATCCGGACTCACGCCTGCACTCAGCCACGCGTAACCGGCAAAGAGCAGAAACCCGATCACCACAAAAGGAATGGGTGAAATGCCTTTACTCATCAGCTTACCAATGATAGGCATCATCACAACGGTGATCATGGTAGGCGCGAGTAAGGTGAGTCCTGTTTCATAAGCGGTATAACCCAATGTTCTTTGCGCCAGTACAGGAAATACAAACACCGAGGTGAACAATCCCACACCCACCACAAAAGTGAAGATGGTGGTGAATGCCAGGTTGCGGTTGTTCAATACTTTCAGGTTCACCGCGGGCGATTTGATGCTCAGTTCATACCAGATGAAAGCAATCAGACCAACAACGGCGAGTACAGAAGTAATGATGATGGTATTACTACTGAACCAGTCTTCCGATTCACCTCTTTCCAGCATGTACTGCAGGCTGCCGATACCTACCATAAGCAACAGTATACCGGTATAATCGATGGTGATGTGTTTTTTATTTTTTCCTTCGCCTTCTTTCTTTTCAATAAAAGTGAAGGATAAAAAAGTAGCGATGATACCAATGGGTATGTTGATCATGAAGATCAGCGGCCAGGAAGCGTGGTCAATGATATACCCACCCAGCGTAGGGCCGAGGGTAGGGCCTAACACGAGTCCCATACCAAACAAACCCGAGGCAATGGGCCTGTCTTTCGGTTCAAAGGCATCAAAGAGGATGGCCTGAGAAGTAGACAGGAGGGCGCCGCCGCCCACACCTTGCACAAAGCGCCAGATGATGATTTCCATGAGGCTGGTAGACTGACCGCACATATACGATGCAACCGTAAAGATGATCATCGAAACGATGTAATAATTCTTTCTTCCGAAATATTCTGCTAAAAATCCGGTGAGCGGAATGATGATCACGTTTGCGATGGCATAAGCGGTGATGACCCAGCTGATGTCTTCTATGTTTACACCGAGACTACCGCTCATATCACTCAACGCCACGTTCACGATGGAGGTATCGATGAGCTCCATGATGGCCGCGGTAACGGTAGTGAGTACGATGATGGCCTTGGCAAATCCTTTAGGCGTTGCCATGATTAATTGATTTCAGTGCTGATATAAACGCTTAAGCCTGCACGCAGCATATTCCTGTATTTATCCATGTCTTTGATACGGATCTTTACGGGAACGCGCTGTGTTACTTTTACGAAGTTGCCGCTGGCATTATCGGGCGGTAACAAAGAGAACTTGGCGCCGGTAGCTTCACTCAAAGTTTCGATAGCGCCTTTGATTTTGAGGTCGGGATAGGCATCCATTTCTATATCCACGTCTTTACCAGGGTATAGTTTTTTCAACTGGTTCTCTTTGAAATTGGCTACGATCCAGTAAGTGGTATCGTTTACAATAGAGAACAGGGGCGTGCCTGCCTGAACATACTGGCCTTCTGAAATATTTTTCTTACCGATCTTGCCTGCCTGTGGTGCATAGATCCTGGTATAAGACAACTTGAGTTTGGTTTGCTCGATCTTGGCTTGTTTTACAGCCAATGCAGCGGTTGCTTTTTCTATGCCTGCCTGCAAAACAGCAATGCGGCTTTCGGCAGAACTCAGGTCGGTCTTGGCATTCTGGTACTGCTGTGCGGCTGTTTCTACATTGTATTTGCTGTCGTCGAGTTGCTTGCGGGTAATGGCCTGGTCGTTGAACAGGTTCTGGTCTCTTTTCAAATCGTCTTCCGCTTTTTTCTTGCGCACATCGTTCAGGTCGATATTGCCTTTGTTGATGCGGAGTGATACCACGGCATTGTTGAGAGCCGCCTTGGCATTGATGAGATCGGCTTCGGCCTGTTTGTAATCGGCTTCCATTTCCAGTAATTGCGTTTGCAGTTCGGCATCGTCGAGCTCTACCAGGAGCTGACCGGCTGCAACAGAATCATAATCTTTTACAGAAATAGTTTTCACGTAACCGGCCACCCTGGGCAGTACAGGTGTGATCTGGGTTTCCACCTGTGCATTGTCGGTGGTTTCGTGGGTAATGGCAAAATGGATTTTGTTATAGCCAACATAAGCGACGATAAGAAATACCACGCTGAGTACCACGATTCTTACGGGCGACTTTTTTGCTGGGGGTTTTTGCTTTGTCATACGAAATGGTGTTTAGATTGCTTGTTTACGATTGATAATATAAATGAGGTTATGGTTGGTGCGATAAATGGGCGTGCATGACCTGCTTGATATGATTAATTAGTCTTTTCTTAAAAGCTTCATCGGTATACGGATCGAAATTGGCATCCTTGGCTATCAGAAATTTGCACATGGATTTCGACAGCAGCGCCTGGTGCATGGTACCAAAGAGGGTAACGATGGTGAGCTCAGGGTCTACTTTGCGGAATACTTTTTTCTTCACCCCCTGGTCAATGATCTTTTTCAATACTTCTTTGTTCTTGGCAAAAACAGCAATGATGTTTTCATGAAGCGATTCGCGTTGCTGCAGCATCAGTTCCTGGTGGATCACCCGGTGGTATTTATGCTGACTGGTGATGCGGTTCACGTAGTCTTCAATAATAGTATCTATTTTCTGCAGTTCATTTTTCGATTCATCGATGAGGATGCTGTTGAGCCGCTCTCTGAAATAAGTGGATTTCTCTTCCACCATGGCTTCGAATAATTTTTCTTTCGAGCCGAAATAATAATTCACCATGGCGATGTTTACACCGGCCTTGGCAGCGAGCTCGCGGATGGAAGTGCCTTCAAATCCTTTGTCGGCAAACAGCTCCATGGCCGCTTCGATGATGGTTTGTTTTTTGTCGGGATGCATATACAGAAAATTTATTGCTGCCGTTATCCCGAGCGTAGCCGAGGGATCTGCCAGAACCTCCAGCAGGTCCTTCGACTCGCTCCGCTCGCTCAGGATGACGACGATGTAAAATTAAACAAGTGTTTGAATTAAACAAACGTTTGATTTAAATGAAAGTTTACTTTTGAAACGCAGATATTTATATTTTGCTGATTGTCAGTAGATTGGATCTTTAAAATTGAATCATTAAATTTTAATTAAAACATCGGGTTGCAGGTAGAAATAACAATTGCATAATATCATCGTAACAAAATCATTCGTCAATTTAGCGCAAAGCTTTACTGTTGACACCATATCAAACCCTATCGGCAAAGTCTTTCGGTCCCAATTTTCAATGGGGTGTAGCCATGTCCGCCGCACAAAACGAAGGCGCCTACAATGTAGACGGGCGCGGACTTTCTATCTGGGACAGTTTTGCGCGGCGACAGGGAAAGATCAAAGGCGCTGCTAAACCATCTGAAGCCTGCGATTTCTATTATCGTTATAAAGATGATCTCGTATTAGTGAAAGCATTGGGCTTTTCTGCATTCCGTTTTTCCATTTCATGGAGCCGCATCTTACCGGAAGGCATTGGCAGGGTAAACAAAGAAGGGATTGCGTTTTATCATAAGGTCATTGATGAATGCCTGGCGTTGGGACTTACACCTTATGTAACCCTGTATCACTGGGATCTTCCTTTGGAGCTGGAAAAAAATGGCGGATGGACGAGTCACCAGATGCTCAAATGGTTCACCCGTTTTGTGCAGGTATGCACTGAAGCTTATGGCAGCAAAGTAAAACACTGGATCATCATGAATGAGCCCATGGGCTTTACCACACTGGGTTATATGATGGGCAAGCATGCACCTGGTAAAACCGGACTGCTTAACTTCCTGCCGGCCATACACAATGCAGCACTCTGCACGGCCGAGGGAGGCCGGCTGGTGCGTGACGCGGTATCAAAGGCAAAAATTGGTACTACTTTCTCCTGTAGTGAAGTAATGCCCTTCAGTAAAAAAGAGCCTGATGTACTGGCGGCTAAAAGGGTCGATGCTTTGATGAACCGACTGTTCATTGAGCCGGCATTGGGCAGGGGATACCCCGAAGTGGAGAACTTCCCTTTGCTCGATAAAATACACCTGCACAACAAAGCCTGGAAATACCAGGAGCGCATGCAGTTCAATTTCGATTTCATTGGCATACAGAATTATTTCCCCATTACCGTGAAATACAATTCACTGATCCCTTATATCCATGCATCAGAAGTAAAAGCCACCCAGCGCAAAGTGCCGGTAACAGGTATGGGTTGGGAAATCAATGCCGACAGCCTTTACTGGATGATAAAACGGTTCTGGTTGTACGGAAGTGTAAAAGAGATCATGATCACGGAGGGTGGGGCGGCTTTCAAAGACCAACTGGTAAACGGTACCGTGAACGACCAGGCGAGGATCAACTATTTCCAGCAATACCTGGCCGCCGCGCTGCGGGCCAAAAAAGAAGGCGTGAACCTGAGCGGTTATTTTGCCTGGACGCTTACAGATAATTTTGAATGGTCGGAAGGCTATGCGGCGCGGTTTGGACTGGTCTATACCGACTTTAAAACACAACTGCGGACCATCAAGAATTCGGGCTATTGGTTCCGGGATTTCCTGGCAGGTAAGTGATTTTTTCGTATCTTAACTGTTGATACGATTGCCAGATATAAACCCGCGCGCCTATGAAAACAGTTCGCCAGTTATCGATTGCAGTATTAGTGTTGGTATGTGCCGTTAACCTTTATGCCGGAGCCCGTATGATCATGGATCCCACCGGAAACTCCCTCGGCCTGCCTTTTTATCTCCTCAACGGAACCGTGTTCAAAGATTATACTATCCCCGGATGGATATTGCTGATCGGATTCGGTGTATTGAGTCTTTTTACCATTATCGTTACTTTGAAGAAGGTCCATTGGTACCCTACGGCCATCGTGGTACAGGGATTGGTTATTGTAGTGATTGTGATTGCCCAGATGTTCATGGTGGGCAATGATTTTTTCCTGCAGTATTTCTTTTTGATGATGGGATTTTTCCTGGTTGCCTTAGGGTTTCTTCAAAATCAAATGAAGAAGGCCAATGCGCAAAACCACTCTTCAGGTCAGAACCAACACCACCCCCATCGCCATCATCATCATTGATGCGGCTCAATGCGTAACAGCTTCAGGCAAACAGGACTGGGTACTTCCAGTTGTTGTGGCATAGCTTCCAGCATGCCCGTTTCTTTATTTCTTTTGTAAATGACAATATTGTTGGTCTGTTGATTGGCCACCAGCAGGAAATTCCCTTCCGGGTCAATCGTGAAATTACGCGGCCATTTGCCGGACAGGGCCTGGTAGCCTTTGGCCGTTAGCAAACCGGAAACGGGATCGATAGAAAAAATGGCGATGTTATTTTCTTCACCCCGGTTGGAAGCATACAAAAATTTACCATCGGGCGATACATGAATATCGGCGCTGCCGGGTTGCCCCTTGAAATCGGCCGCGTGCGTGGCAATGGTTTGGCGCTTTTTCAACCTGCCTTTGTGATAAGCGAATACCGATACGGTGCCGCTCATTTCTTCAATCAGGTAAACATATTTGCGATTGGGATGGAAGTCGAGGTGCCGGGGACCACTGCCCGGTATGGAGCGCACAAAGGGTTGTGCGGCGGGCTTCAGGGGCTGTTGGTCTTTTTTATGAAATGCATAGATCATCACTTTATCGGTTCCCAGGTTGGGCGTCAGCACATAATGCTGATCGGGGGTGATGAAAGTAGAATGAACGTGCGGACCTTCCTGCCGGCTCTTGTTCACGCTGCTGCCCTCTTGTTGTATCATTTGCGTATAAGGTGCCAGCGAGCCATCTTTATTTACAGGCAACGCGGCCAGGCTCCCACTCATATAATTGCCCGTAAGTACCCATTTGCCGGTCTTATCTATCGTTACAAAGCAGGGGCCAAATCCACCACTCGGCTGCTGGTTGATCAGCCGCAGGCTACCGCTGGCAGCATCAAAGGCGTAAGCGCTTACACGTCCGGATTGGGGTGATCTTGCTTCATTGATGGCATACAGGAATTTACCATTGGGCGATACGGCCAGGAAAGCGGGATTATTGCTGCTGTCGGTATTGCTCACCCATTGTGCTTCGCCGGTTTGACTGTTGAAGCGATATACGTAGATCCCCTTGCTTTTTCCGCTGGTATAAGTGCCAACGAACAAATAATAATCCTGCGCAAAAAGCCATTGGCTTAATATCAGGCAAACAAAAAGAAGAAGCGAACGCATGCCATTTATTTTAGAAAACGGAAGATAAACATTCCGTTCGTATAATTTGACAGGCAAGTGATAATGCGCAGGCGTTTTGTTGGTAAGTTTGCTGCCTGGCAGCCTATTTATTGAAGAAAAGCAAAGTTGTACAGAACTATGAGAAAGATATTGGTGGTTATGTTGTTGGCGGGAATGATCAACACGTTACAGGCGCAAGAACAGGGATTATGGAAAGCGCAATTGCATCGCGCAGATGGTAACCATATCGTATTCAATTTCGAGCTTCGTTACGAAGGAGGGAAAACGGTCTGGTATATATTGAATGCCAGTGAAAGAATGCGTGTAGATAATATCAGTGCAGCGGGCGATTCTTTGTTGGTGCAGATGCCTGTTTTTGAATCGCAGTTTAGGGTTAAGTTATTGTCTGATAAAAAAATAGCAGGATGGTGGATCAGGAGTACGAGCAAGGGACATATGCAAATGCCTTTCACCGCTGAACTGGGCAATGGTACACGCTTTGAAGTAAAGCAACCTGCATTGTACAATATCAGCGGCCGCTGGGCAACTTTTTTCGGACAGAGCGGTAAAGCGCCTACAGATACTACGGTAGGGGAGTTTGTGCAAAAAGGAAACGAGCTGAGCGGTTCAATATTGACTTCAACAGGAGATTATCGATACCTGGGCGGAGTGGTCAGCGGTGATACGCTGAAGTTGTCCACTTTCGATGGGGTGCATGCTTTCCTGTTCACGGCCAAGATCAACAATGACCATAGCATCAGTGGCGGAAATTTTTATTCCGGTCCTGTTGCCCATGAAAACTGGCTTGCAGAAAAAAATGCCAATGCCGGGTTACCCAATGATGCGGCGATGTACCTGAAGCCAGGGCAAAGCAAGTTGAATTTCCGTTTTCCCGATCTGAATAAAAAAATGGTGTCCATCAACGATGCCCGCTTTAAAAACAAAGTAGTGGTGATCCAGATCATGGGCTCCTGGTGTCCCAATTGCATGGATGAAACGGCTTTCCTGAGTGATTTTTATAAAAAGAACAAACAGCGTGGCGTGGAGATCATTGGCCTCGCGTATGAATACAGTACCGATTTTGAACGTTCGCGCAAGAGCCTGCTGAAATTCAAAGAACGTTTCGGCGTGGAATATCCCATACTGGTTACCGGTGTTACTGTTATGGATGAGCAGAAAACAGAGAAAACACTGCCGCAGCTCACGCCCATTAAATCCTTCCCTTCTACCATCTTCATCGATAAAACCGGTAAAGTGGCCAAGCTGGAAGCCGGGTTTACAGGCCCTGGAACGGGTGTGCATTATGAAGAAATGAAGAAAGAATTTAATGCAACGATAGAAAGTTTGTTGCGGTAATATATTTAATGAAACAATGGTTCAATACGCAATGGCTCAATGTATTGTACGGCTCACTTTACTTTTATGTTAATTACGGTTATTCAATACCAATAAACGGCGGGAAAAAACTTCCTTTGATGGCATAAAATGTGCTGGAGAACCTGTGTAACTTAATAGGCGCATTCTCCGGGTAAAACGGACATTTATGTCAATCGTTAAAACATTCCTCAAGAAAGCAACGCCCCCAAGGATCCGTTATAGGCAAATTGGCGGTAAGCTGGGCGGTCTGCTCACCGAGATATTGATCGGGAAAGGCTTGATCAAGCGCTCACAGGAGAATGAAAAAGTTTGTTATTTCACAGACAAGGGGAAGAAAATACTCGATGAAACAGAAGGGTAGTTGTTAAAATGTTTTCCTGAGGTCGACCTATAAACATACTATCCTCCGGTAAAAAATTCAAGCGGACAACTTTACCGGTAATTAAAAAATGATGCTGATACCCCTAAAATAAGGGGTGCTCTATCTACGTGTATTTTATATCAGTCCGGCCATTACACCCAAATTGTCGGAATTGGTAAGGGGTTTTAATATTTTTTTTAGGAAGACAAATTTAAGGAGGTATTTTTGTTTTATCAATTGAATGGATGTCTGCTTTTTTCCCCCAATGATGTCCTTCACATGTTTTGATTGAGGCCTGTAAATGCTGCCTCAATAATTATTCAATAGAAATAGTATTCCAATTGAGTTCATGTATAAAGTAAATGTGATATTTCTATGCCTGAAATCAAGCACCCATCTGTTAAAAAATGTGCACTACGTTTTGTTTTGTTGTTGTCATTCAATATAATTACTCGTTGGCAGTGTTGTTTCCCAGGTTAAAACCCACCCTGCGCAGAAGGATACTTTAAAAACAGCGAAAAGCAATATCAAATTGCAAAACGATTCCTCCGATGTCAGGAATCATTTACTGTGGAAAGAAGATCATACTACTCAACAATTGAAGAAAAGCAATTTGTATAAAAGAGAGGAAGCTGATCTGAATAAAAACGGGCATCCATTATCCGAAAAAAATGATACACCATCTTCAACAACGAATCATGTTTTTTCCGGCATAAAAATGACTGCTACATTCCCTGATAAACCAATGCAGCCTGATAAGGCAGATTCTACTACTCATACGATTAAGGGTGAATTAAAACAGCAAAAAGAAAACCATCCCCGAAATCATTTGATGTAGAAAAGAGATACTGCTGTAAACCGTAATTGAAATTCCACTGCAAGCATTACAAATAAAAGATTAAACAAATGAAGCAAATAAGGAAAAGAATCGTGAATGAAGTGCCGTTGGTATTGTTTTTCCTGGTGGGTATATTATTGACCACGCAATCCAACGCTCAATCTGACAGTTCTATTAAGAACCAGATAAGCGTTCCTCAAACTGCTAACTTCTGGCATACCTTACTTCAGGAGATATGGATAGGATTTCACTGTTTTCAAAGTGTGGAGTCCTACCAGTTCAAGGAATGCTTATGAGTCAACAGTAGCGCTGGTGAATGGTGACAATGAAGAGGAGTATGTTGACTTTTTCAACCTATCGTATCCCACATCTCGTAAATTCGGAATGCGGATGCAGAAAAGAGCTACAGGAAATTACAAGCCCTTTGTTTTCGAATATAGCGATGGTAATATAACCTATCCGGTTGTTCAGATATCGCCGGATTCCACCACTTATTTTTATGGGAAGGTTGGTATCGGAACCACGGATACCAAAGGTTATAACCTTGCTGTTGCCGGCTCCATCATTGCCGGCCAGATTAAAGTCAAGCAATCCTCAACATGGCCCGATTATGTATTTAGCTCCACATATCGCTTGAAACTCCTTTTGGAAGTGGAAAAATTTGTTAAGCAAAACAAGCATTTACCCGAAGTCCCTTCTGCAAAAGAAGTAGCAAACCAGGGGTTGGATATGGGAGTGACACAAACGGCTTCGTTGAAGAAGGTAGAAGAGCTGACACTCTATATGATCGAGTTAAAAAAAGAAAATATAGCCTTGCAGAAACGAGTACAAAAAACTGGAACGAAAATGATTGCTATAATATAAGTGTTTTTACTCTCCCTAAAAAGCATAAAAAAATACGTTTAAAAATTGTTTTTGTTTGTAATAAGTTTTAATATTGTAATCAACCAGGTAACTGATATATCCCCCCATCAATTGCCCCAAATAAGTAGTCTGAAGTTCGAAGCGTTTACAGCTCTATTAGCGAGTCACGAAATGTAGTTGTGTGCAGTATAAGTTGCCTTAACCTGTTGTATCCCATGCTTTAATAAAGCAATTGGGTGAAGCTATATAATTAACTTATTATCGAAGCCCATGAGACAAAAAAATTTACTACTCTTCGTTATTATTGGTACACTTTTCTCAAAATATTGTTCAGCCCAGAATACCCCCTGGACGACCAATGGAAATATTGGTATTGGTATTGCAAATCCCTTAGGCAGGTTTCACGTTGAAGGTGGAGCAATTTTTGGCACTCATTGGGGCAATGTTCGAATATTAAAAACAGCCGTGACATTAGCTGTGGATGATCTTGGTATCTGGAATGCCGCTGGTGGAGGTGGTCAGGTCTTTAATATTGCTGATTGGAATACCGGCACAAAAGGAATTAGTATTAATACAACCAACGGGAGTGTGGGCATTGGTACCCAAGATGCAGGACCGTATAAATTGGCAGTAGAAGGTACTGTAGGGGTAAGAAAACTGAAAGTAACGCAGGTTAGTCCATGGGCGGATTATGTATTTAATCCTGCTTATACGCTTAAACCACTTTCACAGATTGAAGCATTTGTTAAGGCAAACAAGCATTTGCCGGAAGTTCCATCGACCAAAGAGGTAGAAAAAAATGAGATTGATATAGGTGAAACAACAGCTTTGTTATTAAGGAAAATTGAAAAACTGACATTGTATGTAATTGAACTGGATAAAAAAATGAAAGACAGCAAAAACAAATTGGTCAACTATTGAAGAGAAAAGGCAATATCAAATTATAATCAAGAAAATCTAAATGATCAGATGAAAACACTATTCGTATCCTTATCTATAACTGTTTTTATTTTATTGACTTACGATGGGATTGCTCAAACGAATACATTTCCGGCAAGTGGGAATGTAGGCATCGGTACAACGAATCCCGCAGTAAAA
>NZ_FNNO01000004.1:0-251466 GCF_900106985.1 Hydrobacter penzbergensis | reverse complement strand
ACGTGTTTTGGTTGGTTTGGTCACTTACCTAGACAACGACACAACATTTTTTGCTTCATTGATTATCAAATATTTTTCAATAGCACAACGCGTTATTAAAAAACTCTTCTTGCCATGTATTCTTCCCACTCTTGATATCATTAAATTCGTTGAGCTTCTTTTTTTCAAAAAAATCTAATATCGTGTTAATAGTTATATTTCTAAAGGGAAAAATCAATCTCATAGCAATATCTTTTCTTTAAAAAATCCTTCTTATTGTTTATTTTTTCGCTTCGGGAGATCAAATGTCTTCTGTTGTTTTTCAAATACTTTCTTCATTAGCAAAACATTCACATTATATTCCTCTTCAATTGAAAATTCATAAAGGATATAGTCATTAACCTCATGAAGAATACTGATTGTAAACTGCATTGGGTCTATAAATTTAGTCAGTTCAAAGTCTTGTTGCAAAAGTCTTGGCAATATAATTTTATTTCCGTCCATGAAACTTTTAAGGCCGTTGAAATTTGAATGAACCTGTTCACAACATAAAATATAATATGGCCTAAATCTATTCATCTCAACTCGCTCTTCTAAAAGCATAAAGTTTGCTTTTTGCTTTCCACTAAATAAATCGTCTGCCCATCCATACTCATTTTCTAAAAAATCTTTCCCATATTGCTTATTGACTTTTTCGATTCCTTTCTGCAATTTTAATTCAGTTGATTTAGGCAGTGCAGGAAACTTAAGCTCCTTATGATTTTTGTTAAAACTTAATATTTTTCTTTTTGAATTTCGTACTGAATGCTGAAAATATTTATCTGCAAGCCCATTGTCATTTTCAAGTGCGAGAACCAAAAGAACGATTGCATTCTCATAAAGAGAACGCCAAATGATCATAGCGCCATCAATATACCCAGCTAATAATTGGTTCACAATTTCATCTGCACGTCTTATAACTAAACCATAAAGTGAAACAGTCATTTTAAGGATACTGTCAATTTTTTTTCTCCTCAGTCGTTCTATAATTTTTCTATAAATAACAAAGCAACCATTAATATAAAGGATAAATGCTACAAAGGATTCCTTATTCTGTTTTGCAATCTCCTTTTGATTATTAAAATGTTTTTTTAGGAAATCATCTAAGTTAAATTCGTGATTGTTCAGATAAAATGTTGAAATACTTTCTTCATATTGAAAAAGAAGTTCTTCAAACTTAGGTGCCATTTTTTTGAGCACTTCCTCTTTTGAAAGGTCAGATGATTTGATAACTTCGTTAATTCTTTCAAGTAAAATCTCTTCAAAGTCCTTTATCAGTAGTCCTTTTATTTCTATATTTTTAAATCGTCCCAATTTTTCTTACGAATTTTATAAAAAAATATGTTTCTGTAAACAGTTAAAGGAGAAGGCCGAGGTGATTCAATTTTTTTAATAACAACTTTAGGATTTATTATAACATCCTGTAATGCCCTATTAACATTTCGTCAACTAATATTCCTTCTCCTTCATAACTTTGTCTATCAAGTTCTACCCAACTAAATTTATATTTTTCCTGATTTCGTCTTATGTTCAATATTAAAGAATGTGGTTCAACATCGAACCATGTTGAACTATAAGTCCCTTCATAATCGATACTTTCACCAGAAAGCGAGGCAGATTCTGATGTTACTTCTTCACTTTCATTGTTTGTAAATTCACCAATAAGATTTCCATACAATGCCGTTTAAAATAAAAAGTCCCCATTAACCTTTTGTTCATATTTTCTATTTTTAATTTTTATGTCTAAATTGGAATTAATTGATCAATACAATCGAGTTTGCATTTAGTCACAAACATAAAAACGGAGTTTCAGCTGTTTTTCTTCTTTTGTCTCAGTTAAAAGCCGCCTGGCTCCGCCCCAGGTCCTTCCACTTAGTTGTGGATATGCTATCTAAATTACACCACAGTTGGCTCTTAAAATACCCTGATGGTAGCCGTTAAACTACCAGTCGCCTCAACCTCCCCAAATGTCTTGTTTAAAATTTGTGGAGAGTCAGGGAGTTGCTTCTTTATGAAGGTTGTCTCTGTGCACCGTCAAATATTTTCAATGTTTCGGGATTCACACGCTCAAAATTCTCATTTCTCCATTCAATACTTGCTGAGTTTATATCTTCCGAACTTTCTTTTCCATAAATGTATTTTTTTTTCATTCTCAACAATTCCAAATAATCTTGCGTTCTTGTTCCTGTAAAGTCCTACAATTTGAGAAAGTCCACCTGTCTGCGGGTCTTTTATCTCTTTGAGGGTTTTGTGCAAACAATGATAAACGGCTCTACTTGTCCTATAATCATTATGTTTTTCTCTTTCCCATTGCAGCCAATTTTGGTCAAACTCCTTTGCTCCAGAACCACCGCTAAATACTTTGGTAGAAATATTTCCCAGGAAAATTTCTTCTTTCTTCAACTTCTTATCTGGCCCCAATATTGTTTTGAATAGTTTAAAAGCCTTTTCAAATCTTGTTCCGTGGAGAATTGTGAAACTGTCGCCAATAAATTTTGAGGGATAACTATCGAATGAGGTGCTTATGTAGGAAAATATTTTATCGCTTTTCATTTCTGCATTGTCAGAATTCTCAAGCAAAATACCATTGTCTATTTGAGGAATTATTTGTCCAAGGATCATTGAGGGGAACATTACATCACCACAAAAACCAAATATCTCAGGAAACTTTGTCGATCCAAAAACTTTTATTCCATAATCATATCTACCTGAGTTACCCCAAGTGTATCTACTGTCGGACGAAATGTAAATTGAAGCGATTTCCTTTTTATCCTTTTTGTCGTCAACTCCTATCCAAGATACTATTAGCGTCATTATGCAGGTTTTTATAACGTCTGACAGTTCTGAAATATACAAAATAATATATTATCTCAAAATCGCAACTATGTAACCGTCTAAATTATCAATTTCCATGTCATTGTGTATCATTTTCAATTATTCGTCTGTGCTTCTAGATATTTCTTCAACCTCTTTTCTACTGCTGTTTTACCGGCAATAGTGTTATCATAAAAGAGCGTCCTGAATCCTGAAATGTCAAAAGGGAGCTTATCTCTTTTTCTGTCGCATAGCAATATTGTTGGCTTACTGGTTGCATGTGCATAGCCAACTTCATAAAAGACGTTTGGATTATTTGGAGTGATGTCAGCTATAATTACAGAACTTTGTCTAATAGATTGGATTATATCTTGTAAAATTGGATTAGTCGTATGCGCTTCATCTGCTCTCTCGCATTCAAAGCCAAATTCTTCAACAACTGGCTTAATAACCTCGTTATACAATTGATTATATTCTTCTGTAAACTGCATTACTATAAATGCTTTGGGTTTTTTGGTACTTATCCTTATGTCGCGAACCATTATCTCATCGGTAGACGAAAAAAAGAATGTTATTTGAGACTGATTTAATTGTTCATATGCAGTCGATACAAGAACGTCATTAACAAATAATTCAATTATGGAGCCGTATACTTTTATTTTAAATGCATATTCCTGTTTTGATTGAAATGTCTCTTGCATTCCCGTTATTGATAATGGCTCAAAATTATTATTACTTCTATTATACTTTGTAATTCCATAAAGCCCATTATTCACGTTAAGTCCAACCAAAATCATTGGGGCATCATCATAGTTGAAAATAACCTGACACCGTCCATATTGGCTTTTCGAGATGATTTTAAATGATATTTCTCCATTATCAAAGCTAATATTAGATTTTACAACTGAAGACAAAATTTCTTCCTTAGCAAGCTGATTTTTAAAGGTCTCAGATTTATATTTTATTGTATTATCCTTTACTTCTGCTTTTCCTGATATTGTTATCCAATTAGTCTGTGTCATAGCTAAATTGTTTTATAACCAATACTTTTCATTTCCCTTTTGGTGGTATTTTAACAGGGTTAGGAGGTGGTGAAGACGGTTGATAACTATGCTTTTGTGGAAGTCCTGTTGGCTTTGGTGGTGAAGATGGCCGTAGTCCTTTATCTCCATTATTAGGAGTTGATGTGGGTTTACTCGTTTTACTCATGGTAAATATTTATTGTTACGAAAATTATAATGAATATTAGTCCTAAAATAAGTGTAGTTACAGTAAACCAGTTCACTCGACTCACTTCTTCATATCTTTTTTTAATTCTTTCATGATCATAATTTCCATCATTTATTTCACTGATAGTTCTGTTATGAAGATCTGCTGCTCGAATATGTGAAATGCAATTAATTAACAAAGTCGCCCCTAATAATACCCAGCCTAAATTCAACAACCATTTATATTCCGCTTTAGCGATATTTTTAATTACATCTTTTATAAATCCGATTGATAAAGCTAAAGTCCCTGCACTTATATACGATAGCTGTTTCTCAAAGTTTTCTTGACTCTTATGAAGTATCGTTATTAGTTCATCTTTGTATTTAGCAATATCTTCTTGCTTAAACGCTTCCTCTATTGTTGATGATTTTTCATTTGTAGCCATCTGTTCATCCATTCTACAAATTAGTTAAAAATAATTGTATGTATAATTTTTTAGCTAACATTCTCCTTGCAACCTCATCACCTGTCAACTACCGTATCACCAGTATCTGTTTATGTATCATACTGTATCATTGTTGCCCATAATCTGTCCGCTATTTCCCAAATCTGTTACGAATCAAGAGTAGTAACAGAATAGTACCTGGAATATGGCTGCTAAAGGCAAGGAAGGGCAAGCAAAGGCAAATGAAATCTGCTGATAATCAATGTAAATCATTGAGGATTGGTGAGGTCCCTCGGCTACGCTCGTGATGACGCAAGGTTGTTTATTTGCCGATGCAGAAAATGACTTGGGCTGATTTTAGTGGGTTTCAGAGAAATTAGTCCAGGAATGGTAACCGCGTTTTTTCAAAAGGCATTCATCCATGTTTCAAATCCGATTGTAGGGCGGTCGTGCTACTTTTTAGAGACATATTCTGTAATCGTAAGAATCTTTGTTTTACCAACTTTTTCTAAGACCAAAAGATCTTTGTCGCCAGTTAGTAAATGTGTTGCATATCCATCGTGGCTAAAGCTAAAAGAAAATTATCTTTTGGGTCGCGACAAATGTCAATTACTGAAGTCACAGTAATAAACTCCGCTTTTGCCGGCATACCTTTTTGACCTTACATTTTCTACCTCTTTTGTAATCTCTTCTAAAGTCGGTGGTTTCGTCGAAGCCTTTTTGCGTAGGCGCTTGATAACGCTCATAAATGGATCGCTCGAAGCCTCTGTGAGGGCGATTAATTTCAAATCTGCAAGGTCTCGCAGTAATTTGTCAGCCTTTGGATTTAATATGTCAACCTGGTAGGTCATGATTAGTCAAATTTATGAAAAGAAATTGAGTTTACAATAAGGTGATAACTTAAGCTGATACCCAACGTTCGAATTTTGCCACAAGGCTTGTATTTTATAACTACCCGACAGGCAAGTGATTCTGATCTAATAACCAGTTCCGGATCTGTTATATTTTTAGTGAAAAACATAACAAATTATTCGTTTATACTGATTTGCCTCATCTGAGAATGTAGCCGACCTTTTAATTCGTTCATATGTATTACACGCTTTTGAATGTAAGTGGAGCGCTGCATCGAAAGCAAGATTCCCGTCAACCTTCACAGATCAGTATCACCCGGTTCCTAAACAGGTTATCACCCCGGAAAATGTAAAGGATTTTTTGATGTGAAAAGGTCAGTGTCTGGAATTTTGATTTTATTATTTTTTCTTTTTTGGCTTGTTGGTAATCTTTTTCACTTCCTTGTCAAAATCACTTTCAAAATTGCGGTCTTGAATTACCCTGAATTTGCTGTACTCTTTCTCTGCCAGTTTCATTGCTACATCGTGGCTTACTTTTCCGGCATCTTTGAGTATGTTGTATTCGTTGAATTGAAGAAAAGCATCTAACCGTGTAACCCAATCAGCCATTTTCATAGGGATTTGCCTTTCGGCTTGCAGTTCGGCAAAATCAAGGTACATGGTAACGATGCGTTCCAGTTCTTTGATTTCCTTTTCCTGCAAGTAGTTCTTAGCCGTACCAATGTCCGTTTTCAAAACTTTGCCTTTGGGTGCATTCTTCCAGGTGGTTAAGCCCATATTGGGCTGTGAGGCATTGGCACGGTCTGCAATCAGTTCGGCTGCTGTTTTTCCTGTAATAGCCCAATGCAGTTTGTTCTGAACCGTTTTAAAGAACTTCTGCGTTATTTCTGCTTCCTTATTATAATCAATGCTGCACTGCTCGTATATGTCGGTTATTTTGAGGTAAAAACGCCTTTCGCTTGCCCGTATCTCCCGGATACGTTCCAAGAGTTCATCAAAGTAATCTTTGCCAAAGCGTTTGCCCTGTTTGAGCCTTTCATCGTCCAATACAAAGCCTTTGATAATGAACTCTCTCAGGGTTTTGGTAGCCCAAATACGGAACTGAGTAGCCTGATAGCTGTTTACCCGGTAGCCAACGGCTATAATGGCATCTAAGTTGTAAAACTTGGTTTTATAATTTTTGCCATCGGCAGCAGTAGCCGAGATTTCCTCGGCAACTGAATTAGGATCTAACTCCTTGTCTTTGAAGATATTTTTGATATGCAATGAAATATTATCGGTACTGCACCCAAAAAGATCAGCCATACGCTTTTGAGAAAGCCAAAAGGTTTCGTTGTTATAAATCACTTCAATGTTTACATTGCCTTCGGGTGAAGCGTAAAATATGATGTCGTTATTTTGATTTTTTTCCGCCATAGTTAAAATGTAATTTTCGCTTTACTCAAATTCTATTTTCTCCTTATTTAAAGTTGCCCACCTACACCTTTAAATTTTTCAATGAACAAAGTTAACTTTTGAAATACCTTTTGCTTTTTTGTTAAATACTGAGGATTTAAAGGACTCATTTTTGGTAACAGAGCATTCAATTCAGTTCCGTTTTCACTTGCGTATTCTCGTTTTAACGAAGTTATGATATCCTACAAAATGCTGCTTTCTCAATGAACATATTGTTTCATTGCATAAGCCGCTTCCAACAATTCTTCTAGAAAGTGATAAAACCGTAATAGATCGGCTCGGTCATCGGCATCGGTATAAAAAGGATTGTCTGTCGAAAGCGCTACTTCTACACAATTACACAATTGTTGCTTGGCAATCGAAAGAGGGTAAGCGTTAAAAAAACAGGCTATAACCCTATCGGGGTTTTGTAATTCTTCTTCGCCCAGCCGAAACGGCTGAGAGTAGCATGCTTGAGTTGGAAAATTCGATTTCATAGTTCAGTGTTTTACAACTCGAAAATAATATTATTATGCCTACAAAGCATAATTAACTGTTTATTATTTATAAAATAATCCCTAAAAAGCATTTTTTAGGTATAAATACCTAATCCACATTATCCCTATTTTACACATAAATCTACTTTAAAGGTTGTTTTATGGGACAAGGATACAATAGGATCAAAGCTGTTTTAGCCGAAAAAGGGCGGAATAATAACTGGTTGGCTGAGCAGTTAAATGTAAATATCAATACGGTTTCAAAGTGGTGCACTAATAACATGCAGCCAACCGTTGAACGTTTATTCGAGATTGCGAAAGTGTTGGATGTAAACGTGCGCGAGTTATTAGTGAGCACAAAATAAAAAGCCTGCCCCGTTTCCGAGACAGGCCCTCATTTCACCCAAGCATCACTCCTCTTTCTTCACCAACTGGCTCACCGCACCGATGACCGAGCCGGCCACCGCCGCATAACCCGCCATGGTTACCAATGCTGCAGGCATCGTAACAGGCGCGGTAAGAATGGCTGCCGAAATACCGGCAAGCGCCACCCCTATATTGCGAAGTTTGATAAAGAACGAAGGCGTGGGCGCGGAAGCCCTTTTCATTACTTCTTTCATAACTGTTTGTTTTTTGAATCGGTCCCCTTACTGCTCATAGCAGATTAGGGACCGGTCATTAGTAATAGGGTTTCCTTCGCCTACGGCGCAATGGCAACGGTTCCACCGTAAAGACTCTTCGACGCGCTTGTTTCATCTTCCGTTAAGAACAGCGTCCATACATGCACTGTTTCCCCGGAAAATACACCCACGTTGATGGTCATTTCACCCGCCATGCGCGGAGCTCCGTCTTTTACATAAAAGAACTGACCGATTGCTTCGCTGAACAGCACGATCACCGCTTTATCCAAAGGATTTGTTTTGGCTACAGCAGGATCATAAGTCCAGTTGAACCGCAGGTTGCTGCCCGGCAAGGCAGCAATCTCGGGCTTGGTGGCAATGGAAAGGCTTCCGTCACTGATACGCACTTTCGGGTAATCGATGGAGAAGGGCGAAGCCAGTCCGCCAATCGCTTCTTTCAGGTTATAAGACAAAGCGGCATTCACACCGGTTTTCTCTCCACTCGATGGCGCAAAGGTTACCATCAGCAGCTCATCGAGGCCTCGCAGGAAGGTTGACATGAGTTTGAATTTTTCCTGCTGGTCTAATTGGGATTGTGAAAATGTCCTGTTCTTTTTAAAAGCAGGACGGGCTCTCATCACAGGACGACCTTTCCAGGAAGAACCGATCACCGGTCCTGTTTTACCCGAAAATGCGCCCAGTAAGCCCTGAAGAATAGTAGACATAGTTTTTAAGTTTAAATTGGTTAAAAAATGGTTTTTGTTAGTGCCCGCTGCAGCAGGCTCAGCGCTGATTGTTAACGATGTAAAACTAGCAACCGGATAGGCGCACCGGGGGTGGCAGGGGTGGCGCCACCCCTATTAATTGGTTGATATTCAATGGTCTGTAGAAGGAAAATAGTTCGGTGGTTCGAAGCTGCTTCGGGAGCGTTTCGAGCGTTCTTCGACTGTCTCCCGGGATCGATTCGGGATTGATTCGGGTTTCCTTCGGAGATCCTTCGAGACCGCTTCGGGATCGCTTCGCAAATTCCCGAAGCAATCCCGAAGAAACACCGAAGCAGGTGCGAAGGAAACCCGAATCAATCCCGAAGCAGGTGCGAAGCGGCCCAGAAGCGGTCCCGAAGAAATGCCGAAAAAACTGCTTTATCGCAGATAGCTTTTTAAAAGATTGTGCATCCTGGCATTGTACTCGAGCAGGATCATAATACTGCCCCTGTCTTTTTCGTAGTATTTCTTCAGCAAGCTTTCAGCCGAAAGTCCATCGGCACGTGTAGTGCAACTATGCAGGCACATGGTCTTAAAAAATTCAGTAACGTTATCGCAAACCAATACACCCGCTTCTACCTGTACCCGGAGAAAAAGAGCCAACTGTTGCACAGAAAGACCATACTTCAAAAAAGGCTGTGAAGCCATAAAAGTTTCACCTTCCCTGGTAAAATTGCAGGCGGCAATTTCGGTTTGTATAATGTTGGTGAGGGTATGTTTACAGGAAGCTGCATTTACATAGAGCGCATAACCCGGCACTTCAATGATCCTGTTTACATGTAAGAGGTTATGCTTCCATTGTTCGAGCGCATTGCCTGCTGTGGGAAGGCCCGCCATATAACGGTCTACCAGGTATTGAACAAAACGCGCGCTGTTGAAATTATAAGCAACCAGTGTGAAGATGGCGCGCAGCGTGGTATTGCCGCTACCCGGCAGCGCAGTACTCACTTTTTCCAACAGCATTGTCCAGTAATCGGCCATCCGGTAGCTGGGTGTTTTACCGTTGCCAATATCTTCCAGGCTGTTCTTCACCACGCTTAGCAATTCATATTCCATGCCCTCGAATACACTATCCTCACCCGGACCGATGGCCTGTATCAGTTTTTCATGCAAAGGCAACCATACAGGCAGTGGCATGCTGCCGTTGTGATCGAAATGATCGGTATAATGATCTTTCAATGAATACAAAAAAGAGCAGAGCGCATCCTGTATGCGGCTGCGTAGTTTGGTATGGTTCTTCAATTGTTTCCGGTGCAGGTAGTTGAGCAAAGTATGCATACAACTTTGAGCCGTACGCACCAGCAGGTTCATTGATTTTATGCCAGCCATCTTTATGGCATCTCGCATGAAACGCAGCGACAGCTTGTTTACATGCTCCATTACTTTCTTTTCTTCCTGTTTGTTCAGTTCAGGAAGCTCGTCACCAGCCTCGATTGCCTGAAAAAGCTGGTCGTTAACTACAGCAAGGGCATTTTCTTCCATAAGCAGGTTTGGCAGAAAAATAATAACAATAAATCATGTTTGCAATTATTTACAGTGCATTTTTTATTAAATAATTTATTTATTTTTAACATTATATGTACTTAGTCCATTACATAAGAGCCTTCCCCACCATCCTGCTGACCATGACCTTGGGCATGTTTTGCATGGCTGTCAGCATCAAATTCCTGCTGTTCGGCGTTGGACCTTTCGCAATGGACTGGGCAGGCAGGGTTTTCATGGTTGGCAAACTCATGATGCTTGGAGTGCAATATTTTGTAATCGTTGCTTTTTATGAATTAAGGGAATACCTGGTGGAAAGTTGTCGCCAGCGCTTCAACACTATGCACGTTAAATACATTCGGTTTAGCATCATTTATTCCAACCTGCTGTGGGCGGCCGGCATGTATGCCTGCTTATTGCACCTGTGGTCTTTACCGAAATATTTCAACGTATATGTGGTTATTGAAGGAATAATATTAAGCGTATGGATATGGGAATGGTGCGGTATTGCAGTGCCCATGAGCGCTGCAAGGTATTGGAAGGGATTATTCTCCAAAAAAATCTTTGAAGAAAAGAACAACAAAAGGATATGCATTTTGCGCAATGAGGATCGATAAATTCGATTCATATGTAATTTCCGTAACTTTATTCCCGTTTTGCACGAAACAGGTTCTTGCCAATGTCATATCGTATCACACATGATGATGTTTTGCACGAGATTGCTCGTGGCAACCAGGTCGCATTCCGCGAGCTGTATAATCTGTATTTTCAAAAACTCTTTCTTTTTGCCAAAGCCATTGTAAAAACCAAAGACGGCGCTACAGAAGTGGTAGACGAAGTATTGGTGAACATCTGGAAGCAGCGGGAACAGCTTCCCGGCATACAAAACCTGCGCGTTTACCTTTATACCGCTGTAAAAAACAAGGCATTCAGCTACCTTTCGGCAAAAGCCAACCAGCAGATTGGCGGCGCTTTTGACGATATCGATATTGAAATAGCCGAGGAATATAATGCCGAAAAGCAAATGATCACAGGCGAGATGCTGCGCAAAATTCATGACGCTGTTGAAGCACTCCCGCCCCGTTGCAAAATGATCTTCAAACTGGTACGGGAAGACAACCTTCGCTATAAAGAGGTATCAGAGATCCTCCATATTTCCGAGAAAACGGTAGATGCACAAATGGTTATCGCTATTAAAAAACTCAGCCAGGTGCTCCGTCCCCATTTCGATGGCTTCCCGGATTTCAAAAAAACCAAAAAAAATCAGGACGCGCTTTAGGGAGATTCTCTTTTCTCCCGGTCTTTATAGTAAGACATCGATTGCGCAGCCATGCAGAACGACAAATTGACCGAACTAATCAGTCGCCATCTTTCCGGCGAAGCCAGTGAAGAAGAACTGGCACAGTTGCATGCGCATTTGGCCAACCATCCGCAGGATCAGTATTTTTTTGATATCCTTTCCAATTACTGGCAATCACACAACAACGATAATAACCCCAACGATACAACAGCATCGGGCAATCATTTTAACCAGTTGATGGAAAAAGCGCTGCGGGAAGATGAGGAAACGCCTATTGTTGTTCAACGGCCGCTTGTTCATCTGATGAAAAGACGATGGTGGCAATATGCAGCCGCAGCAGTCCTGATTATCGGACCCGCCTACTGGCTTTGGTCTGGCAGCAGTAAAACAGCCACAGCCACTACTTCACCAAAAAAGAATGAAATAACAGCCAATAAAGGCGCCCGCTCCAAATTGCGATTGCCCGATGGCACTACTGTTTGGCTCAACTCTGACAGCAAGCTAACGTACAACGATCATTTCAACGGCTCTGTACGCGAAGTGGAACTAACCGGTGAAGGCTTTTTCGATGTGGTGAAAGATCCGCGTCATCCATTCATCGTGCACACTTCCGGAATCGACATCCGCGTACTGGGCACGGCATTCAATGTGAAGTCCTACCCCCAGTCCAATACCATTGAAGCCACCCTCATCAGGGGCTTGATTGAAGTAGCCAGGAAGGATAGTCCCGATGGCCCCAAAGTTTACCTGCACCCCCACGAAAAACTGGTGTACCGTAAAGAAGATTCTACTTTCACTGCCACTACAGACAAATCGCATGTAACCGCCAACGCCACCGAAACCAATATGGCCATCTCCAGCGTACCGCACAATTTGCCCGACAGTACCCTGCCCGAAACCGCATGGGTATATAATAAGCTGATGTTCAACGGTGAGTCGTTCCAGGAAATGGCCGATAAAATGGAGCGATGGTTCAACGTGAAAATGGTGCTGGAAGATGAGAAAGTAGCCAATTACCGGTTCAGGGTAATTTTCGAGAATGAGACCATTGAACAGGCGCTGCAAGCCCTCCAATTAACTGCTTCCTTTAACTATAAAATCAACCAAGACCATGAAGTGCACATCTACAAGACCAGGTAATTCAGGGTAAGCCTCCCACCACCATAGAAAGAATCGGAGAATGCGACAACATTCCCCGACCTAAGGCTAAGACTGAGACAAGAAACCCAGATATCGCAAAATCAATGGGTTTCAATTGATTAACCTACAATCCAAATGTATGAAAAAAAGCGTGCAAGAAACGAAACGCTTCCTGCCATCACCCATCCTAAAAACAATTGTGCTTATGAAGCTGGCGATTGTTATCACCCTTTTCACTGCTTTACAGGCGCATGCCGGCGCCTTTGGCCAGAACGTCAGGATGCAGGTACAGCAAACAGAGGTAAGGAAGATCCTTACTTCCATTGAAAAATCTGCCAATGTCAGGTTCCTGTACAATTACGACCTGGCACCTGTTATCAAAACAAAAGTGGACTTTACCGCCAATAACGTTCCATTGCGCTCGGCATTGGATAACCTGTTGCAGAAAGTAAACCTTTCTTACAAAGTGCTGGACAATAACCTGGTGGTATTGCTCAAAGAAGCCGATGAAAAAAATGCGTATGACCAACGCGTCAGCGGAAAAGTTACCAATGAAAGCGGGCAACCTTTTGCCAATGTATCGGTGAAAGTAAAAGGCACCAATACCGGCACTGTTACCAACAGTGAAGGCGTGTACAACATTCCTATTAGCGGAAAGAATGCCGTATTGGTATTCTCTTTTGTTGGCTATGAAGACAAAGAAATCACAGTAGGAGAACAAACCACCATCAACACCTCCCTGGTGCCCAGTCAAAAAGAACTGGACCAGGTAATTGTGGTGGGATATGGCACACAGAAAAAGATCGACGTTACCGGTTCTGTGGCTGCTGTTAAAGGCGAAGACATCGCTAAACAAGCATCTACCAATCCTATCAGTGCTTTGCAGGGCAAGGTAGCAGGCGTTCAGATCACCAACAGTGGTGCACCCGGCTCATCGCCCCAGGTGCGCATCCGTGGCCTCGGTACGGTATACGGCAATGCCAATCCATTGTATGTAGTGGATGGAGTATGGTATGATGATATCAGTTTTCTGAACCCTGCCGATATTGACAATATCAGTGTATTAAAAGACGCTTCCAGCGAATCTATTTATGGTGTTAGGGCCGCTAATGGCGTGATACTGGTTACAACTAAAAAAGGCAAATCAGGACAAGCCATCGTTAACTATAATGGTTCTGTAGGATTCCAGCACGTGACCAATAGCATTAAAATGGCCAACGCCAATGAGTTTGCTACCATGGTTAATGAACTGGCTGCTGCCAATGGTAGCACTGCCCTCCTGGATCCTACCCAGTTTGGCACTGGAACCGACTGGTATCATCAGATACTGAGGAATGCATTGGTGACTAATCACCAGGTATCGGTAAGTGGGGGTTCAGAGAAATCAACTTACAATTTCTCACTCGGTTACCTGAAACAGGAGGGCCTTGTAACAGGCAATGATTATACCAGGGTTACTGCGAGATTGCAAAATGATTTCCAGGTATTCAAGAATTTAAAATTGGGATATACTGCCACGGCAGCTTCTAATAATTTCGTTGATATACCCGGTGGTATCTTCCACCAACTTTTCGCAGCAGCGCCAGTAGTACCTGTTTATTACAAAGATGGTAGTTATGGCGATCCCAGTGATTATAACCTGGGTGATGGCGCCAACTTCAATCCGCAGGCTACACTCGATTTCTTCAACCAGAAATCAAAGAATTACCGTGTTTCAGGAAGCGCTTATGGCGATCTGAAACTGATGCCCCACCTGACATTCCATACTAGTATTGGCGGTGAATTCGGACAAAATGAAGTGCGAAACTATCTGCCAGTATACACTGCTACTTTGAAGCAGCGCAACACCGCCAGCCAGTTGACTCTTTCGAGAGGAGAAACCAGGAACTGGATATTGGAAAACACCCTTACTTACGAGAATAAATTCAACAACCATAATTTAAAGGTGTTGTTGGGACAATCTGCACAACGTTACCAATCCTACGGATGGACTGCCACTGCACCCAATGTGCCCAATACCAGTGAGGGCGACTACTACCTTCGCCTGGGAAGCACTGCCGGAAGAAATGTAGATGATAACGGTTCCGTTGCCACTATTGCTTCTTATTTCGGTCGTGTTACCTATGATTACCAGGGTAAATACTTGTTGAACTTCTCTATGCGTGCCGATGGATCTTCTAAATTCTTCGGCGATAACCGCTGGGGTTATTTCCCTTCTGTTGGTGCAGGCTGGGTAATTACACGGGAAGATTTCATGCAACAGCAGAAGCTGTTTAATAACCTGAAACTCCGGGCCAGCTGGGGTAAGATCGGTAACGTATCCGTTCCATCGAACATCTCTGTGCTCACTGTAACACAGGCTCCTTATCTCACAGCCATCTTCGGCAACCAGCCTTATACCGGCGCCAGCATCAACTCGGTAGTACCTCCTACTACTTACTGGGAAAGAGGTGTGGGAACAGATATCGGTTTGGATGCATCGCTGCTGAGCAACAAGCTGACTGTTGAGTTGGATTACTACAATAAAAAAACAGAGAAAGCCATCTTTGATATTCCCATTCTTTCATCTGTAGGAACATCGTCTGGTACCATCCTTGGCAACCAGGCCGATTTCCAGAACAGGGGTGTTGAATTGGCCATTACCTGGAAAAATGAAATAGGCAAAGACATCACTTATTCTGTTAGCGCCAACCTGGGTATAAACGATAACAAAGTATTGTCTGTTACCACCGGCAGCAACCCCATCTATGGCGGTGGTGGAGCCGCTACAGGTGGTCAGTTGTCAACCCGTACCATGGTAGGACAACCCATCGGGCAGTTCTACGGATTAGTCGTAGCTGGTGTATTCCAGAACCAGTCGCAGATCACCGGATCAGCGCAGCCCAATGCCAAGCCCGGCGATTTCATTTATGTAGACCAGGATAAAAATGGTGTGATCGATGCCCGCGACAGGGTACCCTTGGGTAATCCAAATCCCAGGTACAGTTATGGTGTAAACACCAACTGGACATATAAGCAGTTCGACCTCACACTGGATTTCCAGGGAGTGGCTGGTGTACAGGTGTACAATGCCAACCTGGGACTGCGTTATGGTAACGAGAATTTTACCAAAGATTTTTATGATAAACGTTGGCATGGAGAAGGCAGTTCCAACAGCTATCCTTCTGCTAATATTGGTGGTGGCGATAACTATCGTCCCAATTCATTCTTCGTGGAAGATGGCAGTTATTTCAGGGTAAGGAATATGCAATTAGGCTATACCCTTCCTGCTTCACTGACAGACAGGTGGAAGGTCAAAAAACTCCGTGTGTACCTGAATGCACAAAACGCATTCAACTTCTTCAAGTACAGGGGCTTCACACCTGAGATAGGCGGATCGGCCATTAACCAGGGCATTGATACCAATGTTTATCCGTTGTATGCCACTTACAATTTTGGAGTGAACCTCACCTTCTAACAAAAAATCTTACAATCATGAATCTTCATAATAAAACATATCACCGTTATTTCATCTCCGGCGCTTTGTTGGCACTGGTGGTGTTTACCGGATGCAACAAAACATTCCTGGATGTGCCGCCGCAGGGGCAGCAACCCAGTCAGCAATTCTGGAAATCAGATGCTGATGCTGCCAAGGCCGTGAATGCGATGTACGCCAATTTACATGAATGGAAGAATATTGCTTTCGCACCCATTGCCGTAGAAAGTATGGGCTCGGATGATGCAGAAAAAGGAAGCAGTCCGAGTGACGCTACCTTCATGAATAAATTCCACAACTTCACTGCTACTTCCACAGAAGGACAGATTGCCGACTTCTGGGCAGGTCAATACCAGAACATCAATTTCGCCAACCAGGTATTAGACAATGTTCCCGGTATTACTATGGATGATAACCTTAAAAACCGTTACCTGGCAGAAGCTAAATTCATCAGGGCTTATTCCTATTTCAGGTTGGTACGCGCCTTCGGCGATGTGCCATTACGTTTAACAGTACCTAAGAGTGCTGCTGAATACAATGTTCCGCGCACACCAAAAGCGCAGGTATGGGCGGCTATTGAAAAAGACCTCACAGATGCGGCCGCTGTTTTACCGCAGTCTTATGGTGCAGCCGATGTAGGACGCGCTACAAAAGGGGCAGCCCTGGGTATGCTGGCCAAAGTATCTATGTACCAGAAGAAATGGCAGGCAGTATTCGATCTTACAACACAGGTAATGGGCATGGGATATAGCTTGTTCCCCGACTTCGAAAAACTTTTCCGCACCCAAAATAAGAACAGTTCAGAATCTGTATTTGAGATACAGTGCAAACTGATACTGGGTAACAAAGCTGCTTCCAATTCGCAGTATTCCCAGGTACAGGGTGTTCGCGGATCTGTAGGTGGTGGATGGGGTTTCAATGTACCCACACCCGATCTCGTAGCTGAGTTCGAACCGGGAGATACACGCAAAGCAGGTACTATTATATTCAGAGGAGAAACCACTGCCGAAGGAGATGTAATACCGCCTACAGGTGACAATCCCATGTACAACAAAAAATCTTATGTACCCTTTAGCCAGTATGTATCCGGTTACAATGAAGGAGCTGACCAGGATTTCATGGTATTGCGTTTTGCAGACATCCTGCTTATGAATGCAGAGGCCAGCAATGAACTGGGCAAACCAGCGCAGGCCCTGCTATCACTCAATAAAGTACGCGCCAGGGCCCGTGGCGGTAATCCTGCTGTATTACCTGATGTTATCACAACCGATCAGGGCGCACTCCGCAATGCCATCTGGCACGAGCGCCGTGTAGAACTGGCCATGGAATTCGACCGGTTCTTCGACGTCATTCGCCAGGGCCGTGCGGCCACTGTGTTCGGACCGAGGGGATTTGTAGCGGGCAAGAATGAAGTGATGCCTATCCCTCAGAATGAAATAGACCTGAGTGCAGGTGTACTGACACAAAATCCCGGGTATTAATTCTTTGACAATTAAAGATCTTTTTTATGAAATATATTAACAGACAACTATTGTTCTCACTCATCGCAGGTAGCAGTATGTTGCTCAGTTCCTGTTATAAAAAATTTGATCCTTCGAGCTATGCACCTGCCTTATCTATTGGCGGATATACCAGCGCTAAAAGCATTGCTCCCGGCAACCTGGTGGGTTACTGGTCGTTCGACAATAATGTAACTGACAGTGTAACGAATACAGCAGGCACGAATGTTGGGGTTGGTTTTGTGAATGGCATCAAAGGATCAGCTATGCAGGGCGGCAACAACAAATATGTTTTGTTCAATCCGGGTTCGGGTATTCAGAACCTGCAGAGTTTTACTGTTACTTCGTGGGTCAACAGTCCGCAAAACACCAACGGTATTGCCGGTATTCTCGATATAGCCAATACCAATTCATTCTGGGGCAACCTCACCATCTTCTTCGAGAATGGGGGTACTGCCACCAATGCCAACCTGAAAGTACACGTGAATAACAATGGCAAAGACGCCTGGCTGGGTAATTACAACATCACCAATGCCTGGAATGTGTGGATGAATATTGCCGTAAGCTATGATGCAGCCAGCTCTACTTTCAAAGTATTCGTGAATGGTTCTAAAATTGCCACCCAGGTAGTGGCTAATTTCGGACCGCTGCAATTTCAGAATGCCACTAAAATGGTATTCGGAACCGTGCAGTTTCAAACAACTCCCAGTCTTACTTCTGCAACAGGTTCTCAACCATGGGCCAGTTTCATGACCGGTCAATTGGATGAAGTGCGCATTTACAATAAAGCGCTGGCAGAAACTGATATCAATGCATTGGTAAAACTGGAGGGAAGAGGCAAATAACATGAAACCTCATTATCTGGTGGCGATGGGTTTACTGATGCTGGGTGCAGGCTGTGGTAAAACGGGTAATGATACCCGGCCTGCACCCACGCCACCGGCTTCATATAGTTTCAATACTTTAACAGTGAACGGCGTTTTCAACGGGTTCAATTATACAAGCGTGAACTACACACCTGTGATCAGGCTGAACTTCACCGCGAAGTTGAACCGTACCAGTGTTGCAGGCAATATCGTTTTCAAAGACAACAGTGGAGGCGTTGTTGCTTACACAACCGGGTTTGAGAATAACGATAGCACCGTTATCATTCAACCTGCCCAGGCATTGCGGCCGTTGAACAAATACAGCATCACCGTATCGCAACAACTGCAGTCTTTTCCGGGTGGCTACCTGCAATCCGGTATTACCGTGAACCTGCAAACAAAGATCGATTCTACCAGGAAGTTCCCGTTGATCTCAGATGACTCATTGCTTACGCTGGTGCAGCGACAGACTTTTACTTATTTCTGGGATTTCGCACACCCGGCAAGCGGACTGGCCAGGGAAAGAAATACCAGTGGTGATGTGGTAACCAGCGGTGGTTCGGGCTTTGGCATCATGACCATTCCTGTTGCCGTTAACCGGCAATTCATTACGCGTGCACAGGGATTGGCAAGGATGCAACAGATCGTGGGATTCCTGAAAAATACAGCGCAGAAATTCCATGGCGCTTTCCCGCACTGGTTGAATGGAGCCACCGGTGTTGTTGTTCCTTTTAGCGCAAAAGACAATGGCGCCGATTTGGTAGAAACAGCTTACCTGATGCAGGGCCTGCTCTGCGCCAGGCAATATTTCAATGGCAGCGATGCCGCAGAAACAGCATTGCGCGCCGATATCAATACATTGTGGAATAATGTTGAATGGAATTGGTTTCAACAAAATAACCAGAACGTGCTGTACTGGCATTGGAGTCCCACCGATGCATGGGTCATGAACATGCCCATCAAAGGATGGAATGAAGCATTGATCACTTACGTGCTGGCGGCTTCATCCAACACTTATGCCATTCCTAAAACGGTGTATGATGCCGGATGGGCTGGTGCCGCCAATTTTAAAAACGGCAATACTTATTATAATTACAACCTGCCATTGGGTCCATCGATGGGAGGCCCTTTGTTCTTTGAGCATTATTCTTTTCTCGGCATCAATCCCAATGGGTTAACAGATGCTTATGCAGATTATACCATACAGACCAGGAATCATACACTGATCAATTATAATTATTGCAAAGCCAATCTCAAAAACCAGGTGGGATACAGCGATAGCTGCTGGGGGCTCACTGCCAGCGATATCCCGAATGGATATACGGCCAGTTCCCCTACCAATGATGTAGGTGTGATTGCACCTACGGCAGCGCTTTCTTCCTTCCCTTATACGCCCAAAGAATCGATGCAGGCGCTGAAATTCTTTTACTATGTATTGGGTGATAAAATATGGGGGAACTATGGCTTCGCTGATGCTTTCTCATTGAACGATGGCTGGTTTGCCAGTTCATACCTGGCCATTGACCAGGGACCCATTGTAGTAATGATTGAAAATTACAGAACCGGGTTGCTTTGGAATTTATTTACCAGCTGTCCCGAAATTAAAACAGGCATGAAAGCGCTTGGATTCCAGGCTGCTTATCTATAATATTAACATGTAGTGCCATTAAAATGTCACTATCAAGATATATAATTAGGTATTATACTATTACTTACGTACGATTATAAAATAAAAGACATGAAAAAATCATTGAGCGTATGGCTCTGCATTTTATTGAGTACTTCTCTTTTCGCACAACAGATACCTGTTGCCAGAACAAAGAACCTCAGCGATACGGCTTTACTGGAATTGGTACAAAAGCAAACCTTTAAATATTTCTGGGATTTCGGACACCCTGTAAGCGGTATGGCCCGCGAAAGAAGCAATGTGGCTTTCAATTATGGTCATGAAGTAGTAACCACCGGCGGTACCGGCTTTGGCGTGATGGCCATGGTGGTGGCAGCAGAAAGAAAATGGGTGCCTCGCGACTCCGTAGTGGCAAGATTATTGAAGATGGTTAAATTCCTTTCCAAAGCCAATTCCTATCATGGTGTTTTCCCGCATTGGTTGAACGGGGCAACCGGACAAACCATTCCCTTCAGCCGGAAAGACGATGGGGCAGACTTAGTGGAAACCTCATTCTTATTCGAAGGGCTCCTCACTGCGCGTCAATATTTCAATGCGGGCAATAAAACAGAAACCGAATTGCGCAACCGCATCAACAGCTTGTGGAATGAAGTGGAATGGGATTGGTTTACCAGGGGCGGACAGGATGTACTCTACTGGCATTGGAGCCCCAACAATGACTGGAGCATGAACCATTCGCTCCGCGGATTCAATGAATGCCTGATTACCTATGTACTGGCAGCCAGCAGCGAACGGTACCCTGTTCAAAGCAATGTGTACCATCGCGGATGGGCCATCAACAATTATTTTAAAAACGGAAAAGAGTTCTATGGTATCAAACTGCCGCTTGGCTTTGATTATGGGGGGCCGCTGTTCTTCACACATTATTCTTTCCTGGGTCTAGACCCGAGAGGATTGAAAGACCGCTATGCCGATTACTGGCAGCAAAACCAGAACCACACGCTCATCAACCATGCCTATTGTTTAGATAACCCCAAAAAATTCAAAGGTTACGGAGCAAATTGCTGGGGCCTCACTGCAAGCGACAACCACCAAGGTTATAGCGCCCATTCACCCACCAATGACCTGGGTGTGATCACACCTACTGCCGCGCTCTCGGCATTTCCTTATACGCCTGAATTTTCAATGAAAGCATTGCGTCATTTTTACGACGACCTGGGCGATAAGATATGGGGTGAATATGGTTTTACAGATGCTTTCAGTGAAGAACATAACTGGTATGCTCAATCGTACCTGGCCATTGACCAGGGGCCGATTGTTGTGATGATCGAAAACTATCGTTCGGGCTTGTTGTGGAAGCTCTTCATGAGCTGTCCCGAAGTTCAACAAGGATTGAAGAAACTCGATTTCAAATCACCGTCTATCAATTGATCTATGAAAAAGGCAAAGATTTATTGTTCCATTGCACTGGCATTGTTGCTGAGTACAAAAAGTTTCTCACAGCAACGTACTTATTGCAACCCGATTAACATCGATTACGGTTATACGCCTATTCCCAATTTTGCTACCGAAGGGAAGCACCGCGCCACAGCCGATCCGGTAATCGTAACATACAAAGGCGACTATTATCTCTTCTCCACCAACCAATGGGGTTATTGGTGGAGCAGTGATATGAATCACTGGAATTTTGTTTCACGGTCGTTCTTACGACCCGAACACAAAGTGTATGATGACCTGTGTGCGCCGGCAGTATGGGTGCAGGGAGATACTTTGCTCGTTTTCGGCTCCACCTATACTTCCAAATTTCCCATTTGGATGAGTACCAATCCCAAAGCCAATGAATGGAAAGAAGCCATTCATGATTTCACACCGGGGGGCTGGGATCCCGATTTCTTCAGGGACGATGATGGCAGGTTGTACCTATATCATGGCAGCAGCAATCGCTATCCCATCTATGGTGTAGAAGTGGATCCCAAAACATTTCAATTGATTGGTGCCAGGAAAGAAATGTATTTGCTGGAACCTTATAAATATGGATGGCAGCGCTTTGGAGAAAACCTCGACGATATTTTTCTCGATCCGTTTATTGAAGGCGCATGGATGACCAAACACAATGGCAAGTACTACCTGCAATATGGCGCTCCGGGAACAGAATTCAGTGGTTATGCAGATGGCGTGATTGTAGGTAATGCCCCGCTTGGGCCATTCAAGCCGCAGCCCATGCCCTTCAGTTATAAGCCTGGTGGCTTTGCACGTGGAGCGGGGCATGGCGCTACTTACCAGGACAAATGGAAAAACTATTGGCACATATCCACCATTGGCATATCGGTAAAAAACAATTTCGAGCGGCGGGTAGGCATCTGGCCTACTGGTTTCGATAAAGATGGGGTGATGTATTGTAATACCGCATTTGGTGATTATCCGACTTATCTGCCTGATGGCCCTGCTGATCATTTGAAAGGGAAATTCACCGGATGGATGTTGTTGAATTATAACAAGCCTGTAACCGTGTCTTCTACCCTCGGCAGTTACAGCGCCAACAACGCTGTTGATGAAGACATCAAAACCTATTGGAGCGCTGCTACGGGCAATGCAGGAGAATGGATCGTGACCGATCTAGGAAATATCAGTACGGTTAATGCTGTACAGATCAATTACGCAGATCAGGATGCGGAATTTCTGGGTAAATCGCACGATGTATATCATCAATATCAGTTATGGTATTCTGCAGATAACAAGCACTGGCAATTATTGGCAGACAAAAGCAAGAACAAAACCGACGTGCCGCACGACTATGTTGAGCTGGACAACCCCGTTAAAGCCAAATACATCAAGCTGGTTAACCTGCACATGCCTACCGGCAAGTTTGCCCTCAGCGGCCTGCGGGTTTTTGGCAATGGCGGCGGCGCCAGGCCAGATACGGTTCAGCACTTCATCGTTTTGCGTACGGAGAAAGACAAGCGCAGCGCCTGGATCAAATGGCGTTTATCTGGCGATGCCTATGCATACAATATCTATACCGGCACAGAGCCCGACAAGTTATACAATTGCATCATGGTGCACAATACCAACCAATATTTTTTCAAAGCAATGGACAAAGACCTGCCTTTTTATTTCCAGATTGAAGCCATTAATGAAAATGGCGTATCGGAACGCACCAAAGTGATCAGGTCTGAATAACTTTACCATACCAAATTCCTTTTACCATTCATCCAGCAATATGAAAAAGAATCACTTCATCGCCTTTTTGGTGGCTATCGCCTGTAGCTTCAACGCCCTGGCGCAAACGCCTTCATCCTCCAAAATGAATGCATTCATCACCGGCCTCATGAGTAAAATGACCCTCGATGAAAAGATCGGACAGCTCAACCTGCCTTCTGTGGGTTTTGATGTAACCGGTCCTATTTTGAGTCAGGGAGTGGAAGGAAAGTTAGAGAAAGGTTTAGTAGGAGGTGTGTTTAATACGTATACACCTGCTGCCATGCGCAAGTTGCAGGATATAGCTGTTAAAAAAACGCGGTTGAAAATACCTTTGCTTTTCGGTTATGATGTGATCCACGGGCATAAGACTATTTTTCCTATACCTCTGGGTTTAGCTGCAAGCTGGGATCTCCCGTTGATAGAAAAAACTGCCAGAGCAGCTGCTGATGAAGCCAGTGCCGATGGTTTGAACTGGGTGTTCTCTCCCATGGTAGACATAGCACGCGATCCACGCTGGGGACGGGTTGCAGAAGGCAGCGGTGAAGACACATGGTTGGGATCTCAGATTGCAAAAGCAATGGTGATAGGATACCAGGGGCATGATCTCACGAAACAAGATGCCGTAATGGCTTGTGTAAAACATTTCGCACTCTATGGCGCTGCGGAGGCAGGAAGAGATTACAATACGGTGGACATGAGTGAGCGAAAAATGTTTGAAATGTACCTCCCTCCTTACAAAGCCGCTATCGATGCCGGTGCCGGATCGGTAATGAGTTCTTTTAACGATATCAACGGAATTCCTGCCACTGCCAATCAATGGTTACTCACAGATGTGTTACGCAAGCAATGGGGTTTCAAGGGTTTGGTGGCTACAGATTATACTGCGATTTTGGAATTGATGAACCATGGATTGGGTGATGAAGCACAAGTGGGTAAGTTGGCGCTGATGGCCGGCTCTGATATGGATATGGTGAGTGAAATATTTCTCAACCGGTTAAAAAAACTGGTGACGGACAAAAAACTGGATGTGCATTATATAGACCAGGCTTGCAGGCGTGTGCTGGAAGCGAAATACAAACTCGGGTTGTTCAATGATCCTTATCGGGGAGTAAGTGAAGAGCGCGCAGCAAAAGAGATCATGTCTTCAGAAAAAATGGAACTGGCCAGAACAGCCGCTACAAAAAGTATTGTGTTGTTGAAGAACCAGGACAATATCCTTCCTTTGAACAACCAACAGCGTATTGCATTCATTGGTCCGCTTGTAAAAGATCAGCGTAACCTCATCGGTTGCTGGAGTGGCGCTGGTGACTGGAAAAAAGCCACCAGCTTTTGGGAAGCGCTTACAGCACAATACCCGCAAAACAATTTCAGCTATGCCAAAGGCGCAAACCTTATCGATGACCCTGTACTGGTGAAAAAATTAAACCCGCATGGAGCCGCTATTACAGCAGACAGCCGCAGTGTAAAAGAGCTGATCGAAGAAGCCGTTGAGCATACCAATAAAGCAGATGTAGCTGTTGTATTCCTGGGAGAATCTGCGCTGATGAGCGGTGAGGCTGCCAGCAGAAGCGATATCAGCTTACCCGAAAACCAGCAGGTATTGCTACAAGCGTTAAAAGCAACCGGCAAACCCATCGTATTGGTGCTCATGAACGGCCGTCCGCTGACATTACAGTGGGAAGATGCCCACCTGAACGCAATAGTAGAGACCTGGTTTGCAGGCATGAAAGCCGGCAATGCGATTGCAGATGTTCTTTTTGGCAAATACAACCCTTCTGGAAAATTGACCATGACTTTCCCAAGAAGTGTTGGGCAGATACCCATTTATTACAACGCCAAAAGCACGGGCAGGCCTTTCAGTGAAGGGCAAAAATATACCACACAATACCTCGACGTACCCAACACGCCATTGTATCCTTTTGGTTACGGACTGAGCTATACCCATTTCAATTACAGCGCCGTCAGTTTGAATAAAACAAGCATCAAACCTTCAGAAAAGCTTACTGCTACTGTAACCATCAGCAACACTGGCAAATACGATGGAGAAGAAACGGCGCAGTTATACCTTCACGATGTAGTGGCTTCTGTAACAAGGCCCGTAAAAGAATTGAAAGGCTTTCAAAAGATATTCCTGAAAGCAGGTGAATCAAAAACCATTTCATTCACCATCGGCGCAGCCGATTTGAAATTTTACAACACCAACATGAAATACGCTTCCGAACCGGGAAAATTCAAACTCTTCATCGGCACCAATTCACAAGAAGTAAAAGAAACCGAATTCGAACTGCTGCCTTAACTCATTGTCGAATTGTCGAATTACCTAATTGCCAAATTAACTCATGCTTTCATCAACATCAATTCTTTCCCTCCCCATTCCGGGAATAAAGTTTTATCATCGTTGATCTTAAGATGACCGTTGGCCACCGCGCTGAACACCGACCTGAAATCGGTACTCACCGGCAGGTCGCGGCCATCTTCGAGATCGGCCTTGGCTAATGATTTGATGTTGTTGTACACTTTTCCGCCTGCTACATCATTACCCAATACAAACAGGCAACTTGCCCTGCCATGGTCTGTGCCTCCGGTGCCGTTCTGGTATGCCGTTCTTCCAAACTCGGTCATGGTCATCAGCGTTACTTCATCCTGGTAAGCAGCCAGGTCTTGCCAGAATGCAGCAATACTGTTACTGAAATCTCGCAGGTTATTTGCCAATGCACCAATGGCCGTACCCTGGTTATAATGTGTATCCCATCCGCCGCTTTCGGCAAAAGCCACTTCCATGCCCACATCCATCTTGATCAATATGGCAATCTGTTTCAATGCATTTCCTAATGGCGATGCAGGATACATCACACCTTGTGCGGGTTGGTAATTCCTGATATTGTTCACGTTCAGCATCTTCATGGCATCGAAACTTTCTTTGCCTGCCTTGTTCAATATTTCGCTGGAAGTCTGGTCGTACAATTGCTCAAAAGATTGAGCTACCGCATGTGTTGCTACCGGGTTCCCCCTCATCTGTATGGCGAAATCCTGCAGGTTGCTGATGGCCAACGCTTCATTATCTCCATAAAAACTCCTGGGCAAAGCGCTCGTAAGACTCACTGCACGGAAAGGAGTTGCTGCATCATGCCCCGTTAAACCCACCGCCCTGTTCAGCCAACCACTTGCCGTTCCTTTGTTGAAGGGTGTTCCACTTTCCATATAATCCTGTGCATCGAAATGGCTGCGCGTATTATTCGGACTGCCTACTCCATGCACAATTGCCATGCGCCCCTCGGCGAAAAAAGGATGCAAACTATTCAATGAAGGATGCAGTGCAAAACGTCCGTCGAGATCCGTCATGCTGCCTTCGGTTTTAGCAGGACTCATAAAGAGAGAGGGACGCAATAATTTGAGGTTGGGATCTGCATACGGACTTACTGCCATCAGTCCGTCCATTGCTCCACGTTGGAAAATACAGACCAGTACTTTATTTTTTTTATAAAGCGTCCATATCTTCCTGTTATCAGCAGCACGTGCCACAAAGCTTGGCACACCACCGAAGCCCGCTGCAAAAAGCGCCAGGGCGCCCGATTTCATGAATGCTCTCCTGTTGATCATAGAATATGCTTTATAATGTGATGGTGTTATTTCCGCTGGAATTCCGGCGACCCGATGAGGATACCTGTTATCTGCGATATCATGGTATTATTACCAGCCGCATAGGCCAATGTGAAATTGTTGTTCTTTTTATTCAGCGCAGCCAGGTTTAGTTTAACGCCAGGAATTTTTTCTGTAGCGAAAGCAAGACCGAAATTCATCCGGTTCAGCAGAGAGCCGGTATTGATCCAATATTCGGCCTTATCGGGAAAACCGGTGGGCGCCTGGTAGAAATAGAAACGTTGTCCCATTTTCATACACCATGCATAAATTTGAAAAGGCTGCTGTATATCTGCGTTGGTAGCTCGAATGGCGCTGATAGCCAATTCAAAAGGAGATTTTACTTTTTCTCGTAATGCTTTCTGGTCCCAGAACTCAGGACTGTTCACCATCGTAATCAACACCGCTTTAATATTGCCATTCGTTTGCAGAAAAACATCTGCCATCCTGTTCACCAATGCGGTAGCAGGTGTATCACATACAAAACGGTTAGCCAGTTTGGTAGCAATGAATTTAGCGGTGGAAGGATGTGTAGCCAGCATGTGCAGTACTTCCATACCCTCCTGGTAACCGCCGTTGGCCGGGAACCGGCGGCCGAGTATTGTTTTCTCTCCCTGGTCGTGCCGGTTGGCGCGAAATAAGAAATCACCTTCATGCACAAAGCCCTGCTTCTTCATTCGTTCTTCTCCCGCTATGTCCATTATTTTTTTGGCAATACCATTATTGTACAACGGTGCGGGAGCCCATCCTGTAAGTGCACGCGCCACTTCCGTCACATCTTTTTGAGTATATCCGCCGTCTACTCCCAGGGTATGCAATTCCATGATCTCTCTCGCATAGTTTTCATTCAACCCCTGTCTCTTCTGCGCATTCATCACCTGCTCTATCAGGCGCATACCGGCTTCACCAGTGGTATCGTTGTTGTTCATCTTACGCAACTGCAGTTTGCTCCTGAGTTGCTGTACATTGTTCTCCTGCTTGCGAATCAATTCATTGTTATTGCTTACGCTCGATGCATTGTCGAGGTATTCCAGCATGGCAGGGTGCTTGGCAGTAGCCACCAGCATGGTTTCAAAATTCCCCAGTACATTCGGGCGGATCGCATCCCGCTCATACGTTTGTATATACTGCTCACACTGGTTCTTGGTTAGTGATACATTGAAATGATTGAACCAGAAATCTGTGAGCACTTCTTTGAGTTGGTTCTGCCCATAAGCTGCACGGATGATTTTCTGGTTGATGAGTTCCCGTTGCAGGTCCTGCATCGGTTTATATCCGGTCTGTATCATGAGCGTATGCAACCTGTCCTGGTATTCTTTTCTGCCAGCCGATTGTAAGGAGTCTTTGTCTATCAGGTGCTGCATGATCAACACGCGTATCAACTGGCCCGGGTTGAGGTAGGTATTGACGATGGTACTATTATCAAGACCCAATGTATTATATCCTTCCAGCCGTTTGTTCACTTCATCATCGGGGAGATCGGCATTCAATTGTTGCTTCAGCCATTTATCAAGTCCCATAGATACCACTTCATCTACCTGTCCGGGTGTTGCGCCGAAACTGAAGCGGCTCAGCAGATGCGCCGCTGCCTGCCTGGAATCGAGGCCTGTTTTTTTGTACGGCATTTTTATTCGCGGTTCGGAAGAATGGCTCGTCTGAGCAAAAGCAGACAAGACAGTCATTACCGCTCCCACCGCAAAAGTCTTCGCCATCCGTTTCAGATTCATACGAACTTTTTTCGTTTGATGCGAAGGGTGCGAGAAAGTTTAATGGGATCACAAACATAAAGATGAGGTTCGTCCTGTTAAAGCAACGTTTTACCGACAAATGCTATCAAACTGTTAAGCGTGGCGCATTCCTTTGGCCACCCGGAACAGGTGTAATACGTAAGGGAACAATGCTTCCATTGTTTCTGCTGCACCTTTGGTAGAACCAGGCAATGTAATAACGAGGCTGTTTTGAATGAATCCTGCCACACCCCTGGAAAGCATGGCATAAGGCGTTCTTTGCTGGCCATAATTACGCGCCGCTTCCATGATGCCGGGAATCTCCCTGCTGAGTAACGGGCGAATGGCATCGGGTGTAACATCGCGGGGAGACAATCCTGTACCGCCTGTAAAAAGTACCAGGTGATAACCTTCTGATGCCAACTGTTGCGCTTTCTCTTGTATGAGCGCAAATTCATCGGGAATTACTTCATATATGGATGCCTGCAAATGATGTTGTTGTAATTTTTCTACTACCGTTCTTCCGCTGCTGTCTTCTTTCGAACCGGCAGATACTGCATCTGAACAAACGATCACTGCGCAACGCAGGCTATCGGTGAGTGTTTCATTAAAGGTGGTTTTGCCGCCTTTTTTAGACTCCAGGTGAATGTTGGTTATTTCAATGCCTTTGTCGATAGGCTTCAGCATATCGTACATGGTCAATGCTGTGATGGCAGCGCCATGCATCGCCTCTACTTCAACACCTGTTTTATAAATGGTGCGTACTTCAACCCTGATTATAATAGACAGTTCTTCTACCTGGTATTGTATAGATGCGTGTTCTACCGGCAGCGGATGGCAGTCGGGAATCACATCACTGGTTCGTTTGATGGCCAGCAATCCGGCCGCCCTGGAAAATTCGAATACATCGCCCTTGGGAACTGTTTTGTTTTGTACGGCATGGATCGTTAACAGATCAGATACTTTCAATACTGCTACTGCCACTGCTTCTCTCAGGCTGTTCGATTTGGAAGTAATATCTACCATGGTCATTGATTCGTTTTCCATTGATGGGTTTCATCTTCAAACAATTCTTTTCCCCACACAGGTAATTCTGCTTTGATCCGCTCTACCAGTTCGCTGCAAGCATCTGTTGCTACTTTCCTATGCGGCGCAGAAATAAACACAAACAAACAAATTTCACCGGCCTGCACATTGCCTAAGCTATGCCATACATGCATGCAGGTCAGCGCATATTTTGCAAATGTTTCTTCCCGTATTGCATGCATTTTTTCAATAGCCATTTCTTCGTATGCACTGTATTCAATAGCTGCCACTTTTTTTCCGTTGATCACATCGGCCCTTACCTGTCCCAGGAAAATACTGTGTGCGCCAATATCTGTTTTGGTTTGATGACCCTGTATTTTCTCTGCAATGAACGAAGCAGCAATCGCTCCGCGCAAAAAGAGGTTCTTATATTTCTTTACCTCGTTCATATTTTTATTGCAACCATTACTCACCCACCGGAAAAAGCAGGAAGCAATGCTACTGTTGTTGTATTGGTAATAGTTGTATTTTCTGTAATAAGATTTTTGTTCACCGCAATCCTGTAATGCATACTGCTCAATGCCGGGAACCGCTTGTTAATTTCCTGCACCAGTTGGTCTGTATCCCGCACATCGAAAATTTCCATTTCCGGCGCGGCCGCTTCTGCCAACTGTCCAAATAAAAGCACTTTTGTTTTCATACCATCAATGATGTTCAACCAGTAATTTATAGGATGCGATACATAATACCATGGCCAATGTATATTTTAATACCATTTGTGTCATGCGCATCGCTCCAATATATGCACCGCATAAACCGCCTGCAAATGCAATGGCCACATACAAATACATATCTCCATTGAAATGTATTCCATTGGTCATCTGACCCACCAGTCCTGCTATTGAATTAACAAAAATAAACAAAGCGCTGATAGCGGCTGTCTGCTTCATATCGGTCCACCGCAGGAGCAATAAAATGGGGGATAAAATAATGCCGCCGCCAATACCTATCAAACCTGAAAAAAAGCCAAGCGATGCGCCGATCAATAATGACAAACCAATGCTGGACTTTTTGCATTCCACCTTTCCGGTATATTGGAAAAACAGGAAACGGGCAACCGATATCAACAATAAAACACCCAGTATTTTTTTATAGGTAACGGCATTGATGGTGATTAGTCCGCCTACAAATGCCGCCGGCATAGACGCCACCGCCAAAGGCAGAAAGATGTTCCATTTGAAATGGCCTCCTCTGTAAAACTGTATAAAAGAAGTAAAGGATACAAAGAGATTCAGCATCAACGCTGTTGGTTTCATTACATCGGGAGCGATGCCATAAAGCGCCATCAATGCCAGGTAACCACTGGCGCCGCCATGCCCAACCGAAGCATACAGAAAGGCAATTACAAACAAGAGTACATAAAACAAGATCATTGGGTCCATCGTAAAAGATCAGCAGGTTAATAAATGTATTTCAACAAGGCTGCCTTCTTCGCAGCGCTCTGTTTCTTCATCTACTTTAATCAAACAATTGGCTGTTGCAAATGAACGCATCCGGTATGACTCCTGTGCATCCAACAGCGTCACCTTACTTCCATCATAATATCCTTTCAGGAAATGAGTCAATGCATTTGTTTTAGTATAAACGCCCTCAAGGGGTGTGCGAACAACTGGCAACGACAGGTTGCGCTTATTGAGCAAACTGATCGCATCGAGTACATACTCATAAAAACAGGTAAGCACCGAAGATGGGTTGCCGGGTAAACCAAATACAGGCTTATTCATTTTGATTCCTGAGTACAAAGGCTTTCCCGGTTTTTGTTTCACTTTATGAAAAAGAGATTCCACTTTGCATGCAGCCGCAGCTTCTGTAACAAAATCATATTTGCCTACGCTTACACCACCCGTGAGTAAAACCATATCGCTCTCATCCAACGCCTGCTGCAACATATTCTTCAACGTTCTCAGATCATCTTTTGCCCTGTACACTTTTATGCTTTCGATACCGAAAAACTGCAATACAGCAACCAATGCATAAGAATTGGATTCATATACCTGTCCGTATTGCAGGGGTTTGCCCGGATCCTGCAACTCGTTACCCGTAACGATCAGGCTGATTTCCGGGTTGGGATAAACAGTTGCTTTTTCAATTCCTATTCCTGCCAGAAAACCGATGGATGCAGGCGTAAGCAGGTGGCTCTTTTTCATAGCAATTTCACCTGCTTTTATTTCCGAGCCCTTCGGTCTTACGTTGGCACCGTGACGGATATGTTCGTCCTGCAAGGTCAGTGCATCATGCGTGGCATTGGTTTTCTCCTGCATGATCACCGTATCTGTTCCTGCCGGAACAGGCGCCCCGGTAAAAATGCGGAAAGCTTTACCCGGCATTTTCTTTTTGATAATCCCACTGCCTGCCGGTACTTCACCTGCGATCCCGAGAGGCTTTCCCGGTTGCCAGTCCTGGAATGCAAAAGCATATCCATCCATGGCCGATTGTGCAAAAGCGGGGATATCGAATGGTGCGTGCAGGTCTTCTGCCAATACTTTTCCGGCAGCATCTGCCAGGTGCATGGTTACCGGCTCTAATGCATGAAAAGCTTCGGCTATTCTTTTTTTGGCTTCTGTTACTGAGATCATCGTAATTTTTTATCAACCACCAATGGTGATCATGCTTCTGTTCTGGATTGTGTTGGCATACAGGTGTTCAAAATCTGTATTAAATTGTCCGCCTAATTCTTTTGCTTTCCCCCATATCGACTGTTGCACCAGCGGCACTACGGGTTCCCCATTTCTTAAAGCAGTAAGCAGATCGGTTTCTTCTTTGGAGAAAAGACAATTCTTCATTTTCCCATCAGCGGTGAGCCGCATCCGGTTGCAACCTCCACAGAAAGGTGCACTCATGGTACTGATCACTGCAAAGCTGCCTGCATGCCCGGGAACCTGGTATGCTTTCGCCGTATCGTGCGGCTTGCCGGGTAAAGCAGTGAAGGCATAGGTCTTTTCAATGGTATGCATCATTTCCTGCCAGGTAACCACTTTATTATTGGTCCACCTGTTGCCGGTAAAAGGCATGAATTCAATGAACCGGATATGAACGGGTTCCAGTTTTGTCCATTCAACAAAATCGGTCAGCTCATCTTCATTCAATCCTTTCATCACCACCACATTGATCTTAACATGAAAACCCCTGTTCAACAACAGGGCAATATTTTGCTTTACCGTATTAAAATGATTTTGCCGGGTGATGAAAAGGAATTTATCTGCCAACAATGTATCCAGGCTGATATTGATGGAACGGACGCCTGCGTCTTCCAATACCTGCACAAACTTATGCAGCCTTGTACCATTGGTAGTAAGCGTAAGCGCTACCGGTAATTTCGCGAGTGCTTGCAGAATAGCAGTAGCATCTTTGCGTACCAGCGGCTCGCCACCTGTGAGCCTGATTTTCTTCACACCCAGGCTTACAAAAATTTTTGCCAGCTCCTCAATTTCAGTTGCCTGCATCAATTGTTTGGCTGGGGTAAACACATAATCTTCTTCCGGCATGCAATAAAAACAACGCAAGTTGCAATTATCTGTCAGCGAGATACGCAAATAGTCGTGAGTCCTGTTATGTTGATCTACCAGCATATATATTCTTTTTCATCAACCAGCTCGAATAATCAGTAAATTTATGTAGCCTAAAGGCCCCAACCCAACTTTAATTTATACATTTTATATGAAGCCCACCATCACCATCACTTATTGTCCCAAATGCCACTGGCTGCTGCGCGCCGCTTATATTGCACAGGAGCTGCTGACCACTTTCGAGGCAGAGCTCAAAGCCGTTGCCCTCGAACCCAGCGAGACCAGCGGCGAATTCCACATCAGTCTCGACAACGAAAAAATTTTCGACCGGAAAGAATACGGTGGCTTTCCCGAAATAAAAGAGCTGAAGCAAGTCGTAAGGGACCGGGTTAGTCCGGGTAAAAGCCTCGGCCATGCCGATACCAAACCCCACCATACCGATATCCTTTAACAAAATAATTCAAATTATGTTGGGTATTATCCTTTGCGGTGGTAATAGTTCCAGGATGGGGAGCGACAAAGGGTTGCTCAAACTGGAAGCCAAGACCTGGGCGCAGACAGCCATTGATAAAATAACGCCGTTGGGGATACCGGTTAAACTTTCTGTGAACCAGCAACAATACAAAGATTACACAGCGGTTTTCGATGCTGCTGATCTGGTAGTGGATGCCCCTTCGCTGGATTTACGCGGCCCATTATTAGGTGTACTAAGCTGCCATCTGCAATATCCGCAGAGAGCTCTTTTTACACTTGCCTGCGATATGCCGCTGATGGAATCCACTTTGCTCAAAGAACTTCATGAACGATACCAACAGGCACCTGAAGCAGAAGCCTGCGTTTTCACAAACGACGGAGAACCGGAACCTCTATGCGCTATCTACAGTGCAAGAGGATTGGCTAAGATATTGGCGCTGCTACAGAATGGGCATTTGGCCAAACACAGTATGAAGTACATGCTCGATCATCTTAGTATTGTCTGCATTCCCATACAACCACAACAGAAAATCTCGTTCCGCAATTTCAATGCGCATGCAGAACTAAATGGTTTGTAGTTCAAGCCCGGCTTTTTCAATGCGCGTATAGCTCGATTTATCTGCATCGCATAATGGGCAATGGTAATCTTCATCCAATGATTCAAATGCAGTACCGGGAGCTGCTCCTTTCTCCAGGTCGCCAAACGATTCATCGTATATGGTAAAGCAATGCCGGCATTGGTGTACATAAGATAGCTGCTTCTTCAGTTCGGGTGCTTTCTCAGCAGCTACCTGTTTTTCCATGATCGCATTCTTATCTGCACGATTATTATAAAACGCAATCACCAAACGTCTCAACTGTTCGCCCAACAAGAATTTCGGATTGGCCCTGCTGAATACAAAGCCAGTGCGTGCATTCGGATTGAAATCATGTGCACAAAGGATATCATATACATACAGGCATTCCAATCCCCATAAGTTGATCAGTGGCCTGCGGCGTACCAATACACTACAGAATACTTCACTTTTTTTCCTGGTTTTGATACCAATGCATACACCGAATGTGCGGGTATCTTCATCATTCAATTTTTTAACCAGGTAATTTTTCAACTCCAATCCTTCACGGCAATGATCTTCCACCTGGAAATTCAATTCATTGGCAGCATGCCGCATGTTCACCTGGTACTTGTTCAGCAATTGATTCCATTTGGGCCGGTCTTTTTCCTCCACCCCTTTGATGATGATCGACTTCCAGGGCGTAGAACAAAGCTGGCCGATCTTGGTATCCAGGCAAAGTTTACACAGCGCTTTCAAAAAATCAACCGCAAACAATTCGTCGCGCCTGTAAATACCCACCCAGTATTTATCGTTGACCCTGTTCACCCCCTCATAGTAAGGCAGGTTGAAAGCAGGTAATGCCGCAGGTTTTTCAGCAGGCTTGGTAATGTATTGCTGTTTTTGAAGCAGTTGCATCAATGCTTCACCCTTCGCCTGTTTGTTGTCGTAAAACGCTTCTCTGTGCTGAAAGATCAGTTTTTCAATTTCTTTTGACACACCCGGAATATCATTGGTGTATACCATTTCATTCCATTCGTAAATACTGTTGGTCTTAGGAAAACGGATGAATAAATGCCAGAAATGAAGGGACGTAGCCGAAGCTACCCAATTAATATTGCCCGTAAGCATGGGTGTAAAACTCTGGTGACTGTCCGAAACATTGATCTTGAGCTCGGGCTCATAATCGAGTCCATCGAATATATCCTTGTATACACCTTCACTCAGCCAGGTATTGGTAATGAATATTTCCTCTGCCGGATAAGAGCTTACGATATTGGGATGTTGTTCATTATCCAGATCATAAGAAATGGCCAATTGACCCAATCCTTCACGAAGTATATGAATGGAATCAGCTGATGCATTCAACAGCAATTGCTGACGCAACCCGAAGCTTACATGCAACACGCCCGCCTTCCTTGCTACTACAAGGATATTATAAAGATCGCCTGGCGAGATAATTCCTCCCCTGAAGTTGATCTTGATAGTATGATTGCTTCGTATTCCCATACATGTTTATTTTTCAACCAGCACATTTTCTTTTGCCGATACGCCCAAACAATTTTCCAGGATGGCTTTCACTTCCGGTCGGCAGCTGCCGCAGCCCATGCCGGCGCCTGTAAGCTGGCACAATTGCAAATGGTCTTTACAACCCTCCTTGATCTTATTGAGCAGGTTGCCTTCGCCCACGTTGTTGCAACTGCATACCAGTTTTCCGATAACAGGTTCCGCGGCCTTACCGGAACGCAGTAACTGCAAGCGTTTTTCACTCAGTTCAATTTTTTGTTCGATGAGGTTCCTGAATTCCAGGAACTCAGATTTATCCCCGATAAGGATGGCGCCGATGAGCCGGTCGTTGTGAATGATGCATTTTTTATAATATCGCTTGGCTTTGTCGATGAATACCACTTCTTCATACGCAGGATCATCAGGACATTCCACTTCACCCAGCGAACAGAGATCGGTTCCGTGCATTTTTAAAATATTCATCAACAAAGAGCCTGTATAGTATTTTGAAATATCACCGGTCAGGTATCGCGCAACAATTTCTGCCTGCTGTTCTGCAGCAGCCGTAATGCCATACAGGAATCCTTTGAATTCCGCTATCTCGCCAACAGCAAAAATGTTAGGATCACTGGTTTGCAGGTACTCGTTGATCAGCACTCCTCTTTTACAATGCACACCTCCTGCTTTCGCAATCTCAATGTTCGGAACAGTTCCTATGGCTATTACAATAGCCTGACAGTTCACGATCAATCCACTTTTCAACCGGATGCCCGATACCGTGTTATTACCCAGGAAGCGCTCTATCTCATCGTTATAATAAATCTCTACACCTTTATCAACCAGCTCTTCATGCAATAATTGACTGCCAAGCGGATCCAACTGACGGTCCATCAGCCTGGATATCCTTTGTACAATGGTCACTTCCACATTCACTTCACGCAGCGATGCTGCCAGTTCGATGCCAAGCAATCCTCCGCCTACAATGACCACCCTGCCATTGGCAGCGTCTATGTGATTTTTAAAATGATCAGCATCGGTTCTGCTACGCATGGTAAAGATTCCTTGCATGGCAGGAACATCCCTGAGCATGGCAGCCCTGCTGCCTGTTGCCATGAGCAGCACATCATACGAATGCACACCGCCTTTATCATCGGTAACCAACTTTTTTTCTTTGTCGATATGCGTGATGCTTACACCGCGATGCAGTTTGATATTATAATGGTATTCTTCTTCATCAGACATTTTCACCAGGTTACCCCAGGGAAGTGTGCCGGTAATATAATCGGGCAGCAATACGCGGTTGTAAAAAGGAAAATTCTCTTTGCTGAATATTTCGATCTCGTCTTCTGTATTCAGCGTCCGGTAACTTTTCACAAAGCCGCAAGCGCCTGCACCCGCGCCAATTACAATGATCTTTTGTTTGGGCTTGGTATACAATTTTACTTCAACTGCAGAGAATTTAAAATCAGGCTCTTTGCTTTGCGGATCTACCAGGTTATTTGTGAGGTTATTGGCGCGATTGAGATCACTATCCAACACCTTGCCCCAGTGCATGGGCAGGAATACAACGCCCTGTTTAATATTGTCAGACAACCTGGCTTTCACCCGCACATGACCTCTTTCATTGGCGATCTCTACCAGGTCGTTCTCCCTGATCTTTCTTTGTGCAGCATCTTCGGGATGCATTTCAAGAAAAGATTCGGATATGTGTTGCTTCAGTTTATTTACTTTACCCGTTTTGCTCATGGTATGCCACTGGTCTCGGATACGGCCGGTAGTAAGTATCAGCGGGAAATCGGGGCTAATTTTCTCCGACAGGTTTTCATCAGGAAAAGAACGGATGATCGCACGTTGAGAAGCTGTATAAAATGTTTTATCGGTAAAAAGTCTTGCAGTGCCATGTCCATTAATAGTCTTTGTATAAGGCCACTGCACAGCGCGTTTTTCTTTCAGTATAGCATGACTGAGATCACTGATATCAACATGAGTATCCTTTGTCAATGCAGCATGTTCGGCAAAGATGGCGGCGGCATTGGGATAATCAAATCCTTTGTATCCCATTTTCTGTGCAAAACGGCAAATGATCTCGGCATCGGGTAACGCCTCGCCGGGCGCTTCTTTTATTTTATGCAGGTAACCAATGCGTCGTTCAGCATTGGTCATGGTGCCTTCTTTTTCTGCCCAGGCAGCAGCAGGTAATACCACATCGGCGTATTTGATCATCTCCGATTGATGGCTAATCTCTTGTACTACCACAAATTTTGCTTTTTGCAAAGCAGCTTCTGCCTTGCGCACATCGGGCAGACTGATCAAAGGATTGGTACACAACACCCATATCGCTTTAAGCCTGCCCTCGTTCAGTGCATCGAACATTTCGGTAGCGGTCAATCCGGGTTGAGCCGCGATCTTTCCGGGCATAATATTCCAGAACTGTTCTACTTCGGCGCGGTGCTGCGGGTTTTGCAAATCGCGATGCGCAGGTAATAAGTTAGACAATCCACCTACTTCCCGCCCGCCCATGGCATTGGGCTGACCGGTCAGTGAAAGCGGGCCGGAGCCTGGTTTACCAATATGTCCTGTGATGAGATTGAGGTTAATGAGCGACAGGTTCTTATTCACACCAATCACACTCTGGTTAAGACCCATGGTCCACATGGTAATGAACCCATTCGCATCAGCGATCATCCTGGCGGCCATCCTGATATCGCTTTCTTCTATACCGCAGATGATCGCCGCTTCGGCAACCGTTCTTTCAAAAACGATCGCCCGGTATGTTTCGAATCCTTCTGTATGGTTTTCAATGAATGCAGGGTCGACGTCGTCGTTTTCTATGAGTGCCCTGCCAATGGCATGATGCAGTGTGATATCCGTTCCGGGATTCAGTTGTAAATGAAGATCAGCGAGGGAACAGGTTTGTGTTTTACGCGGATCGCTTACAATGATCTTGAGGGCCGGATTTTTTTCTTTGGCCTTTTCTACCCGTTGCCATAAGATCGGGTGACACCAGGCTGGGTTGGCGCCTGCTACAAAGATCAGGTCGGCCAGTTCAATATCATCATAGCATACGGGTACACAATCTTCACCAAGGCTCATCTTATAGCCGGCCACAGCGCTACTCATACACAGCCGCGAATTGGTGTCGATGTTATTGGTTCCGATGAACCCCTTCACCAGTTTGTTGATCACATAATATTCTTCTGTGAGACATTGACCGGAAGCATAGAAAGCAACCGCATCGGGTCCGTATTTATCAATCAATGTTTTGAACACTGCAGCCGTTCTTTCCAATACACTATCCCACGAAACCTTTTGCCTTGGCTGATTTCTGGCATAACGCATTTCAGGATAGAAAATACGGTCGCTGGTATCGTTCACCGTATAGTGCAGGTTCCTGCCTTTGCTGCAAAGCTGTCCCCTGTTCACCGGATGATCGGCATCTCCTTCAATGGTAACCCGTCCAAGCTTATCGGTATCTGCCATAATGCCGCAGCCTACACCACAGTAACAACAGATAGTTGTTTTTTTTTCGATACTATTTGTCTTTATCTCACTCACGGTAATGATTTAATAAGGCAAGCAATCGTTGACAGGTATTACTTGTTGTATTCCATCGCCATTTTCAGACGCACACGTTTTTCTTCTTTTGAGAACCTGGTCACCAGTACTATCAGTGATACGCCAATGACGATCATTCCTATATAGCTGAACGCGTCCAGGTAAGTAATACCTTTCGCTTTGAACAGGAATCCGAACAACATTCCTCCTACATTGCCTCCGGCGCCTACAATGCCGCTCACTAAGCCTATGTTCTTTTCGCTGATAAATGGTGTAATAGCATAAGTAGTACCGTTAGCCATTTTAAGGAACAGGGCAAAAAAGATCATGAAGAAAATGGCCATACCAAAAGAACCCGATTTGGCAAACAGGATCAGGCCGAATCCTTCCAGCAGCAGTACCAGCGACAAAAGAATACCCTTTCCCCACATACCATAAGTTTTCCCTACTTTGTCTGCAAAGAGTCCGCCAAGCGCTCTTGCAAAAAGATTCATGAAGCCGAATAAGCCTGCACAGAGACCGGCGGTGCCCTGGCTGAGTTTGTATTCCTGTACAAAATGAAGGGCCGCTACATTATCGAATGTGATCTCCATTCCAAAACAAACGGCATAAGCGAGTGCGAGCGACCATACACGCCAGTCTTTCAGCACGCTGTAATTCTTTTTTCCTTTGACTTTAGGCGCTCTTTCTATTTCGTCGAAATTCCCGGCAGGTGTGTCTTTGGTAAAACGATAATAGAGAAATGCAGCGATGAGCATCAATGCGCCGGGAACGATCATCGCATAACGCCAAGCTTCCTGTTTGGTATAACCTATACCGACAATGGCGGCGAATATCACCGGCATGATCATATTGGTAACACCTCCGCCCAGGTTACCCCACCCACCGGCTACAGCGTTGGCAGTTCCTTTGATTTCCGGGGCAAACATCATGGAAGTATGGAACTGTGTGATCACGAAAGAAGCGCCAATAACACTGATAGCCAGGCGAAACAACAGAAATGAAGTGTAATCATGTGCAAAACCCACGCACATCACGGGAATAGCACCCAGTAACAACAAAGCGGTATAGGTTTTTCTTGGGCCCCATATATCGCATAATTTTCCGATTAGCAAACGGGCGATAATGGTACCTGATACTGATGCAATAACCACATTACCTATCTGCGATTTATCGAGGTGAAGGTCTTCCTTGATGGTAGGCATCAAAGGAGCAAGGCCAAACCACCCAAAGAAACATACAAAAAAAGTAAACCACGTAATATGAAAACTACGCATCTGAATTCCTTTAAAGGAAAAGACATTGAGTTTAGTGAGTGGTTGATTCGGATTGAGCGACATATAATTCAGTTATAAAAGGTGAATAAAAGAGGCTGGTATTACACGATACCTTCTACTCCAATGAATACGTGGCCTCCCTCTATCTTCACTGGATAAGTGCGAATTGAACATTCGTCGTCGTTCAGACATTCACCCGTTACCAGTGAAAATGTTTTCTTATGAAAGGGGCATGCCACTTTGGGTACATCATTTTGCGAACCGATCATGCCCCTGCTCAATGCCATCTGGCGGCGATGCGGACATTCATTCTGCGTAGCATACCATTCGTTACGGCGGGTAAAATGATAGAGCGCAATTTGCTCTTCACCGTATTTTACGCATACCCCGCCATTGGAAGGAACATCTTCTACACTGCAGGCATGGAACCATGCCATTGTTTCCATTTCTGTCATAGTTGTATTTTTTAAATGATGAATTGAATAATTATTATTTCCATTCTTTGGCCCTTTTCTGTTCCCGCATCTCTTCAAAAGCAATGCTGGGGTCTTTTTCTTCGGGCGCATTTACAAAATGGTTGAATCGTTTTCTTATTTCCGGGTTTTCGATCGCTTCTTTCCATTCGCACTTATAACTGTCTACCAATAACTGCATTTCTTCTTCCAGCTTTGCTGCAATGCCCAGGCTGTCGTTAACCACTACATTTCTGAGGTAGTCGATACCACCTTCCATTTTATTCAGCCAGGTAGCAGTTCTTGTCAATGGATCGGCAGTTTTGATATAGAACATCAGGAAACGGTCAATAAAACGGATACAGGTTTCTTCGTCGAGATCAGTTGCTAGCAATAAAGCGTGTTGCGGTTTGGAACCACCGTTACCACATACATAGAGGTTCCATCCTTTTTCTGTGGCAATGATGCCGAAGTCTTTACTCTGTGCTTCGGCACATTCACGTATGCATCCCGAAACCGCAGATTTGATCTTATGCGGAGCCCGGAGTCCACGGTACCTTTCTTCAACACGAATAGCAAAACTTACACTGTCATGCAAGCCAAACCGGCACCAGGTGCTGCCCACACAACTCTTCACTGTACGCAGCGCTTTTCCATAAGCATGTCCGCTTTCAAAACCGGCCTCGATCAGTTCTTCCCAGATCAATGGCAGGTCTGATAAATGCGCACCGAAAAGATCAATACGCTGGCCGCCTGTTATTTTAGTATAGAGATGATATTTTTTAGCTACCTGTCCGATCACTATCAACTTATCGGGCGTGATCTCACCGCCGGGTATGCGCGGCACCACAGAATAAGTACCACCTTTCTGTATGTTGGCCAGGAAACGGTCGTTGCTGTCCTGCGCGGTATCGTTTCCTTTTTTCAGGATCATTTCATTCCACAGGCTGGCCAGGATGGAAGCCACCGAAGGTTTACATAATTCACAGCCATCACCTGTTCCCAGTTTATTCAATACATCTTCATAGCTTTTCAATTCGTGCAGTTTCACCAGGTCGTACAATTCCTGGCGACTGTAATGGAAATGCTCACAGATAACATTACGGATATATTTACCCTGTGCTTTTAATGTATGATTCACCAGGTCTTTGATCATGGGCAAACAACCACCACAGCCCGTTCCGGCTTTCGTACATTTTTTGATAGCATCCACTGTTTCTTCGCCATCTTCTACTGCTTTGCAGATAGCTCCTTTGGTCACACTCTCACAACTGCATATATAAGCGTCATCGGGCAGGCTCAATACACCGGCTTCCTGCGATTCTCCACCCCTGGCACCCAGGATGATGTCTTCGGGATTGGGAGGTAATACGATCTTGTTTTTGCAGGTCTGCAACAACATATTGTATTGTTCGGCATCGCCTACAAGAATACCGCCCAGGAGTTGTTTGCCGTCTGCACTGATGTTGACTCTTTTGTAAACACCATTGATGCCATCATTAAACACAATAGTTCTTGTTTCGCCATCATTGATGAAAGGATTTCCAAAGCTGGCCACATCAACGCCGATGAGCTTGAGCTTCGTGCTCATGTCAAAACCGGTAAAAGCTTTTTCGCTATCGGTCAGTTGTCCCACCACCACTTCGGCCATTTCATAACCCGGCGCAACAAGTCCATAGATCATTTCATTATGCAGCGCGCATTCACCGATGGCATAGATATCGGGATCAGATGTTTGTAATAAATCATTCACTACAATACCACCGCGCGGACCGGTGAGCAACCCGGCAGCTTTGGCCAGTTCGTCCCTGGGTTTGATACCCGCCGAAATAACAAGCATATCGGATTCAAGGATGGACCCGTCTGCGAATGAGAGACCGGTTATTGCTTCTTCACCCAGAATAGCTGATGTGTTTTTAGCAGTATAGATGGTAAGTCCCAGGGCTTCCAGTTTTGATTGCAGTAATTGCGATCCCAGTTCATCTACCTGGCGAGGCATCAGGCGGGGTGCAAATTCTATCACGCTGGTGTCGGCGATACCCAGGTCGAGCAAGGCTTTGGCCGCTTCCAGACCCAGTAGTCCGCCACCGATCACAGTACCTTTCTTCGCCCTGCCTGCCCATGCTTTCATCAATTCCAGGTCTTCGATCGTCCTATATATAAATACACCGTTTTTTTCCACTCCCGGTATGGGAGGCACGAAGGCCGATGAGCCTGTGGCCAGGACCAGGTAATCATAATGGACTTCCAGGCCTTTGTGGGAATACACTGTTTTACGATCACGGTCGATCTTCTGCACGGGATCGCCCAAATGAAGCTGGATGTTATTGGAAAAGTACCAATCGGCGGATGCCATGGAAAGGTCTTCGGCAGATTTGCCGGAAAAAAACTCACTGAGGTGCACCCTGTCATATGCGGGGCGGCTTTCTTCCCCGAATACGGTCAGCTCAAACTGACCATGGGTGTTTTTAGCTACCAGTTTTTCGCAAAACTTATAGCCTACCATACCGTTACCTACTACCACTACTCTCATAATGCTTGGGTTAAGCGTGAAATAGTGGCAAACAATCGAATTATAAATAATTATATGTAATATTATTTACACAGATATTATATTATTTCATTTCAAATGGCGATTTACATCATAAATTTAGAAACAATTATGTAATTTTATACAAAACACTAAAATATTTTTTACATAATTTTAGTAATAATATGAAACTATCAGTACCTTCGCTCTATCTGATCGGGGCCGGACCGGGAGATCCGGACCTAATCACCTTAAAAGCTATCAAAGCCCTCCGGAAAGCAGAAGTTGTTCTATATGATGCCCTGGCTAATGAAAGCCTGCTCGATTACACCCCTCCAGGTTGTATCAGGCAATTCGTTGGTAAACGGTATGGATGCCATGCTTTGTCTCAGGAAGAGATCAACCGGCTGATCCTGGAACATGCAGGCACCTATCGCCATATTGTACGGCTGAAAGGGGGCGATCCCTTTGTATTCGGAAGGGCGATGGAAGAAATTTCCATTGCAAAAGCAGCCGGAATGAACATAGAACTCATTCCGGGTATTTCCAGTGCACTGGCCGTACCAGCTACCCAGTTGATCCCTCTTACATGCAGGGGCATCAATGAAAGCTTTTGGGTCACTACCGGAACAACCCGTTCAGGAGAAATATCGGCCGATATACAATGGGCCGCACAATCTTCTGCAACCGTTGTCATACTGATGGCCATGAGTAAACTCGAAGCCATTATGGAAACATTCGAACGTTATGATAAAAAAGATACTCCTGTTGCCATCATCCAGAGTGGCACAACTGCAGCCGAAAAAATGGTGATCGGTACCGTGAAAGATATTTTCTTCAAAGCCCAGTATGCCGGCATAAGCAATCCGGCAGTCGTAGTGGTAGGAGAAGTGGTGAAACTGCACCCTTCTTTATTAAAAGATGAACTGATGCACCGGCTGATACCTGCCACCACCGGATAAAATGCTTTACCAAAAGCTGCAGGAGAACTAGGCGATTATGAAAAAAAACAAGAAGAACTGCGATCTCAAAAGTTGCATGCTTTGTAAGCACTGTCTGAGCGATTGGCTGCCTGCCGTAGATAAAAACCGGAAAAGTTTTCACCTGAAAAAAGGGGAACTGCTGTTCAGGGAAGACGAAGAAGTTACCGGCATGTACTTCATCCATACCGGCCTCGTGAAAGTACATAAGAAATGGGGCTTGGAAAAAGAACTGATCCTGCGTATTGCCGGTAACGGCGCTATTGTAGGGCACAGGGGATTGGGCTCCGACACTGTATACCCCGTGTCAGCCACCGCACTTCAACCTACCGATGTCTGCTTCATTGACCTGGACTTTTTTCGCTCTACCTTAAAAGTAAACCACGATTTTCTTTACCACCTGATGATGTTCTTCGCTGCAGAATTAAAAGAGTCGGAAAAGCGCATGCGAAACCTGGCGCACATGACCGTAAAAGGAAGGATCGCCAATGCCCTGCTCACTTTCAAGGAAAAATTCGGCATGAACAGCGAAGGATGTATTGACCTGTACCTCAGCAAACAGGACCTGGCGTCTTACACCGGCACTACCTACGAGACATTGTTCCGTATCATGAATGAAATGACAGAAGAAGCAGCTATTTCAGTAGACGGTAAAAAGATCACCATCCAGAACCTAGACCTGCTGCACCGTTTCATCAAAGACGAATAAAGTAACTATGCCGTCTTTTTCATTGCCACACGGTACAGTATAATGCCCATCAATGTGAAGAACAACGCGCCCACCAGGAAATAACCATCCTGCGATAATGCATGACTGATATTGTCTTCCATGCTTACAGCATTCAGGAATCGTTCCCCTTTATCACTTCCGGCAATAAAAGCAATCAGCACGCCGGCAACAGCGCCACCCGCCACCAATCCTGTTGCAAACAGACTTCCTTTACTCAGCTCCTCTTCTTCCGCGCTCAACTGCTTATTCGCTTTCTTCTGTTTTGCTTCTACAATTCCCCTGATAGCACCTCCCACGAAAATGGGCAGCGTGGTAGAAAGCGGCAGGTAAACACCAATAGCAAAACTCAATGCCTTCAAACCGCATAGTTCTACAGTAACCGCCAGGAACATACCCACCATTACATATTGCCAGTCGAGGTTCTGCGATAGTATCCCTTTGATCAACGTAGCCATTAATGTAGCTTGCGGCGCCGGGAATTTCTCTGAACCGATCGCATGTTGCACACCTTGTTGCAACATTTCCGTTGAAGGTTTATCCAGGAACTTAACCGTTATACCAATAATAACAGAAGATACGATAGCACCAATGAACAAAGCGATCTGTTGGTTACGCGGCGTGGCACCTACCAGGTAACCGCTCTTGAGGTCTTGCGAAGTACCTCCGGCATTGGCTGCAGCAATACAGATCATCCCTCCAACCACCAGCACCAACGGCTCAAACGCTTTACCTGTCCAACCTACACTGAGGAAAATCAAGCTGGTACCCATCACCGTGGCAATGGTCATACCACTGATGGGACTGTTGGATGTACCGATCAATCCTACAATACGCGAAGCTACCGTTACAAACAAAGCGCCGAACAACAATACCAGTATACCAATGAATAATTTCTGGAGCAGGTTATCGCCGGGCACTTGCGGTAATAAAGTAATAACAGCGATCAGGCCCAGGCTGCCCAATCCTACTACTCGCAGGCTCAAATCTCTTTCTGTACGCAACACAGCAGTTGCAGCACTTTCTTCATTACCGGCCTTCAAAGAAGACAGACTTCCTTTCACCGATTTTACAATAGTAGGAATGGTTTTAACAAGGGTGATGATACCGCCGGCTGCTACTGCACCCGCACCTATCTGCCGTACATACGCGTAATAAATGGCCGATGCATAATCATTGAAATGATGTGTAACCGGATCCCATCCGCCTTTTCCACCGGGCTTGGCAATATCTGCCAGGTAACCCAGTTTAGCCAGTTGTAACGCAATCACATCACCTGGAACCAGGGTAGACAAGAGCGGAATAAATACCATCCAACTTAATACACTACCCGCTACCAGTACGCCGGCAATGCGCGGGCCGATGATATAACCAATACCCATGTATTCAGGCGTGATCTCACCGCTCACTTTCGCCGAAGGAAAGAACTTATTGATCTGTTTGGTAGCATAATAAGGCGTCTCGGCAATCACGTGCAATATTTTTTGCAAGAACGCATACAGTAACGCCACACCCAGTCCCCAGAAAGCCGTCTTGGCAAAATCGCCGCCTTTCTCCCCCGCCTTCAACACATCACCACAAGCAGTTCCCTCTGGATAAGGGAGGGTATCATGCTCATTAACGATCAAGGCCCTACGCAAGGGTATCATCAACAAAGTGCCTAACAGTCCGCCTACAATAGCCAATACCAATATGGTTAAATAATTGAAGTATTCGGCGCTGGTAGGCGATGAAAGAAAAAGAAAGCCCGGCAGTGTAAAAGCCACCCCACCGGCAATACTTTCACCGGCAGAGCCGGTGGTCTGGATGATATTGTTTTCCAGTATGGTGGTCTTGAGGAATCTCCGGCCAAGTGTAATGGCAATAACAGCAATAGGGATGGAAGCAGTTACGGTGAGGCCCGCTTTCAAAGCCAGGTACACGGTGGCGGCGCCAAAAATAACGCCGAACAAACTGCCCACGAGTATGGACTTAACGGTCAATTCTTTCATATTCGTTTCGGGAGAAACGAAGGGCTTAAAGGTCTTTTGTGATTCAGACATAGTTATAGTTGTTAGTTGATAGTTGTTAGTTGATAGCGTTATGTGTTAGCATCTGTTTCTAACAACTGACAACTATCAACTAACAACTCATAAAATCCTTACTTTCGACACGATTTAAAATTTCAAAATACGATTTATGCCCGAGATACCAAACGAGCAAAAAAAAGCTAAAATGCCCAAGTCGGTGCCATTTATTATCGGAAATGAAGCCGCCGAACGTTTCAGCTTTTATGCCATACGAGCCATCATGCCTACTTTTCTGGTAGCGCAATTCTTCAATCCGGCACATAACCCGGCCCTGCAGAGCATAGCCGAAGCCCGCGCCAATGAGCTATCACACCTCTTTGTGTTCTTTGCTTATTTCATGCCGTTGGTGGGTGGTATTGTGGCCGACTGGTTCTTCGGCAAATACAAAGTCATTCTGTATGTCTCTATATTATATGCCATCGGTAACCTGGTATTGTCGTTGTCTACACACGATCTCAGCCTGTTCAGCACCGGCCTCATCGTCATAGCCATTGCGGCGGGAGGCATCAAGTCCTGCGTGTCGGCCAATGTGGGCGACCAGTTCGACAAATCAAACCTGGAACTGATGTCGAAAGTTTATGGCTGGTTCTATTTCAGCATCAATTCGGGTTCTGTGCTGTCTACCCTGTTGATCCCCATCATCTATAAAAAATACGGACCGGAACTCGCTTTCGGCATACCGGGTATACTCATGTGCCTGGCCACGCTGATCTTCTGGCTGGGCAGGCATAGATATGTGAAAGTGCCTCCCACGGGTGTGAAGAAAGAAAATTTTATGAGGATATCATTATATGCCTTGAAAAAAGCTTTTTTATATGCCTGGAAAAAAGTTTTTTTCAATCGCCAGGACAAAACCGTTTGGGAAACGGTAGCAGAAAAATACTCACCCGAAGCTATTGATGGCGTACAGGCTGTGTATCGCATCCTGGCTGTATTTGCGTTCACCCCTATCTTCTGGGCGCTGTGGGACCAAAACCTTTCCGAATGGGTATTACAGGCTACCAAACTGGATCTGCATATTTTCGGTTATGAGTTCCTGCCGGAGCAGATACAAACATTCAACCCACTGTTCCTGATCAGCCTGATACCGGTGTTCACGTATGGATTGTTCCCACTCATTGAAAAAACGGGCATCAAGGTTACGCCGCTGCGCAAGATCGGTGCAGGGTTGTTCCTCACCATATTGTCTTTTATCATCATTGCTTTCTTACAGGAAAAGATCGACCAGGGTGGCAGGCCCACCGTGTGGTGGCAGATACTGGCTTATTTCATCCTGGCCGGCGCCGAAGTACTGGTATCCATCACCTGCCTGGAATATGCCTATACCCAATCGCCCAAATCCATGAAGAGCACCATGACGGCCTTGTACCTGCTGGGCATTTCATTGGGTAATATCTTCACCAGTCTCGTCAACAACAGCATTGCCAACAATGGGTTCTTTGCACGCTATACAGGTGCCAGTTATTTTTGGTTGTTCATCAGCATATTGTCGGGCTTTTTCCTGCTTTACCTGCTGGTGGCCAAACGTCTGCCGGAAAAAAGTTACGTGGAATGAATTAAGTTCTACTTTCGCCCCACAATCAGCATTTTATCATGAATATACTCTTACTTGGTTCGGGCGGAAGAGAACATGCGCTGGCCTGGAAAATGAGCCAGAGCCATCATTGCGACCAATTATTCATTGCTCCGGGCAATGCCGGAACAACTCAATACGGCACCAATTTACCCATTGGTGTAACAGACTTTGCAGCTATTAAAGAAGCCTGTATTACACATCACATCAATATGTTGGTAGTAGGACCTGAAGAGCCGCTGGTAAAAGGCATTTACGATTTTTTTCAGGCCGATGAGCAGTTGCAGAAGATCACCGTAGTAGCCCCTTCGGCGGCGGCGGCCCAATTGGAAGGGAGCAAGGCTTTCAGTAAAAAATTCATGCAGCGTCACCAGATTCCCACTGCAGCTTATGCCGAGTTCACAGCCGATAATTTTGAAGAAGGAAAAAAATACATCGCCGCGCATAGTCTGCCCGTGGTATTGAAAGCAGACGGACTCGCCGCAGGCAAAGGAGTAGTTATTGCCGAAACCCACGAACAGGCACAGGAAGTATTTGCTTCCATGATCCTGGACAAACAATTTGGCGAGGCCAGCAGCAAAGTGGTGATCGAATCATTCCTGCGGGGCATTGAAGTGAGTGTATTTGTGCTCACAGATGGCATCGACTATCAACTCATCGGCCACGCTAAAGATTACAAACGCATCGGTGAAGGCGATACCGGGCTCAACACCGGTGGTATGGGCTGTGTAAGCCCCGTGCCTTTTATGGATGAAGTCTTCATGCAAAAAGTAGAGTCACGTATCATACGTCCAACAGTAGATGGATTGAAAAAAGAAGGACTGATTTATCATGGTTTCATTTTCTTCGGACTGATGAACTGCGATGGTGAACCCTATGTGATCGAATACAATTGCCGCATGGGCGACCCCGAAACAGAAGTGGTGATGCCGAGGTTACAGACAGACCTGGTGGCACTTTTTGCAGCGATGGATAATGGCACGTTAATTGATACTAATATCGCTTTCGACGAGAGGAGCTGCTGCACCGTAATGGCAGTTAGTGGAGGGTACCCCGGTGATTATCAAAAGAATATCAGGATCGAGGGACTGGCCCATGCCGGCGATAACAAAAATACCTTCGTATTCCATGCAGGAACCCGACAGTTGGACACCACTGTGGTGACAAATGGCGGGCGGGTATTGGCGGTATCAGCATTTGGCAACAACATTACCGAGGCAGTGAACCTGTCGAAAAAAACACTGGCTGGAATCAGTTTTGACGGCATGTACTACCGGAAGGATATCGGATACGAATTTGCCTGAAAAATCGGTATTTTAGACTTTGTTAATTCAACCAATTTCATCCACCTTTGCAAGCATTAGCTGACTAATTAGAATTTTAGATTTACAATGGGATTGTTCAACTTTTTCACACAGGAAATTGCGATGGACCTGGGTACTGCGAATACCCTCATCATACATAACGACGAAGTAGTAGTCAATGAGCCTTCGATAGTGGCGCTGAACCGTAACAACATGAAAGAAGTGTTGGCGGTAGGAAAGAAAGCGCTCATGATGCATGAAAAAACACACGAAAGCATTCGCACGGTTCGTCCGTTGAAAGACGGTGTGATCGCCGACTTCAACGCCGCCGAGTTGATGATCAGGGAACTGATCAAAATGATCTACCCCAAGAAACCTTTGTTTCCGCCCAGTTGGCGCATGGTCATCTGTATTCCTTCTTCCATTACCGAAGTAGAAAAACGTGCGGTGCGCGACAGTGCCGAGCAGGCAGGCGCCAAAGAAGTGTATATGATCCACGAACCCATGGCTGCCGCATTGGGTATCGGCATAGATGTAGAAGAACCGGTTGGTAATATGATCATTGACATTGGAGGTGGTACTACAGGTATTACCGTGATCGCTCTCGCCGGTATTGTATGCGACCAGAGTATCCGTATCGCGGGTGATGAATTCACCGCCGATATCATGGAAGCCCTGCGTCGTTACCACAGCTTACTGATTGGTGAGCGTACCGCAGAACAGATCAAGATACAAGTAGGCGCTGCGATGAAAGACCTCGACAATCCGCCGGATGATCTTCCGGTAAACGGCCGCGACCTGGTAACAGGTATCCCCAAGCAGATCATGGTAAGCTACCAGGAAATTGCAGAAGCGCTGGATAAAAGCATTTTCAAAATAGAAGAAGCCATCCTGAAAGCGCTGGAGACCACGCCGCCCGAGCTGGCCGCCGATATCTATCGCAGGGGATTATACCTGACGGGTGGCGGCGCGCTGTTGCGTGGTCTGGACAAACGCCTCAGCGCCAAAATCAAATTGCCTGTACATGTAGCCGATGATCCACTCAAGAGCGTGGTACGCGGTACAGGGCTGGCTTTGAAAAACTATCAGCGGTTCCCTTTTATTATGAGATAGCCCCTTGAAAAACATATTTTTTTTTATACGGCGGTACTTTGGTTTTCTCAGCTTCCTGCTGTTACAGATTGCTGCCATTATCTTATTAAGCAACGCAAGCAAAACCCACGAGGCTTTTTTCTCTGCTGCGCTCAATGAAGCAACCGGCGACCTCAACCATCGTTACAGCAACCTGCGCAGTTATTTCAGCCTGAAAGAGACCAACCGGCAGCTGGCCGAAGAAAATGCACGCCTGCGCAATATGCTGGCAGCCAATTTCCAGGCACCCGACAGCAGCCGCAAAGCCGTTACCGATACCACGTTACGCGATACACTGGGGCATTACCGTAAATACATTTACCTGCCGGCCAGGGTCATTGGTAATACCGTAACCCTGCAAACCAATTTCATCACGTTGGAAAGAGGTACCCAACAAGGCGTAAAAAAAGGAATGGCCGTCATTGGTCCGGAAGGCATTGTAGGTGTTGTGGTGGAAGCCAGTAACAACATCAGTCGCGTGATGAGCCTGTTGCACCGCAACAGCAAAGTGAGCGCCATGCTCAAGAAAGATAATTATGCAGGAAGCATCGAATGGGATGGCGTCAATCCTTACTATCTGCAACTGAAGAATGTGAGCAAAAGTGCGAAAGTGAACAAGGGCGATACCGTACTCACCAGTAATTATTCTGCCAATTTCCCTTCACACCTGATGGTTGGCACTGTTGCCGCTATTAGCGCCGATCCATCAAGTAATTTTTATCTCATCAAAGTAAAAACAGCCACTAATTTTTTCAACCTGCAATATGTTAACGTGATAGCGAATGCACGCTATGCCGAGCAGACGGCTTTGGAAAACACCCCATCAAAAAATCCATGAGCAGCCTTGTAAGAAATATCATCCGTTATGTACTGTTCATCCTGCTGCAGGTGTTTATTCTGAATGAAGTGCCCCCGCTGCACCAGTTCATCGTGCCCTATATTTATTTCTTATTCATCATCTGGCTGCCCTTCAATATCAATCGCCTGTTCCTGATGGTGTTGGCATTTGTATTCGGACTCACACTGGACGCTTTCACCGGAACGCCCGGTTTGCATGCAGCTCCCTGTGTGCTTATCGCTTTCATACGCCCCGTTCTCCTTGGCCTCCTCATTCCACAGGAAACCACCGAACAGAGCTATGCCGAGCCGAGTGTGAAAAGTATGGGATTGGCGCCATACAGCCTCTACGTGGTTATACTGACTTTCGTGCACCATTTTTACCTTGTATTGATCGAATGGCTGCAATTCGGTAACTTCATATACTTCCTGGGGAAAGTAGCGGGCACCACTGCGGTGAGCCTGTTGCTGATAGCCCTTGCCGAAATGTTGTTCCCTCGCAAGAGAAGGTATAAAACCAATGCAGCGTAGATTTGCAATATTCTTTACAATAGTTTCTTGAGTTATGCCGGTATTTAATCAGAACAGGAGCCGCGTAGTGCAGATCGTTTTTGCCTGCGTTGTCCTGGTCATCGTTGGCCAGCTGGTCAACCTACAACTGTTCTCTGCCAAATACAAACTGGCGGCCGATAATAATGCTTTCTTCCGGAAAGTGGTGTATCCCGACCGCGGCATCATCTTCGATCGTAAAAAAAAGGCCATCCTTGAAAATGCGGTCAGCTATGACCTGATAGTCATCCCTGCCGACGCGAGGGGAACCGATACACTGGCGCTTTGCAACCTGCTGAACATCGATACCGTTACTTACCGTAAAAGAATGCGGGAGATTATTTTTAAGAACACCAGTGTAAAACCCAGCGTTTTCGAAGCATTGCTTACGCCTGAAATGTATGCAAAGCTGAATGAGAACATGTATAAGTTTCCTGGCTTTGCGCTGAACGAACGGTCAGTGAGGAGCTATCCTTATGATGCTGGCGCCGCTGTTCTCGGATACATTGCAGAAGTAGATACCGGTTTCCTCAGGAGACATAAAGAGGAAGGTTATGAGATGGGCGATTATGTGGGAAGAACAGGCCTGGAAAATACATACGAGAAAGTGCTGATGGGACAAAGGGGTATCAAGCGCTACATCAGGGATAACAGGGGCCGTATACAGGGGCCATGGGAAAATGGCGCTTATGATACAACCGCTATTGCCGGAAAAAACCTTTATTCCAGCATTGACGTTGAATTACAAAAACTCGGTGAAACATTAATGACCAATAAGGTAGGAAGTATCGTGGCCATTGATCCCAAAACAGGTGGTATCCTTTGCATGGTAAGTGCCCCGACTTACAACCCGAACTACCTTACGGGAAACCAGCGCAGGAAACATTTCTCTGACCTCTTTCTCGACCCCAGGCTGCCCTTGCTCAACAGGACCATTGCTACTACTTACTCGCCGGGCTCTACCTTTAAAACGGTAGTAGGTATTGCCGGTTTAACCGAAGGCGTAATCAACGAAAGAGAAATGATCAGCTGCCCAGGTTATTTTACCGGTTGCGGTACAGGCAAGCCTAAATGCCTCGATAAAGGTGTATTCAATTTTAAAGAAGCAGTTGCGCATAGTGACAATACCTACTTCTCCACAGTATACAAGCGAATACTGGATCAACGAAGATATGGCAGCATAGACAGCTCCTTAGCTGTATTCAACAAGTATGCCTATTCGTTTGGCCTGGGTCGTAGATTGGGTATAGACCTACCCTCAGAGAAAAAAGGAAACATCCCTACACCTCAATTCTACCGTAATCCCAAAGTGCATGGCGCTTATTTTCATTCCTGCAATATTATTTCCAACGCTATCGGACAAGGTGAGGTAAGCACTACATTAGCACAGTTGGCCAATGTAATGGCCATCATTGCCAACAGGGGCTGGTATTATGCACCCCATCTTATCGATTCAATTGAAGGAGGAGATGAGTTCAACATGCTTGAAGCTTACAAGACAAAACACCACACAGCCAATCATATCTCCGACTCTGTTTTTGAGGCTGTGCAGGATGGCATGCAGGCTGTGGTAGAATATGGAACAGCTGTGAGGTCGAGAATACCGGGTATCAATATGTGCGGCAAAACCGGTACAGTAGAGAACTATGCCAAAGTCAATGGCAAAGTAGAAAAACAGATCGATCACTCTTTCTTTGGCGCTTTTGCTCCAAGAGAAAATCCTAAAATAGCTATTGCAGTCATTTGCGAAAATGCAGGTCAGGGTGCCTGGGCCGCCGCTCCTATTGCCAGCCTACTCGTAGAAAAATATTTAAGAGATTCTATCTCGGGAACAGAGCGGAAAGCAATGCTGGAAGAGTTCACTAAAAAGAACCTGATTCCCGCATTGATGCGAAAAGCTATAGCTGCAAGGGATTCCAGCAGGCAGGCAAAAGAGTCGGAAGCTGCAAAGAAAGCCATGCGTGACACTTCAAACATTGAAGAGGAGCCAGATATAGACATTCCTCCTGCCGCGCCTGTAAACAATCCACCCAAACCTAACAAAAACAAACAGCAGCGTACAATAACAACACAGGCGATTCTGCCCGATGACCCGCGTAAATTTTTACCAAAGAGAACAGCAAGCGCTTAACCCTTATGAATAACAAGAGTAACAAAGTGGCACAAGGTGTTGATTTTACTATGATTTGGCTCTACGCTATCATGGTAAGCATAGGCATTCTTTGCATATTCATGGTAGAGTACCGCACCGGCACCAACTGGGTGCAGTCTTTCCTCAGCGGTAAAACCAATTACAGCAAACAGCTCATCTTCAGTGGCATCTGTGCCATCGTTGCTATTTTCATCCTGCTAACAGACAGTAAATTGTTTACCGCTTTTGCCAACCTGCTCTATGCTTTCGGGATTGTGCTAATGCTGGCCACTTTTGTATTGGGGAAAAATATCAACGGCTCTAAAAGCTGGATACCGTTGGGCGGAGGCTTCAACCTGCAGCCGGCCGAAGTTTGCAAGATATTTACCGCGCTGGCGCTGGCCAAATTCATATCGCGGCAGGAAGTGGATTTCAGCAAGCTGCGCTCCCAGATCATTGCAAGCATTATTGCTGCTGCTCCGGCTATGTTGTCGATCTTACAACATGAGATGGGATTGGCCCTCGTATATTCTTCTTTCCTGGTTGCCATGTACCGCGAGGGTCTGCCCGGCCAGATACTGGTGATAGGCTCCTCTTTTGCCGTGCTGGTGATTGCCACACTGGTGGTTGAACCAAATCTATTGGCCATCATTCTTACCGTTATCGCCGCTGTGCTGATCTTTTTGTTGCGCAAACAATTCCGGAGGAACAAGGGATTGCTTACCATTATTATAGGGACCTGGTTACTCTGTGTAGGCATACAGCGTTTTGTAGTGCCATATATATTCAACAACGTATTTGAATGCTATCAAAGTACCCGCATTTACAGCATGGTTGGTAAAGAATACGATTGCAGTCTGAATAAAAAATCGGCACGGAAAAACCCCAATGAAAAAGCGGCGCATAAACCAGACGACTATAATGTAAGACAAAGTAAGATCGCCATCGGCTCGGGAGGATTATTGGGCCGGGGCTTCCTCAAAGGAACCCAAACAAGAGGCAAATACGTGCCTGAACAACATACCGATTTCATTTTCACCTCACTGGGCGAAGCTTTTGGTTTTACAGGTTGCCTGGTATTCCTGTTGCTTTACCTTTTCATGCTCTTCCGCATCATAAAAATCGCCGAAAGACAGCGAAGCACTTTCAGCCGGGTATACGCTTACAGTGTGGCCAGTATCATCTTCTTCCATATTGCCGTGAACGTAAGTATGACCATTGGGTTGTTTCCCATTGTGGGCATACCTTTGCCGCTGATCAGTTACGGAGGATCTTCATTACTGACGTTTACCGTACTGATCTTCATCCTGCTGAGGCTGGATGCAGACAGACAAATGGTTTTACGATGAGCAACCCTATTCAAATTGTTCCGCTTTCAGAAGGCGCATTTACAGTAGATAAAACAAAAGTTTTCAACCCCTTCGATCCGGAAACAGAAATACTCAACAGCAGGCCCGTTGGAAGCATGCTGGTTGAGATACAGCCTTTTGTTGTGATAACCAATAACGACGTCATCCTGCTGGATACAGGGCTGGGATACAACGATGCCGATGGCAAACCCCAACTCCACAATAACCTGCTGAAAGCAGGCATCAACCCTACCCAGGTTACCAAAGTACTGATGAGCCACCTGCATAAAGACCACGCGGGAGGTATCACACTTACAGATGACAGAACAGGAGAACGCTTCATCAGCTTCCCATATGCTACTTATTACGTGCAAAAGAGAGAATTCGATTTTGCGATGGAAGCAGGCAATGCTTCTTATATCTCCGAAGATTTCAGTTTGTTACAGGATTTTAGCAGGGTGGACTGGTTGACAAACGATGAAGGATGGATAGGCGATCATATCCATTACCAGTTAACCGGTGCACACAGTAAATTTCACCAGGTGTTCAGCATCATTTCCGATAGGGGGACCGTTTTTTTCGGAGGTGACGATGCACCGCAATTACAACAAATGAAAAACCGTTTCGTGGCCAAATACGATTACGACGGGAAAAAATGTATGGAATTAAGACAGCAGTGGTGGCAGGAAGGCCAGGAAAAAGGCTGGACCTTTTTATTCTACCATGATATTAAAACGCCTGTTTGGGGAGAAAATAATTAATTGCCCTGCTTATTACTATTGCGCTGTTTTCTAAACTCGGCTCTTTGTTGCAATTCCTTTTTTACTACCTGGTTGAAATCGCGATCGATAGTGAGTGCTTTATTGGCGCGTTCGTCGGTACCCAGTATCTTTTTGTATTCAACCTTGTACCTTTTGCGGATGTTGAGCAATCTTTCTTCAAAAGCCAGCACATCCATTTTTTTCTCTTCTTCCCTCGCTTCTTTCATATCGTCTACATAATCGTAATACACAGGCCAAAATTTCTGGGCTTCTTCTGAACTGAGGTTCAATTGCCTGGTTACAAATGCAATCTTCAAACCCATCACATTGATGGTGGGTTGTGGTGGAGTGGATTGTTGGGCTGCTGCGGCAGGCGGTTGTTGCTCTTGGAATGGGCAAGCACCAGTGGTACAGTAGAGACCTGCTATTAATAATAGTAAAACTAGTATCCGCTTCATCATAAATTATTCGCCTCCGGGGGTTTCTTTAACAAGCTCCAGATCCTTATTCTCATCCAGGAACTCCTTCAGTTCCTCATCGGAATATTGGCTGATGTGTTTGCTCAGATCTGGTAATTCTTCGCTGGCGGTAACCATGGTCTGATCAACACTTCCGGTCAGTCGCTCATTTTTGTCCAGGTAATTCACCAGCTCCGTATCACTCACTTTATCTATGGCTGAAGATACATCCACCTTCGTATATTTTTCATAATCGCCCACCTGTTCTTTGCGGGAGGCGAAGAAAATACCGGTACCAATGGCTCCTGTAAGGGCGGCCGCAGCCGCATAACGCATCCACTTACGCGGACGATGCATAGACACTACCCTGGCAGGGGGTTGCACAATGGTTTGCTCAAAATACCCCTTAGGGACAGTGTATACGTTTCTCCTGGCCATAGCATGAAGCAAGGGAGCAACATCCGCCAGTTCATTGGCATCAGTATCTTTTCCTTCTTCCAGCAACCTGATTTTCTGCATGATACGATCAGCCAACCCATCGAAATAGCCGGCAGGCACACTGAATACCGTGCGCCGTTGCAGACCTGCCAGAAGGGGGCTGATGCTGTTCAATTCGTTTTCTATGGGCTGATATTGATCCATGTACAATTATAATAGACCCCGGCGCTAACCGAAAGTTTAATAATTTTTAATGAACTCCTCGATTTTCCTTGCGGCATGATGGTAACTGGCCTTCAATGCCCCTTCACTGGTATCCAACACCCTGCTCATTTCCTCATAAGGCATTTCTTCATAATATCGCAGGTTAAACACAATCCGCTGCTTTTCAGGCAGTTGTTGTATCGCCAACTGAAGCCTCCATTCCAATTGGTTGGCATCGAACCCCTGATCGGCCTTTATTTTGTCGCTGATAGCAGCATCCAGGTCTTCCATGCTCAACGCGCTTCTCTTCTTTTGTTGTTCCAGGAAACTCAAACATTCATTGGTAGCGATCCGGTACAACCAGGTATACAATTGGCTATCCTCCCTGAACTGCTCAAGGGCATTCCATACTTTGATGAATACATTTTGAAGCACATCGTTGGCATCCTCATGGTTTATCACCATTCTTCGGATATGCCAATACAATTTCTCCTGGTACTTTTTTACAATGGCATTGAAGGCCCGTTCTTTGGTGGCCGGTACACGAAACTGAAACAATAGTTCCTTATCGTCTGGATGCATTCAGGGCAATTTTTATATAGGCAGCTTACAAAGGTATTGGATTCTATTCCCTGCAAAAGAATACCAAATAAATGTAAGTAACAAACTCCATAACAAACATTCATTAGTGACAACTGAACAGTCTACAATTTTTGTTAAGATCATTAACAGCAAATAGACTAACTTCGGAGCCGTTTAGAACAGGATATGTCTTCATCAGTATACACCAATAACTTCAAACGCAACGTAGCAGATAAATATACCATTTACAATAGTCTGTTTGCAGCGCTGCCTTTTTCCGGAGTAGCCAATGTTGGCGCTTTTCTCCCCATTCTTTTACAAGCTTGTGTTGACGGATACGCCAATGGGAAAAGCCCCATAGAGATCATCAACGAGTTCTTTCAGCAGCATACCCGCGTGCGCGAGGAGACCGACAAGATCGACCGGCTCTTCAAATCCGTTCAGTATATCGAAAGGCAGGTGGTATTATTCGATGCCATCGAAGATGCTGCTTTTGATTCTGTCAATGATATCAATGGCGCCGGCAGCCTGAAGGGCCTCTATAATGAAGCTGTTTTCACCGGAAAAACACAGGCCCTGAAAAACAAATTGCGCAAATTCAAGGTGCGGGTTGTACTCACAGCGCATCCCACCCAGTTTTATCCGGGTAATGTACTGGGCATCATTCACGACATGAGCGATGCCATCAATAAAAACGATTTCCATACCATCAACCAATACATCCAGCAGTTGGGCATCACGCCTTTCTTTAACAAGAAGCAACCCACGCCTTACGATGAAGCGGTCAATCTCATGTGGTACCTGGAAAACATCCTTTACCAATCCATCGGTAATATCTACAATTTTATTGCCCGCGAAATATTCGACAACGATTACGACGGAGACAATCCTTTTATTGAACTGGGCTTCTGGCCTGGTGGCGACAGGGATGGGAATCCCTTTGTCAATGCCGCTACTACTATCAAAGTAGCGGAGGCACTGAGAAGCGCTATCATCGTATGCTATTACCGGGATATCCGCAAACTCAAGCGCCGCCTCACTTTCTCGGGTGTAGACCAGATGGTGCACGAACTGGAGGAACAACTATATGCAAACGTTTTCCGTCCAACCGATTGCTGTCATATCGGCAAAGATGAGCTCCTTCATAAGCTTTACGATATACGCAACCTGATGGTATCGCAGCACCATTCCCTGTTCCTGCAAAGAGTTGATAGCCTGATACACAAAGTGAAGATATTCGGTATGCATTTCGCTTCACTCGACGTGAGGCAGGACAGTCGTATACACAGGCATGTGTTGCTGCAGATCAACAAAGAATTAAAAGAAAACTCTTTACACCCCGTACTGCCCGACAATTACGAAACGCTCAGCCCCACTGCACAAATTGCGGTGCTGGCCGATCTGCACGGCAACATCGATCCTGCGCTCTTCAAGGATACCATTACCAGGGATACCCTTGAAAGCATGTATGCCATCAACCACATACAACAGTTAAACGGAGAAGCCGGCTGTCATCGTTACATCATCAGCAATTGCCAGAGCGCGGTAAATGTGATGGAAGTATATGCCCTGCTCCGTTTATGCGGATGGAGCAAGGAATTGCTCAGCATCGACATTGTTCCTTTGTTTGAGACCATCGACGACCTGCAGCATGCAGAATCGATCATGGAGTTGCTTTATACACTTCCCATCTACAAGCAACACCTGCACCTGCGTAAGCAACAGCAAACCATAATGCTCGGCTTCAGCGATGGCACCAAAGACGGTGGATACCTGCAGGCCAACTGGAGCATTTATACGGCCAAAGAAAACCTTACTGCTATTTCGCGCAAATACAATATTAAAGCCCGCTTCTTCGATGGCCGCGGAGGCCCCCCTTCTCGCGGCGGAGGTAAAACGAATAAGTTTTATGCTTCACTCGGCAGCAATATTGAGAACGAGGAAATACAGATTACTGTACAGGGACAAACCATTACGTCCAATTTCGGCACCATACAATCATCGCAGTATAACCTGGAGCAATTACTGAGCGCCGGGGCCAGCAATGAATTGTTTGCCGAAACACGCATACAGATATCGCAGCACGACCGTTTCATGCTGGAAGAACTGGGCAGGATCAGTCACGAAGCATACCAGTCGTTCAAAACACATCCACTGTTTCTCTCTTACCTGCAACGGTTCAGTCCGCTGAATTATTACAGCAAAAGCAATATCGCCAGCCGCCCTTCCAAAAGGGGTAACGGTGGAAGTTTGAAATTCGAGGACCTCCGCGCCGTTCCATTTGTAGGAAGCTGGAGCCAGCTCAAACAAAACGTACCGGGCTTTTATGGTGTAGGTACCGCTTTGCAGGAAATGAAGAATAAAGGTTTGTGGAATGATGTGAAAGCCATGTTCCGCAACGTGCTTTTCTTCCGCACATTGATCGACAACAGCATGATGAGTATGCTGAAATCTTATTTTGCCTTAACGCAATACATCAAAGAAGATCCGCAGTACGGGCCCATCTGGCAACTCATCAAAGACGAGTTCGATCTCACCCGGAGGCTCGTATTACAACTGGCCGATGCGGCCGACCTGATGGCCGATGACCAGCCGGGCCGCGCTTCCATCCAGATGCGTGATAAGATTGTATTACCCTTGCTTACTATCCAGCAGTATGCATTGCATCAATTGAACCAGCCCGAAACCAACGAACAACTGAAAGTGGTGTATGAGAAACTGGTTACCAGGAGTATGTTCGGGATCATCAATGCAGCAAGGAATTCGGCGTAACATCAGGCATCTTTCCATGCCCATAAATGCAAGCATGCGTAGGTCCTGTATGGTGTCCATTTCGAAGATAGGCGGAGCATTTTTTCTTTCATCGCTTTTTTATCGGTGGCATCCAGTTTGTATATATGGGTCATAGCCTGTTGAATACCCAGGTCGTCCACAGCGAAAACATCTTCACGTCCCAGCGTAAACATGAGCAGCATTTCAACCGTCCACTTCCCCACGCCTTTGATAGCGGTCAACAGCTCTATGATCTCTTCGTTGTTCATAGCCAGCAGTTTCTTATCGGTGATCTGATGGTCGATGCAAAAGCGCGCTACATTTTGTACATAAGATACCTTGGCATTGCTTAGTCCTATAGCACGCAGCTTTTCCGGTGGTGTATCCAGTACCTGTTGCGGATTGGGCTCTTTTCCGTTGTACAATTCCAGGAAACGATGGTAAATAACCCTGGCTACTTTGGTACTCAGTTGTTGGCTCATGATACTGGCCATTAGTCTCAGCGGAATATTCTTGTGCAGTTTCAACTCATGCACTTCCTCACCTATGGCCTTTGCCAGCTTTTTGTCTTTTTGCAGATGTTTGATATACTCCATGCGGTTAAGTTAGCTAATTTGCAAGGCCATGCAAAGGGAAATTAGATTAACGGCAGATGGTTCGCATACAGTTGCCATACCGGCGATGGATGTAAGCTATCATAGTAAACACGGTGCAGTAAGTGAAAGCATGCAAGTATATATTGAAGCCGGACTGCTTACCTGTATGAACGGTTTTGCCAGTGACCCTGTTTGCATATTTGAGATGGGGTTTGGTACAGGGTTGAATGCCTTACTCAGCTTGCGCGAAGCGATCAACCAGCGAAGAAATATTTTTTACCTGGCCATTGAACGATATCCCTTAACTACTACGGAAGCTGCGTTATTGAATTACGGGAGGATCACCGGCCTTGAAGATGCTTTTCAATTCTTGCATACAGCAGCATGGGAGAAACCAGTTTCTATAAATCCCTTTTTCACACTCCATAAAACACAGGCGGCATTGCAGGATTTCACTACAGGCTATTCTTTTCACTGCATTTATTTCGATGCTTTTGCGCCTGAAACGCAACCTGAACTATGGACAACAGGCATCTTTTCACAATTATTTCCCCTGCTCCTGCCAGGAGGATGCCTCGTTACTTATTCCAGTAAGAGCATCGTAAGAAAAGCCATGACAGCAGCGGGCTTCAGGGTGGAAAAGATTCCGGGTCCGCACGGCAAAAGGGAAATGGCAAGAGCATGGAAACCGCAATAATTGTTATATTCAATGATCATCTTTAAACGTATTACATGAAATACTTTGTCTTCATAACCGTCTTTCTATTCCAACAGCCTCTGTATGCCCAACACAAAGACGAGCAGGCTATCCGTCAAATACTGACCGATCAAACAACCGAATGGAACAAAGGAAATCTGGAAGCCTTTATGAAAGGCTATTGGAAAAATGATAGTTTATTGTTCGTAGGCAAAACCGGTCCGCATTACGGGTTCCAGACAACACTGGATAATTACCACAAAGGATATCCCGATACTGCTGCGATGGGCAAATTAAGCTTCAACATCATACAGGTGAAGCGGCTTTCTCCGGACTATTATTTTGTATTGGGGAAATGGATGCTCAAAAGAAGTATGGGCGACCTGAGCGGACATTACACGCTTTTATTCAGAAAAATAGCCGGCCAGTGGAAGATAGTAGTAGACCACAGCAGCTAAACCTCATTCATCATCTTCCTGCTTCAACGGCTTGCGCCATAACCATACAATATACCATATAAAAGCGCCCAGGCTCAATAAGAACCATGTATAAAAAAGCAGGTTTTTGAGCTGCATGCGTTCATGTATGAAGGCCAGATCGTACATGATGCCGGCTGTGGAATTAACGGCAAGCCAAAGCAAACTCACTGAAAGGGTGTTCAGAATGCGTATCAGGTATCGTTTTACGATGGGTTCCATGCCAACTGGCTTTAATCAAAGCTTTGATTGCTGGCCGCTGCCATTTTAAGTATCCTGTCGAATTGTGCCGGTGTAAGATCGTTGTAGAAATAATAAATGGGATCCACCGCAATGCCATTCTTATGTACTTCATAATGGCAATGCGGTCCGGTGCTCTTGCCCGTATTGCCCACATAGCCGATCACTTCGCCCCGCTTCACCGATTGTCCCACCCTTGCTTTGATACGATACATGTGTCCATATAAAGTTTCATAGCCGTAACCATGACCAATCACCACACGGTTACCATACCCACCGGTATTGAATCCCGCGTCCTTCACCACTCCATCGGCCGTAGCATAAATGGGCGTTCCCTGCGGTGCCGAAAAATCGAGGCCCATATGCGCCCGCCGCTCTTTGTACACAGGGTCTATACGATAACCGAAACCAGAGGCAATGCGGTTGAGGTTTTTATTACTTACCGGCTGGATAGCAGGAATGGACGCCAGCAGCTTTTCCTTATTCTTCACCATATTGGCGATCTCATTGAAGGATTTCTCCTGGTAAGCGATGCGCAGGGCCAGGTTGTTCAGTTGGCCGGTCATGCTTTTGATGAGTTCTGTCTCACCCATCGCCTGCACCAGTGTTACCTCCTTACTCTTTTCCATTTCACGTATTCGCGCACTGTCGGGAATAGGTTTGGCTTCGAAAATGGAACGGTAAACCGTATTGTCGCGGTTCTCTATTTCGTCCATCTGTAATTCGAGCTGCTTCAGGCGTTCCTGGAAAATGCTGTAATTCTGGGTAAGGTCTTCATATTGCTGGCGCAACAGTTTTTCCTTGGGAGAATCGATGTAACGGAAAGTAATGGCCACGATGATCATGCCGGTAACCGCCGAAGCCATCAGGAAGCCCATCACGCGCAACAGGCGAACACGCAGGGGGGTTTCCAGTTTCTCATAGCGGAGCGTATGGGTATTATAATAATATTTTATTTTCTTCATCGGGGGGTGCTACTTCCAAAGAGACGCCAAATCCCTACCTTTGATGCCCTTGAAAAGCTTCCAAAGATAGTTTCTAACCGCATAAATGCCTTTATAAAAATTTTTGCCCAGATGATGACCAGTGCCGAGATCAGACAGCAATTCCTTGATTTTTTTGCTTCCAAACAGCACCAGATCGTTCCTTCTGCCCCTATCGTGGTAAAAAATGATCCCACACTTTTGTTCACCAATGCGGGGATGAACCAGTTCAAAGATTTTTTCCTGGGAAACAAAAAACCGGTAAGTCCTCGTGTGGCCGATACCCAAAAATGTCTCCGGGTAAGTGGCAAACACAACGATCTCGAAGAAGTGGGTGTGGACACTTATCACCATACCATGTTTGAAATGCTGGGTAATTGGAGTTTTGGCGATTATTTCAAGAAAGAAGCCATTGCCTGGAGTTGGGAACTGCTTACCGAAATATATAAGATCGATAAAGACCGTTTATATGTAACCGTTTTTGAAGGCGATGTCCAGGAAGGATTGCCAAAAGATGATGAAGCTTTCACAGAATGGGAAAAACACATAGCGCACGAGCGGATTTTGCTGGGCAATAAAAAAGATAATTTCTGGGAGATGGGGGATACCGGTCCTTGCGGCCCCTGCTCAGAGATACATGTAGACTGCCGTTCAGATGAAGACAGAAAAGCAGTAGCCGGCAGTACGCTGGTGAACAAAGACCATCCGCAAGTGATTGAGATATGGAACAATGTATTCATGCAGTTCAACCGCCTGAAAGATGGCAGCCTGCAACCCTTGCCTGCTAAGCATGTAGATACGGGCATGGGCTTTGAAAGACTCGTGAGGGTATTACAACAGAAACAAAGCAATTACGATACCGATGTATTCACCGGCACCATCGCCGCTACTGAAAAGATCACCGGGCAACAGTATCATTTTGGTGATGATAAAAAAGACATTGCTTTCCGTGTGCTGGCCGATCATATCCGCGCCATCGCTTTTACCATCGCAGACGGGCAGCTCCCATCCAATACCGGCGCTGGTTATGTGATCCGCCGCATCCTGCGACGCGCCGTTCGTTATTATTATTCATACCTGCATTATAAGCAGCCGCTTTTGTTTCAACTGATTCCAGTTCTTGCCAAACAATTTGCTACCGTATTTCCTGAACTGCAACAGCAGGTTGAGTTCATTGGTAAAGTGGTGAAGGAAGAAGAAGAAGCATTCCTTCGCACATTGGAAAAAGGATTGAAGCGGATAGATGACATCATTGGTAATGCTAACCTCAACAAGACCAAATCCATCGAAGGAAAAGCGGCGTTCGAATTGTTCGATACATTCGGCTTCCCAGTTGATCTCACACGCCTCATTGCTTTTGAAAATAACCTGGGGGTTGACGAAGCGGGCTTTGAAGCAGAAATGCAGCAACAGAAAAACCGTAGTCGCGCTGCAACGGCAGTAGATACCGAAGATTGGGTGATACTGCATGAAGATGCACTTTCAGAATTCGTAGGATACGATTCATTGGAAATACGCAGCCGGCTGATCCGCTACCGAAAGGTCAAAGCAAAGGGAAAAGAGCTGGTACAACTGGTATTAGAAGCCACTCCTTTTTATGCAGAGAGCGGCGGACAGGTAGGTGATACCGGCGTGCTTGATTTCGAAGGCGAGCGGATTGAAGTGATCGATACCAAAAAAGAGAATAACCTTACCATCCATCTTACAGAAAAATTACCTGGCAATACACAGGCTTCGGTGATCGCTAGTGTAAACAGGCCCAAGCGCCATGCCACCACTATTCATCACAGCGCTACGCACTTGCTGCATGCGGCGCTTAGATCGGTATTGGGTACACATGTAGCTCAAAAAGGAAGCCTGGTGAATGAAGAAGGACTGCGATTCGACTTCTCTCATTTTACCAAACTGAGCGAAGAAGAAATCATCCACATTGAGAGGTTGGTGAATGAAAAGATCAGGGCCAATATTCCTGTTCATATCAAAGAAATGAATAAGGATGAAGCGATTGCTATGGGCGCAATGGCCTTATTCGGTGAGAAATATGGCGATTCTGTGCGTGTAGTAATCATAGATCCTGCTTATTCTGTTGAACTCTGCGGAGGTACACATGTGGGCAACACCGGAGAATTGGGCTTTTTTAAAATAAAACACGAATCTGCGGTGGCAGCCGGCGTTCGGCGCATAGAAGCCTTGAGCGGAGTAGCCGCAGAGCAACTGGTGTTGGAACAATTTGAGCAACTGCGCCAGGTAAGGGAATCATTGAAACATCCCAAAGAGCTGCTCAAAGCAGTAGATGCACTGGTAAGCGATAACAATGAATTGCGCAAACAGGTCGAGAGCCTGGAAGCCAAACAACTGATCGTGATTAAACAGGAATTACTGAAGCAAGTGGAATCAGTGAACGGCAACACTTTCCTCGGTGCAATCGTAGAAGTGAGTAATGCAGATGGTCTTAAAAAATTATGCTTCGAACTGAAAAAAGAACTGAACAACTACCTCGTAGTGCTGGCTGCCAATATTGATGGTAAAGCACAGGTGGCCATACTTATTGATGAATCATTGAGTACTGCACGCGGACTCGAAGCGCCAAAAATTATCAAAGAACAAGTGGCCCCGCTGATCAAGGGCGGTGGCGGCGGGCAGAAAACATTGGCCACTGCAGGCGGCCAGGATGCAGGTAATCTTTTGCAGGTTCTTGCAAAAGTCAAGGCGCTTATTGAATAAGTGGTTTAAAACCGATCGGATTGCGAGGTAGGGGGCGCATTTTTTCTTCCATGATCTCTTTGATCAACTCAAAAATGGTTTCGATCTCACCGTCGTGCATTTTTACATCATGGCCTATATTAACGAGCTTTTTATCCAGTTGCTCTAATTTCAATAATATATCCCTATGGGCAAGCAGGGCTTCGCGAAGCTTTGTAAAAACACGCATGATGCGGATATTCACTTCAATAGCCATATCGCTACTCAGTACACTCGATAACATGGCTACACCCAGCTCAGTAAATACATTGGGCAATTGCCTTCTACCAATTGATTCTTTTTTTAATATCACAATTTGTGATTTTAAAATCTCCAATTCTTCCTCCGTAACCTGAAACATAAAGTCTTCTGGGAATCGCTTCATATTTCGTTTCACCGCCTGGTTCAGTGTCCTGGTTTCTACACCATACATTTCAGCCAGATCCCTGTCCAGCATTACTTTTTGACCACGTATCCAATAGATTTTATTGATAACAATATCCTCATTTACCGTTACAGCCTTATTCATACTGCTTCTTTTTAATTTAATCTTATACTTTATAAGACCAGTTAACAAATTAAATCCTCACGCTCAATAAATGAACAGGTATAAATACCCTTCTTAACCATCTGCAAGGATCCTTTAACCTTATTTAACATCTCCGAAGGTATTCGTATGTGACAAAAAGCGGTAAATTTGATCTACTAATGATTTCGTATAATTAAAATCATCTTTTATGTATTTCAAATGTATTACAGCTTCTGTGCTGGCATTGTGCATAGCGGGCTCAGTTGCAGCCCAGGAAACACTTCCTCCTCCTGTTCCGGATAAGAAGTTCAAAAAAGAGGAAGACATCATCATTCGTAGAAAAGGTGACCGTGATGAAAAGACAACCATTGTAATGGATGGCGATAAGATCACCGTCAATGGAAAAGACATTGATGAACTGCACGATTCCGATTTGCAGGTATTGAGAGGTCCCGACGGATTGGCCATGGCAGGGCCACGGATCAGGATGAAAGGACCCTGGGTTACAGTGCCAGACCATGATTTCAATTTTTCTTTCAGCTCCAACCGTGCATTCCTGGGAGTGATGAGTGAAAAAAATGAAAAAGGCGCCAGGATCATCGAAGTAACCAAAGAAAGTCCTGCTGCCAAAGCCGGCCTGCAAAAAGGCGATATCATCACCAAAGTGGGCGATAGCAAGATCGAAGGGCCCGATGATCTCTATGCTGCGATCGGAAAATACAAGCCGGAAGAAAAGGTGAACATCAGCTATCTGCGCGATGGCAATGAAAAGAACACTTCCACTGCACTGGGAAAAAATAAAGAAAACCGGGTATTCAATTTCAGAAGAGATGAAATTGGTCCTCATTTCAAGTCTGATATGATGCCCCATATTCAATTCGATGGTATGCCTTTTATGCGCCCCAGATTGGGTTTGCAAATGCAGGACCTCGACAACAGCAAAGGAGTGAAAGTGATGGATGTGCATGAAGACGCTCCTGCTGCCAAAGCGGGTCTGCAAAAAGGCGATATCGTTACCGCCATCGATGGCAAAGAAGTAAAATCAGTAGAAACCCTTCGGGAAAAACTGCGTGATTTGAAAGAGGGCGATAGTGTAAAACTTACTTATGAGCGGAATGGCAAGACGCAGACCGCTGAAGTAAAGTTCCCTAAAAAGCTGAAAACAGCCGATTTATAAAGATATCATAAAATAACTTTATTTCCCATGTTGCATTGTGCCGCGCCATTCCAGGCGCGGTTTTTTGTTATTTTTGCGCCCGATGTCAGTCCATTCCAAATACGAAGCAGTCATAGGCCTCGAAGTGCATGCCCAATTGGCAACAGTGAGCAAGCTTTTTTGCGGAGATAGCATTGCCTTTGGTGCAGCGCCTAACACACATGTGAGTCCTATTACCCTTGGCCATCCCGGCACCCTGCCCAAGACCAACCGCAAAGCGGTAGAGTATGCCATTAAAATGGGACTTGCCTGTCATTGTGAAATTGAACGCGACAATTATTTTGCCCGGAAGAATTATTTCTATCCCGATCTGCCCAAAGGATACCAGATATCCCAACATACCACACCTATTTGTAAAGGCGGTCATGTAATCATCAAAACAACAGCAGGAGAAAGGGCCGTCCACCTCAACCGCATTCACATGGAAGAGGATGCCGGCAAAAGTATTCATGATATCGACGACAAGTATACCTGTATCGACCTCAACCGGGCCGGTACTCCGTTGATAGAGATCGTTACCGAACCCGATATCCATACTGCTGAAGAAGCCTGGCTTTATGTAACTGAAATACGAAAATTGGTTCGCTGGCTGGGTATATGCGATGGCAATATGGAAGAAGGAAGTCTGCGTTGTGATGCCAACGTTTCCATCCGCCTGAAAGGCGAGACCAAACTGGGTACCAAGGCCGAGGTGAAGAACCTGAACTCTATCCGCAATGTGAAAAAAGCCATCGAGTTTGAAATACAACGCATGATCGATATTGTAGAAGCCGGTGGAACCATTCAGCAACAGACACGCAGTTTTGATGCAGGCAATGACACCACATTTGCTATCCGCGACAAAGAGGAAGCGAATGATTACCGTTATTTTCCCGATCCCGATCTGGCTCCCTTCCATCTCAGCGAAACATTCATCAACGGCATTCAGGCAGCATTGCCTGCACTACCCGCACAGTTGTTTGCCCGATACCAGGAGGTTTACCAGTTGAGTGAATATGATGCCGGTCAATTGTGCGATGACAAAGCCACGGCTGATTATTTCGAAGCAACGGCACAACACTGCAGCAACTACAAAGCCATTGCCAACTGGATGCTGGGCCCACTCAGGCAGGTATTGAATGAAACCGGCAAGGGCTTTGAAACGCTCAGCCTGCTACCTGCTACACTGGCCAGCCTGATTCAACTGGTAGATGAAGGAAAACTGAGTTTTTCTGTGGCTTCTTCTAAAATATTGCCTGCTGTAATGCTCACCAATGCGTCACCCTTGCAGACAGCCGAGTCGATGAACCTGTTGCAGGTAAGCGATACAAACGAACTCGATGCATGGGTGCAACAAGCACTGGAAAAAATGCCGGAAAAAGTAACGGAATACAAAAAAGGTAAAAAAGGGTTGATCGGTTTATTTGTAGGCGAAGTAAAAAAAATCAGCAAAGGGAAAGCCGATCCGAAATTGGTTACGCAGTTACTCGAAGAAAAACTTAAATGAGATGTTAGTTGTTAGAAAAAATCTATCTAACAACTGACATCTAACAACTAACATCTATCATGAAAAGAATCATCTATTTACTCTCCGGCATTCTGTTCCTTACAGTTGCGTGCCGGCAACAGCAATCGGGTTCATTTACCGTAAGTGGTAAAATAACGCATGCACCCGGCAAGAGAATTTACCTGCAGGAGTTACCGTATGGCGGCGAACAGCCGGTAGTACTCGACTCCGGCAGCCTGCAATCCAACGGCAGTTTCGAACTCAAAGGCATGGGCAAGGAAGAATCTTTGTACCGGTTGGTGTTAGAAAATGGACCTGATGTGTTGTTGGTCAATGATGCCAGGCATATTGAGTTGGCACTCGATGTTAATAATTATCGGTCTTATAAAATTGAAGGCTCTCCTGTGAGCGCCAGTTTGCATACTTTGTTCGAAGACTATCGCAGGAAAGATTCAGCATTGTACAAAGCGTTTCAGCAGCTCGACACTTTGCAGAAACAAAAAGCGCCCGACAGTGTGCTGGCGATTGTACGCAATACCCGCGATGCCGCCATCAAAGACATGAATAAGATGGTAACGGATTTTATTGAGCAGTCGCCCAGTCCAGCTGCCCGTTATTACGCTATTGGTATGGTTTCCCGCACCTTGCCGCCCGATGAGTTGAAGAAACTGGTTACTGCTTCTGCCGACAAGTTCAAAGAACACGGCGGACTGGCCAGGATCAAAAGTATGCTTACTGTACAACAGCAGTCCGCCGCTACATCGAAATATGCTTTGCTGAATCAACAGGCGCCCGAGATCAGTTTACCCGATACCGACGGTAAAACTTTCCAGTTGAGCAGCCTCAAAGGAAAGTACGTGCTGGTAGATTTCTGGGCCAGCTGGTGCGGACCCTGCAGAAATGAGAACCCCAATGTAGTAGCGGCTTTCAATAAATATAAGGATAAGAATTTCACCATCCTGGGTGTATCACTCGACTCGGATAAAGCATCCTGGCTGGAAGCCATTAAAGAAGACAAGCTGAACTGGAAACATGTAAGTGACCTGAAAAAATGGGAAAGCAGCATGGTTTCTTTGTACCAGTTCGATGGTATTCCTTTCAATGTATTGGTTGACCCTGCCGGTAAGATCATTGCAACAGAGTTAAGAGGTGAAGCGCTGGATCAGAAGTTGGCAACCGTATTGAAATAATAAAAAACCGGCGGATTAGTTAGATTTTTTCATAAAAAAGGCCAGTCTCCTTAGAGACCGGCCTTTTAAAAATTATACTGTTATTTAATAGGATCGCAATAGTTATACTGATAATCCTATTATCACTTACTAGTTATCCTTACATAAGGGATTCAACAAAAGTTCATCTGCTGAAATAGGCCATATATATTGCTGACTGGTAGTCGGAATGCTATTCACACCAGGCTTGGCAGGCAGGGGCAGTCCCAGTCGGGTGATATCTGCTCCCCTTAAACCTTCACCCAGGAATTCAATCCTTCTTTCCGTCATGATGGCATCTGCAAGCGCAGAGGCATCGGCAAAGCCGGCAGCAGTGAAAACTGTAGAAGCATCCGAGCGTCCCCTGACAGCATTCAATAATGCAATAGCTTGTGCATCTACCGTGTTGGTCGAGCGTGTTCTTGCTTCTGCCAGATTCAACAATACTTCTGCATACCTGATTACCGGGGCCCAATCAGTGAAGGTAGAAGGCACGCTATACTTAGTCAGGTAGCTTTTACTACCAAAGACCTGTACAAAACTTCTCCTGGCATCAGTAGATTTCCATCCAGTATTGGAAATGATACCAGTAGACAACAAAGAATATTCGCCATTACCTCCGTTGAATGCAGAGGGGCCATAATAATATCCCAACTGATTTTGTGTACCGGGCTGCTCAGTAGTAGAAAAAGGCATGGAGAGCATTGATTCAGTTGAAGTATATGGAGGCTTGAAAAGTGACGTATAATCTGACTGCAACGCATTCGCTACTCCCGATGTGGCAGTGAACGGAGGAGTTGCCGATACGATCTTATTGGCTTCTGTGATCACTTCCGCATATTTCTGCATGCTCAGGTAAACCCTGGTCTTCCATGCAATAGCCGTATTGCGATGGGCCCTGGTAGTGTTAAGCGCTGCATTGTTATAGTCGAGCGGCAGGTTTTGCTCGGCAAACGTAAGATCGCTCAATATTTGTGTGTACACTTCCGCAACTGATGCCCTTGCCAGCGCATAATTTCCCGAATTGGTATTTCCTTTCAAACGGAGCGGTACACCAGGTTTAGATCCATTACCATCCCAGTAGGGCCGGGCATACAATTGCAGCAATGAATAATAGCTGATGGCACGCAGTAACCTGGCTTCACCCAGGTAATTGTTGGAAAGTGTTGTGCCAACCACAGCAGAACCTTTCGCAGCCATACCATCGATGAACACATTTGCCAGGTTGATCACATAGTAAGCGCGCGCCCAATGGTTCAGAACACTATTGGTAGAACTGTTACTGGGCGTATAATTCCAGATATCAAAACCGGTTACCACATTGGTACGCTCGTTGTTGAATTCTTCTCCACGGATATCATTGAATATTTGGTAACGACCTCCGTACATGCCCGAATTCTTAATGGTGGCATATATTCCGCGGACCTGTCCTTCAATCCTGTCTTTCGTATTAAAAGCCGTAAGATCAGAAATAGAAGTAGAGGGTACGGGATTCAGGGCGTCTTTCTTGGCACAGGATGTTACGTGAACAACCGTTGCTGCCAGTATAATATAAATCAGGTTCTTTTTCATTTTGCTGAATTAATAGTTTAACAATCAGAAACCAACATTCAAACCAACTGTAATGGTCCTTTGATTCGCAACAGTGTTCCTGTCAATACCGAAATTGGTGGTACCATTTCCATTGGATGAAACCTCAGGATCAGGTCCGGGATAGTTGGTAATGATCAACAGGTTAGAGCCTGCCACATAAAAACGGGCATTGTTGATCTTCACTTTTTCCAATATGGTTTTCGGCAGATTATATCCGACAGAAACGGAACGCAGTTTTACGAAATCACCTTTGAATACGTTAATGTCGAGCGGGAAAGAAGAACCGTTCGAAATATTATCTCCGAATATGGGTTTGGGATAAGCTGTAAGATCACCCGCTTTCTGCCAGCGGTTCAACACGCCTACTTCATTGTTCCAGAAACGCTGATCTCTCAGGCCCGCTCCTGTACCATAATAAACATAGTTGCCAAACTGGTAAGTGAACATGGCTGTTAGTTCAAAGCCTTTATAACGGAAGGTATTTTCCCATCCGCCAAAAACTTTAGGCTGGGTGGTCTTGTATACAATCGCATCGGCACTGCTCACACCAGGTGCAACAGTTCCATCGGCATACATGAATCGCGACTGACCTGCAGGCGCCACGTGCTGGAAGTAAACATCTTTACCCTGCGAATTCACAAATATCCTTCTTCCTGTTGCCGGATCAACTCCTTTTGTCTGTGTCACGAATAACATACCAATGGGGTAGCCGGGCAGGGTAATACTCGGGCTTTCCAATCCACCGGTTATTCCAATGATACTGTTTACACCAGGCGCCAGTGCAGTAACTTTGTTGGTATTGGTAGCAACATTGAAACTGCTGGTCCAGCTGAAATCTTTTTTCTGGAGAATGGTTGCATTTACTGCAATTTCAATTCCCCTGTTGTACATGGTACCGATATTCTGCGGAATGGCAGTAGGCACACCGGCAGACGGAGGTTGCGGTACATTCAGTAACAGACCATCGATATTGTTGTTGTAATAAGTGACATCACCTGTGATCTTGTCGTTCAGCAAACCGAAGCTCAAACCGATATCGGTTTTCTTACTGGTTTCCCAGGTAAGATTGGAGTTGCCTGCTTGGTTGTAAACTGCTGTACCATTACCTCCGTAAAGACCGGATCCGTAGGTTGAAAGGGAAGCATAATTATTCAGACCGCCTATATTTCCTACTTTACCATAGCTTCCTCTTAATTTAAAGCTGCTGAAGATCCTATCAAGCCTCGCCGATGTCCAGAATTTTTCTTTTGTGATTTCCCATCCGGCCGATACACCCCAGAAAGTACCATATTTTGAATTGACACCCAACTGAGAGGCGCCGTCTCTTCTAAGGTTACCACTGATATAATATTTTTTATCGAAGTCGTACTGCAAACGGCCGAACTCTGAATAAAGATAATTCTCTCCTATAGCCAGATTCGACGGATTTGGGGTAGCCCATCCACCCTGGACATTGGTAAACGCCGGGTCAGAAACAATAGTACGGTTCAACCCATACCCTGTATTGTTCGACTTCTGGTGTTCCATACCTGCCAGTAATCCAACTGTATGTTTATCGGCAAAAGTCTTGTCGTACTGGATGGTATTGGTCCAAACCCATCTTTTGTTTTTATTCAATGCTGCGGTTACCGAACCATTAGAACTGAAGCCTTCCCCTGAAATAGGGCTATAATAAATATCATTGTCCACCAGCACATAATCAATGCCAAAGACTGTGCGAACAGTTACTGAACTGATCGGCTTCACTTGTGCATAAGTATTACCAATAATGTGCTCTACTTCAGCATTGTTGCGGTTTTGATCCAGTTGGATCACTGGGTTATTGAAACCTACCTGTCCTACTTTGTTGTTCATTACTCCAATCAAAGCGCCCGAGTAATTATAGGTTCCGTCGTTGTTATAAGGAGATACATTGGGAGCAGTGATCAGCGCCACGCGACCAAGACCTGCAGTGGCAAATGCATCCCCCAATGATCCGGAACTCACTGCTGCCAGGTTCTTTTCGTTGGTATATTGAATTTTACCTCCCAGATTCACCGCTTTGCCAATCTTGTGATCGATGTTCATCAATATGCCCAGCCTTTTAAAATCATTTCTCTGTATGATACCCTGTTGTTCTGTATAACCAGCAGAGAAATAATAACTGGTAGATTCATTAGCGCCGGAAATGCTCACGGTATTACTGTGTTGGAAGCCGTTGCGGTATACATAATTATACCAATTCGTATTGATGGGTTTTCCATCCGGTCCATTGGTAAGCGCAAAAGCATTCGTATTCGCATTATAAGTACCTGCATTCTTCAGTGCTTCATTTTTATAATCGGTATACTGGGAGGCATTCAGCAAATCGGGGAGGCGTTGCACTTTACTCCATCCCACCCAACTATCGACCGTTACCCTGCTTCTTCCGGCTTTACCTTTTTTGGTGGTAACAAATACAACACCATTTGCTGCACGGCTTCCATAAATGGCTGTAGCCGCCGCATCTTTTGCAATGTCAATGCTTTCAATATCGTTCGGATTGATGCTTGCCAGGATATTTCCTGCAGCAGCGGTAGAGCTGAAATCACCTGTAAAAGAAGGCACTCCGTCTACCACAATCAGTGGGTATGACGAAAGTGAAATAGAATTCGTACCCCTTACGCGTATCACAGGCGGCGCATTCAGCACTCCACTGGGGATCGTTATCTGCACACCGGCAGCACGGCCTCCCAGGTTCTGATCAAAACTTTGCGCGGGCTTGTCTGCCACAGCTCCCCCACCTATCCTTGAAATGGCACCGGTTACTTCCCTTTTTTTCTGAACGCCATACCCCACTACCACTACTTCCGAAAGTGTTTTGTCTTCCGGTGTCAGACTGAGGCTTACAGAAGATTTACCTGTTATAATGACATCAGTGGCATTATAACCTACATAAGTGAAATGTAAAGATTTAGCAGTAGCTGAAACCTGAATAGTGAAATTGCCACTATTATCAGTAACCGTGCGCCTTTCTGAACCGGCTGAAACAGTCACTCCCGTAAGCGGGGACCCTTTATCATCGGTTACTTTACCGGTAACCGTACGGTTTGTTTGAGCTTGCAATTGTACTACGAGTAGCACAATACCAGCTGCAAGAGCCAATAGTTTTCTCATTTGCAATAAAGTTTTGAGTATTAAAAAACAATTAAAATTAAATAATTATTCGTTGGAAATACTAGATTCTGCCGGAAAAACTTAAAAAAAACTTAGCCGTATCATACCATCCATTAAATGCTGAGGCGGAATAGGGGCCGATAAAACGGTTGACGATTAAAGTATACTATTGGCATACTTGTAGAGCACTGGAAGGACACTGGGGTAACACTGTCGCAACACTTCTACTAACAGCTATTTTTTTGCTTTACCGCTGGAAGTATGCAATATCAACACCGGCAGGAGGATCAGATTGGTTAGGGTTCCTGTTACCAGCGTCAGCGAAGTGAGCCAGCCCAAAGCCTTGGTTCCACCGAAATCACTCCAGCAGAAAATGATGAACCCGGCGATCAATACCAGCGAAGTATAGATGATGCTGATACCGGTATGCCTGATCGTCTGCACCAGGGTAGCCGATACCTGCTTGTTGTAATGCGACAGCTCCTGTTTATAGTTGATGAGAAAACGGATGGTCACGTCAATGGCAATGCCCAATGCTACACTGAACACCAATACGGTGGATGGTTTCAATGCAATACCCGCCCAGCCCATCACACCAGCAGTGATCACCAGCGGAATGAAGTTAGGTATCAGCGAGCAAACCAGTATGCGGAACGAGCGGAACAAGTAGAGCATGCACAAAGTGATAAGCAGGAAAGCCCAGCAAATACTTTCTTTCAATCCTTTGATGATGAAACTGGAACCTTCCAGGAATGTGATGCTGCTGCCTGTAAACGTTACATGGTAACTGGCTGTATCAAAAATCTCGTTGGCTTTGTGTTCAAAATCTTTCAGCAGCACAGGCAGCCGGGCGCTGCCCACATCTTTCATGTTCACACTGATACGCGCTACCTGCCGTGAGCTGTCCATAAAACTACTCATCAGTTGCGCGAAGCCCGATTTCTTTTGACTGCCTCCGGCGCTGTCGGGCCGGGCCTTCAGGTAAGGAGCCATGAATGCCAGGTCGCCTTCATAAGGAATGGCATAGCTCAACGTATCATCATCGAAATAAGCCTGCTTGGCAAACTTCAATCCTTCTACAAAAGACAGCGGCCGTGCGGCTTCCGGACTGCTCGCTATGTATTGCGAGAGTTCTTCAATATTTGCAATGGGTTTAACGGAACGCACCAGTCCGTTCTTCTTTTTGGTATCCACCAATATTTCCAGCGGCATCACACCTCCGAAATTGCTTTCGAACCATTTCAGGTCGGTATAGATCTTATCATTTTTAGGAAGATCATCCACAATAAATCCTTCACTCTTGATCCGCAGCAATCCGATTGCAGCGAAAATGGTCAATGCCGCTGTTACTCCATACACCCATTTTGCATGATGGAAGGTCCAGCGCTCGATACGCACCAGCACACGTTCTAAAAATGCATTGTCGAGGTAGCGTGTATGTTTGTTTTGAGGAGCCGGAAGATAACTCAGCACCACCGGTATAAAAATGAGTGAAATAAGGAACAGGGCAATGATATTGATACCTGCCACCGCACCGAACTCTTTCAATACCGCGCTGCGTGTAAGGGCAAATACAGCAAAACCGATAGCAGCGGCAATATTGCAAAACAGGGTAACAATACCCATTCTCCCTACCATAGTTACCAGTGCTTTTTGCTTATCACCTGTTTCGCGGTAGGCGGTATGGTATTTATTGAGGAAGTAGATACAGTTGGGAACACCAATCACTACCACCAGTGGTGGAATGATGGCTGTGAGCAATGTGATCTTGTAGCCGAAGAGTACCACGGTACCCAGGCTCCATATCACTCCCATCCCCACCACGAACAGACTCATGAGCATGGCGCTGGCAGAACGGAAGAAAAGGATCAGGGTAATGGCCGAGAGCAGCAGGGAACCAATGAGAAACCAGTTCATCTCATCCTTGATGCGGTTACTCATGATGGTTCTGATATAGGGAAGTCCGCTCATGTGTACCGATACCTGCGCTTTTTGCTCAAAAATCTGCACCTGCTTTACAATGTCGTTGATCAGCCGGGTACGGCTCTTACTATTGACCGTATCCTTGTTCACATTCACCCCCATGAGGTAAGAATGGGTGGCAGAATTGTACAACAGGCGTCGGTAAAAAGGCAGGTTTTCGAAAACCCGCCGGGCGCTGTCGAGCGGAGCTTGGCTGGAGTATGGATAGTTAAATATTTTATATGGCAACAACCGTTTATTTACCGTATCATTTTGCAGATTCACCACCTCTGGTATGCTGGCGATATCGGTTACCCCGGGCACTTTTTTCAGCTCACGGTGCAGTTCACCCACTTTATTAAAAAAATCAGATTTAAAGAAACTATCCGATTGAATTCCAATTACTACAGTAGATCCGTCTCCACCAAATTTCTGTAAAAAAGCCTGATACTCACGGTAGCGCGGGTTGTCGTCGGGGATGGCTTTGGTAAACTCATAACTCAGTTTTACCTGGCTGCCGAAGTAGCCCATAGTGGCTGTGGCAGCCAGTAAAAGAAGCAATAATATCAGTCGGTTTTTCAGGATGAATTGCCCCAGGCGATACCACATAAAAAAGTTAAGAATTTATTAAATAATAATATCTGCAAAAGGCCCTAACAGGCTCAAGTGCAATACTGTTAACTATCATAAAAAGACTACAAAGAAAAGAAGAAAGGACTACATCGCATCACACAATATTGCACGAACATTGGTCGTTGAAATGACCCTTGTTTGACCTGTGCGGTTGATGAATCTTAAAATCCAGCGGATGACCCATTTCTAGTTAATGGTTTACACCCCCAAAAATCCATTATGAGAAACCACAGGCATACATACCTGCTATCCTTGCTCCTGTTGTCATGCCTGTATAGTCAGTTGTCTTTTGCACAAGACGGTACTGGCAATTATGTATACGGAATGTGTACCAGCAGTGCACTGGCGCCTGTTTATAAACAGGACTTCGGCACTGCTGCTTCACCTGGCACCAAGGCCAGGGTTCCATCGGGTTTCATTACAAATTATATTTATGATAATGTTGGAACCGATGGGCATTATATCGTAACTCCATTGGTTCAGAACTCGGGAAAAAACGATTGGGCAGTAGGAGGAGATCATACCGGCAATCCCAATGGCAATATGTTTCTGGTGAATGCCGGAACCGGAGCCAACTTGTTCTTTTCCCAAAGAGTAGACAACCTATGTCCCGGTTCAGTATATAGTTTTTCTGCGTGGCTGGCCAATGTGAATACCATATCGAATACACTGCCGATTTGTGGATCCAATTATGTATACCCCAAAGTAACCTTTAATATCAAAAGCACTTCGGGCACGCTATTGGGAACTTTCACTACCGACACGCTTCCATTAACAAAAGACAGGAAGAGTGGTACTGGTGTGAACTGGAAACAATATGGTTTTCAATTTTCGCTTCCTTCCGGAACCACATCACTGATATTGGAAATGAGTGATTATTGGGGAGGATTGCCTCAATGCGGTAATGACCTTGCACTGGATGACATTCTTTTTTCTGCCTGTACTCCTACCGTTACTGCTACCATCAATTCAGCCAACTCAGCAACCGTCTGTTCCGGCAGCAGTATTACTATGAGCAGCTCGATTGCCAACAGCCCTTTCTCCAATCCTGCTTATCAATGGCAAAAAAGTATCGATGGCGGAATGACCTGGACCAATGTAGGTGCTCCCGGTACCAGTGCATCCGGTTTTACCATTCCAAGTACAGTTGTCAGTGACGGGGGTTTGTATCGTGTGATAGTGGGCCCTGATGTAGCAAGTCTTTCCAGTGCAACCTGCACTACAGCATCTAACAGTGTTACACTTACCATTAATCCTACCCCTGCTGTAACGGTAACCGGTTCCACTCCTATTTGTTCTGGAAATACTTTGTTTTTATCCTCCAATGTTACAGGAGGTACTCCGGCATTTACCTATAACTGGAGTGGTCCGAATGGTTTTGTTGCTACGGTCGGCAACCCCTCTATTACAAACACAACAACAGCGGCCTCCGGCACTTATGCTTTAACAGTTACCGATACCAAGGGTTGCACCGCTAATGCGAGCACTGTCATTACGGTTAATCAAACCCCGGTTGTAGCAGCCATCACCGGTCCCAATGGCGGATGCGCCGGAAGCACCATCCAGTTAAGCAGTTCCACTGCTGGTGGTACCTGGAGCAGCAGTAATACTTCAGTAGCTACTGTTGACAATACAGGACTAGTAACCATTCTTACCGACGGCACCAGCACCATCACTTATACCGTTACCAATAACGGATGCTCCGCTTCGGTAACCAAAAACATCAGCGCAGCCAGTGTGTTTATGAGTCCAAATGTGTTGGAATGTAACGATGGTGTAAGAACTTATGATAGTACAGCAGCCAATCCATACCGTGTCAAATACGATAATCCGGCAACCGGCAGCTTTTTATGGACGGTAACAGACAGTGCCGGTACGGATGTAACAAGTAGTGTTTTTAAAAGCCCTGCTACACCAACAAGTCCTTATCCGAGTTTGCAATTGATAAGGGGTAATTGGTATACCGTAAGGGTATCATACACCAATAATGGTGTTACCTGTGCTGCCAGTCACAAGGTTTACAAGCAGATATATGTAACTGTTGCGATCAATGGGTCCCGCGATACCACTGTCTGTTATAATACCAATCCCGTTCCATTATCAGCGTCTACTTCTACTGTGGTTAACAAACTTTCATGGACCACCAGTGGAACGGGAACTTTTTCTAACAATGGTACTTCGGCTACCACTACCACTTATACTCCCAGCGCAGCAGATAAAGCCAGCGGCATGATAACCATCACAGTAACAGCCAGCACCAGCTTAAATGCAACGGGCATTTGTGGAAATGCGACTGCTACGGACAATATGATCCTGCGTATTTATCCCGACAATACCGGGAAAGATTCCGCCAAAACCATTTGCTCCAATACCACTATCAATTATACACCTGTATCTGTTATAGCAGGCAGCACTTTTTCCTGGACCTCTACCGTTACTTCGGGTAATGTTAGCGGCAACTCTCCGTCAGGTACCGGTAATATCATTGATTCGCTTGTCAACCTGTCGAATACCAACAATGGTGTGGTCAATTATACCATTACGCCTTATGCATTTACGCCTTCCAATATAAGTTGTCCGGGTACGCCTTTTAATTTTAAGGTAACGTTGCAACCTCGCCCTGCCATTACTATCACCAACAATACAGCATCGCTTTGTACCGGTACCACTACGAACATCCAATTCATCAGTTCTATTGCAGGATCTCAATATACCTGGAGCTCATCTGTGATTTCCGGTACGGCTTCCGGTAACTCATCCAACGTTGTACCATCTGGCACCAACACCATCAACGATGTGTTAACCAACAGTTCCACTACTGCCAATGCAACGGTACGTTATATCATCACCGCCACTCCTCCCACCGGTTGTACCAGAACAGATTCTTCCACTACTGTATTGGTATATGCATTGCCTACCAAAGCTGTTGCCGGCAGCGCACAATCGTTGTGCAATGCTACTTCAGCTATGCTCTCCGGTAATACTCCCATTATTGGCACAGGTACCTGGACCCTTGCATCCGGACCTTCCGGCAGCAGCTTCAGCAATCCCAATTCGCCTTCCACTGCTGTAAACGGACTTACCCCTGGTACTTACAAATTCGTTTGGTCTATTGTCAACGGCTCTTGCGCTGCTTCTACCGATACTGTTACCGTAACCAATAGCGCGCAAACAGTAGCTGGCACACTGGCATCACCTGCCACTGTTTGCGCTGGTTCTAATACCGGCACGCTTACACTCTCCGGTTATACAGGAAGCATCCTCAGCTGGCAGTCTTCTACTGATGGTGGTACCACTTGGGCCAATATTGTGAATACCACCAACACTTATACTTATAACAACCTTACCACCAGCACTTTATTCAGGGCTGTTGTACAAAACGGCGCTTGCAACACAGTGAACACACCATCTGTTGCTATTACCGTTACTCCTACTCCCGGCAGCGGCACACTCGCTGCCAATGCCGCTGTTTGTGCTGCCAGCAATAGCGGCACTCTCAACTTGACAGGCTATACCGGTACAGTAATTCGTTGGGAATCTTCTACCGACAATGGTACTACCTGGGCCAGTATCGCCAATACTACCAGCAGTTACAGCTATGCCAATATAACTGCCACAACACTTTACAGGGCTGTTGTACAAAGTGGTAATTGCGGGATCGTTAATTCCAATAATGTTACCATTACCGTAAACCCGCAAACAGTTGCCGGCACACTCGCTGCCGGTAACACTGTTTGTGCTACAGCAAACACCGGCACCCTTACACTCTCCGGCTATACAGGAAGCATCCTCAACTGGCAGTCTTCTACCGATAATGGAGCTACCTGGACCAATATTGCCAACACTACTGCGAACTATACTTACAACAACCTCGCTGCTACCACCCTGTTCAGAGCGCAGGTACAAAGCGGTGTTTGTAATAACATCAGCTCCAACACCGTTACTATTACTGTGATGCAACCTGTAACAGTTGCCAATGCCGGCTCCAACCAAACATTGTGCAATGTTACTTCTACTACCATGGCTGCCAATGCGCCCTTATCCGGCACTGGCACCTGGACACAAGTATCCGGCCCTACTACGGCCAGTTTTACCAATGCGAATAATCCTTTCACCACTGTCAATAATTTAATACCCGGTACTTATCAATTCCAGTGGACCATTACCAACAACCCTTGCACTGCTTCACAAAGCACCGTACAGGTTCATATCGATCCGGCAACAGTTCCCGGTACATTGGCATCGCCTGCCACTGTTTGTGCCGTTTCCAACACTGGTTCCCTTACACTTTCAGGCTATACCTCAACCATTCTGAACTGGCAATCTTCTGTCGACAACGGAACTACCTGGACAAACATTACCAATACTACTGCGAACTATACCTACAATAACCTGACGGCTACTACACTCTTCAGAGCGCAGGTACAGAGCGGCAGTTGTGCAGCCCAGTATTCCAATAATGTAGCCATCACAGTTGCACAGGCAGTAACACCTTCCAATGCCGGTCCTAACCAGGCACTTTGCAATGTTACTTCTACCACCATGGCTGCTACAGCCGCGACTTCAGGTACCGGTACCTGGACGATGGTATCCGGGCCTTCTGCGGCCAGCTTCACCGACAGCCATAATCCTTTTACTACTGTAAACAATTTAACCAGCGGTGTCTACCAATTCCAATGGGCTGTTTCCAACGGTGTTTGCGCTTCTTCACAAAGCACTGTGCAGGTAAGCATCGATCCGCAAACCGTTCCCGGATCACTGGCATCACCCGCCACTGTTTGTGCCACTTCCAATACCGGTATATTGACGCTCTCCGGTTATACGACTACTATATTGAAATGGCAGTCTTCTGTTGACAATGGCACTACCTGGACCGACATTGCCAATACCGCCAATACCTATACTTATAATAACCTTACTGCTACCACTCTCTTCAGGGCTTCGGTAAAAAGTGGTGCCTGCGCAGCGCAAAACTCAAACAATGTTGCCATCACAGTGTTGCAAACGGTAACGCCTTCTGCTGCTGGAAGTGATCAGCAACTCTGTAATGTCACCTCCGCTACGATGGCCGCTAATGCACCTACATCAGGTACCGGAACCTGGAGTATGGTAACCGGACCCACTATCGCCAGCTTCACCGATAGCCACAATCCCAATACTACGGTGAACAACCTTGGCTTCGGAACCTATCAGTTCAAATGGACTATTTCAAATGGATACTGCGCCAGCTCTCAATCTACCGTTAATGTTACCATCAATACACCCAGTGTTCCCGGTACATTAGCCGCCAATGCCACTGTGTGTGCCACCGCCAATAACGGCACATTAACACTCAGCGGCTACAGTACCAATATACTTCGTTGGGAATCTTCTACCGACAACGGCACTACCTGGATCAACATCGCCAATGCCGGCAACAATACTTATACTTATAATAACCTTACTACCACTACACAATACAGGGCATTTGTACAAAATACAGTTTGTCCTGCGGCCTATTCAAATGCAGCCATCATTACCGTGTTCCAGCCGGTTACAGCATCCAATGCAGGACCTGCCCAAACATTGTGTAACGTTAGTTCTGCAACACTCGCAGCCAATGCGCCCACATCGGGTACAGGTACCTGGACAAAGGCTTCCGGTCCTACTGCTGTTAGCTTTACCAACCCCAATGATCCGAATACTACTGTAAGCGGGCTTTCTACGGGTACTTATCAGTTTGTATGGACCATCTCCAATGGTGTTTGCGCTTCTTCTCAAAGTACTGTACAAGTGAAGGTAGATGCGCTCACAGCCCCGGGCACACTCGCTTCACCTGCTACGGTTTGCGCTACTGCCAATGCAGGTACGCTTACGCTTAGCAGTTACAGTACCAATATACTTCATTGGGAATCTTCTACCGACAACGGCAATACATGGACTAACATTGCCAACACAGCCAATACTTATACCTATAACAATATTCCGGTAACAACTCTCTACAGGGTGTTGGTGAAGAATGGTGTATGCGCTTCACAGTATTCCAACAATGTAGCCATTACTGCTTTAGCGGCCGTATCAACTGCCAATGCAGGACCTGATCAGCAACTCTGTAATGTTACTGCTACTACCATGGCTGCTACCCTGCCTACATCGGGCACCGGTACCTGGACACAGGTAAGCGGTCCTTCTACTGCAACTTATACCAACCTGCACGATCCCAATACAACTATCAGCGGACTCAGTTTCGGCGCTTATCAATTCAAATGGACTGTTTCCAACGGATATTGCGCCAATTCAGAAGCTACCGTTAACATTACGGTGAACACGCCCAGCGTCCCTGGAACACTGGCTGCCAATGCTACTGTTTGTGCTACCGCCAATAACGGCACACTGACGCTCACCGGTTACAGCACCAATATCGTTCGTTGGGAATCTTCTGCCGATAATGGCAGCACATGGAGCAATATTGCCAATACTGCCGCTACCTATGCATATACCAACCTGACTGCTACTACCCTGTTCAGGGCCCTGGTACAAAACACTGTTTGTCCTGCACTCTATTCTAACCCGGTAACCGTTACCGTATTCCAACCGGTTACTGTTTCCAATGCAGGGCCTAATCAAATACTTTGTAATGTAACCTCCGCTACACTGGCAGGTAACACGCCCACATCGGGCAGCGGAACCTGGACAAAGGTTTCTGGCCCCACTGCAGTTAGCTTCACAAACCCCAATAGTGCAACCACTACTGTAAGCGGACTTGCAGCCGGTACCTATATACTTCAGTGGACCATTTCCAACGGCGTGTGCGCTTCCAGTCAAAGTACTGTACAGATAGAAGTTGATCCACCCACCATACCTGGTACGCTGGCATCGCCCGCTACTGTTTGCGCTACTGCTAATGCAGGAACACTTACACTATCAGGTTACAGTTCCAGCATACTGCATTGGGAGTCTTCCATAGATAATGGGAATACATGGGGAGCTATTGTTAACACCAGCAATACCTATACATACAACAACTTAACAACTACTACTTTGTTCAGGGCCTCTGTTAAAAGCGGTTCTTGTGCAGCACAATATTCAAATAATGTAGCCGTTACGGTTGCACCTGCGGTTACTACCGCCAATGCCGGCACCAATCAAACACTCTGTAATGTAACGGCCATCACACTGGCAGGAAACATTCCCACATCCGGCACCGGCACCTGGACTAAAATTTCCGGTCCTACTGCGGTTACCTTCACCAATGCCAATGATCCCAATACTACTGTCAACGGATTAACAACCGGCACCTATCAGTTCCAGTGGACCATTTCAAATGGCGTCTGCGCTTCCAGCCAAAGTACCGTACAGGTTCAGATCGATCCGGCAACTGTTACAGGCACACTGGCAACGCCTGCTTCTGTATGTGCCACCAGCAATGCAGGAACGCTTACCTTATCTGGTTATACCTCGTCCATTCTGAAATGGCAGTCTTCTGTGGATAATGGCAACACCTGGTTGGATATAGCCAACACCAATAATACTTATACTTACAATAACCTCACCCAAAGTACATTGTACAGGGCTTCTGTGAAGAGTGGTGTTTGTGCCGCGCAGTATTCCAACAATGTAGCCATTACGGTGTTGCAAGCTGTGACTGCCGCCAATGCCGGTCCCGACCAACAACTCTGTAATGTTACCTCTGCAACACTGGCGGGTAATACACCCAGTTCCGGTACAGGTACATGGTCTTTCGTGAGCGGGCCTTCTGCCGTTACATTCACCAATCCGAATAACCCAACTACTTCGGTATATGGCTTAACAACAGGAAGCTATCAGTTGCGCTGGACTATTTCCAATGGACCTTGTGCAGTTTCACAAAGTGTGATGAACATCACTGTATTTGCACCAAGCGCTCCTGGCACACTGGCTTCCGATGCCACTGTATGTGCTACAGCCAATGGCGGCACGGTTTCTCTCAGTGGTTACAGCACCAATATACTGCGTTGGGAATCTTCTATTGATAATGGCAATACCTGGAGCAATATTGCCAATACAGCCAATACTTATAACTACAGCAATCTTACTACCACTACCAAATACAGGGCATTGGTACAAAATGGCATCTGCCCGGCGTTGTATTCCAATCTGGTTACGGTAAATGTGATTCAGCCGGTATCAGCCGCCAATGCAGGGCCCAATCAAAACATCACTTTTATTTTTGCCAGTGCACAACTGAATGCGGTTCCTCCAACGTCAGGCACCGGTCAATGGTCTCAATTATCTGGTCCAACTAATGTCGGCTTCGTGAATACTGCCGATCCTAAGACTACTATTACAGGACTCACTTATATTGCCGGTCCGCCCGCTTCAAATGGCGTGTATACATTCCGCTGGACTGTATCTAACGGTGTATGTGCTAATTCTTATGCCGATATGACCATTACTGTTGCACCGCCCACCAATCCAGGTGTGATTGGTCCCGACCAGGTGGTTTGCAGAGGTGTAAATCACGGCACACTTACTTTAACCGGATACGATGGAACCATCCTGCAGTGGGAAGATTCAACAAGCACCACAACCTGGCAGCCAATCGCTAGTACGGTTGGCGCTAATACACCTACCTATACATTCAATAACCTGCTTGTAACCACGTACTACAGGGCATTGGTACAAAAATCAGGCGGACAGGCATTGTATTCAGGTGTTTCGGCTACCATTACAGTGGTGCAACCGGTAACCCCTTCCAATGCAGGACCCGATCAGAGCCTTTGCAGTACCAGCACCACAACATTGGCAGGCAACACGCCAACGCAAGGCACCGGTAAATGGACACAGACAGGCGGGTCGCCCGCTACTATTGTAAACCTGCTCGACCCGAATACTGTTGTAAACGGATTGGCCGTAGGTACTTACCAGTTTGCATGGACCATCTCCAATGGCATTTGTGCTGATTCAAAAACCTTTGTGAATGTTACGGTGCATCCGCTCACTGTTCCCGGAAACCTGGTAACGCCTTCTACCGTTTGTGCCAATGTAAACAACGGTAACCTCAGCCTGAGCGGTTATACCGGCAGCATTCTCAAATGGCAGTCTTCTACCGATAATGGTACTACCTGGGCCGATATCGCTAACATCACTGCCGGTTATACTTATAACAATATATCTGCTACTACGGAGTACAGGGTGCTGGTACAGAATAGCCCCTGCCCATCGCTTTATTCTAATATCGTTACCATTCGTGCATTACCTGCTGTTACCACTGCTCATGCAGGACCTGCGCAGGATCTCTGTAATGTAAGCTCTGCTACACTAGCGGGTAACACACCTACATCAGGCACAGGTACCTGGTCATTCGTAAGCGGACCTTCTACGGTTACTTTCAACGATATACATAATCCTACAACCGATGTATACGGATTAGTACAGGGTACTTATAAATTGATGTTTACCATCTCTAATGCGCTGTGTACACCTTCAACAGATGTTGTAACGATCAATGTTCATCCGCCTACTGTGGCAGGTTCACTGGCTGCACCGGCTACCGTGTGTGCCACTTCCAATACCGGCACACTCAATCTCACCGGTTATACAGGTATCATCAACAAATGGCAATCTTCTACCAATAATGGCGCTACCTGGACTGATATCTCCAACACCACTGCCAACTATACTTACAGCAACCTTATTACTAATACACAATTCAGAGCCGAGGTGCAAAACTTGGCTTGTCCTTCACTTGTTTCCAATGTGGTAGCGATTACCGTGATACAACCGGTGACCACTGCTAATGCAGGACCTGATCAACAACTCTGTAATGTAGCTTCCACAACACTCGCTGGTAACAACCCAACTTCCGGTACTGGTATCTGGACACAGGTAAGTGGACCTTCTACCGCCAGCTTCACCAATCCTAATGCTTACAACACCACCGTGAATAGTCTTGTTGTGGGCACTTATGTATTCCAGTGGACCATCTCCAATAATACCTGCGCCAGCTCACAGTCAACTATGAAAGTGACTGTAAATGCCGCTACAGTTGCCGGCACACTGGCTGCACCCGCTACGGCGTGTGCTACCTCCAACACCGGTACACTCAACCTTACCGGTTATGCAGGCACTATCAACAAATGGCAATCTTCTATTGACAATGGTACTACCTGGATAGATATCACTAATACTACCGCTTCTTATAATTATACAAACCTCACTGCCACTACCTTGTTCAGGGCTCAGGTACAGAATGCGGTTTGTCCCGCATTGCCTTCCAACAATGTAACCATTACCATACTCCAACCGGTAACTACTGCCAATGCAGGACCTGATCAACAACTCTGTAATACTACTTCTACCAGTTTGGCTGGTAATGTACCCAGTTCCGGTACTGGTACCTGGTCACAGGTAAGCGGACCTTCTACTGGTTCTTTTGTCAATAATACCGATCCGCATACGGTTGTTAATGGTCTTACTGTGGGCACTTATACATTCCAATGGACCATCTCCAACAGTACTTGTGCCAACTCGCAATCAACTGTAAAAATAACCGTATATCCTGCTACTGTTGCAGGCTCATTGGTTGCACCGGCTACCGTATGTGCTACTTCCAATACCGGTACACTCAATCTCACAGGCAATACTGGCAACATTAACAAATGGCAATCTTCTATCGATAACGGTACTACCTGGACCAATATCACTAATACTGCTGCCAACTATACTTACAACAATCTTACTACTAGTACCCAGTTCAGAGCTGAGGTGCAAAACGCTGTATGTCCCGCACTGGTTTCCAATGTAGTGACCATTACGGTGATACAGCCGGTAACCACTGCTAATGCGGGACCTGATCAGCAACTTTGTAATGTAGCTTCCGCTACACTCGCCGGTAACAATCCGGCTTCCGGTACTGGTACCTGGACACAGATAAGCGGACCTTCTACCGCAAGCTTTACCAATCCGAATGCTTACAATACTACTGTTAGCGGTCTTGCTACCGGTACTTACCAGTTCCAGTGGACCATCTCCAATAATACCTGTGCCAGCTCGCAATCAACCATGAAAGTAACTGTGTATGCTGCTACGGTTGCCGGCACACTCGCTGCACCTGCGACTGTGTGTGCTACTTCCAACAACGGCACGCTCAACCTCACCGGTTATACGGGCACCATCAACAAATGGGAATACTCTATTAATAATGGTTCTACCTGGACAGCTATTGCGAACACCACTGCCAGTTACACTTACAATAACCTTACTGCCAATACGCAGTTCAGGGCAGAAGTACAGAATGCGGTTTGTCCTGCGCTGATTTCTACTGCAGTAACTATTACCGTGCTTCAGCCGGTAACCACTGCCAATGCAGGAAGCGATCAGCAACTCTGTAATGTAAGTTCTGCTAAGCTCAGCGCTAATACACCTACTTCCGGTACAGGTACCTGGAGCATGGTAAGTGGTCCCGCTGCTGTTACCTTTACCAACCCGAACGACCCGGCTACCACCGTGAATGGATTGCAGGCAGGTACTTACCAACTGGCATGGACCATTACCAACGCAGCCTGTGCGCAGTCAACCGCTACCATGAAGATCACCGTGTATGCTGCTACGGTTGCCGGCTCACTCGCTGCACCTGCAACTGTGTGTGCTACCGCCAATACCGGCACACTCAACCTCACTGGTTATACAGGCAACATCAACAAATGGCAATCTTCCGTCGATAATGGTACTACCTGGGCAGATATCGCCAATACCACCGCCAACCTCACTTACAACAACCTGAATACTACCACACAATTCAGGGCACAGGTGCAAAACGGCGCTTGCCTGGTATTGGCTTCAGGTCTGGTTACTATTACCGTACTGCAACCGGTTACCACTGCCAATGCAGGACCCGATCAGCAACTCTGTAATGTAGCTTCCGCCACACTTGCAGGTAACAATCCTACTTCCGGTACAGGTACCTGGACACAGATAAGCGGACCTTCTACCGCAAGCTTTACCAATCCGAATGCTTACAATACTACTGTTAGCGGTCTTGCTACCGGTACTTACCAGTTCCAGTGGACCATCTCCAATAATACCTGTGCCAGTTCACAGTCAACCATGAAAGTAACCGTGTATGCTGCTACGGTTGCCGGCACACTTGCTGCACCCGCTACCGTGTGCGCTACTGCCAACACCGGTACACTTAACCTCACCGGCAATAAAGGCGCTGTTAATAAATGGCAATCTTCTATTGACAACGGCAATACCTGGTCAGATATCGCCAATACCGCTGCCAACTTCACGTACAACAACCTGAACACTACCACTCAATTCAGGGTGCAAGTGCAGAATGTTGTTTGCCCAGCATTGGTTTCCACTGCAGTAACTATTACCGTGCTTCAGCCGGTAACCACTGCTAATGCAGGAAGCGATCAACAACTCTGTAATGTAACTTCGGCTAAGCTCAATGCTAATACACCTGCTTCCGGTACAGGTACCTGGAGCATGGTGAGTGGTCCGGCTGTTATCAGCTTTACCAATCCCAACGACCCGGCTACCACCGTGAATGGATTGCAGGCAGGCACTTACCAATTGGCATGGACCATTTCCAACGCAGCCTGTGCGCAGTCATCTGCTACCATGAAGATCACCGTATATGCTGCTACGGTTGCTGGCTCACTTGCTGCACCCGCAACTGTGTGTGCTACAGCTAATACCGGTAACCTCAACCTCTCAGGTTATACAGGTTCCATCAACAAATGGCAGTCTTCTACTGATAATGGTACTACATGGACAGATATCGCCTTTACCGGCGCCGGTTATACTTACAACAATCTTACAGCTACCACCCAATTCAGGGCACAGGTGCAAAATGGTGTTTGTTTAACACAAACTTCCGGTCTGGTTACCATTACTGTACTGCAGCCTGTTACTACTGCGCATGCGGGTCCTGCGCAGAACCTCTGTAATGTATCTGTTACCCGGCTGGCAGCCAATACGCCTTCTTCCGGAACGGGTACCTGGTCGTTGATCAGCGGTCCGTCTGTTGTGGTATTCTCCAATGTAAATGACGCTGCTGCTACAGTAAGCGGTCTCCAGCCCGGCACATACAAATTCGCCTGGAATATTTCCAACGGATCCTGTGCCGATTCTAAAGATTCCGTAGCCGTTACCGTATTTGCATTGTCTAATGGCGGCAAGCTGGCGCCGGATGCTTTCGCTTGTGTAACAGGAAATGCAGGCAAGCTGCAAGTGGCAGGTTATACCGGCAATATTGTTCGTTGGGAAATTTCAACCGACAGCGGTACCACCTGGAACAGCACCAGCAACGTGGCTGCTACTTACAACTACAACAATCTGTTGACCACCACCCAGTTCAGGGTACTGGTGCAGAATGGTCCTTGCAGCATAGCATACAGCAATATTGCCACCATCAACGTGAGACCGGCTTCTGTGGGCGGTAAATTAAATTCAGCCAGCAGTGCGGTTTGCGCCACAGCCAATATCGACAGCCTCCGCCTAACCGGTTACACAGGCGTGGTACAACATTGGGAATATTCTACTGATAAAGGCGTCAGCTGGACCAGCTTCATCAACAGCGAGGATAAATACACTTATACCAACCTTACTACTACCACCTGGTTCAGGGTGCTGGTACAGAGCAGTGTATGCTCCAGTGCCTATTCAGACACCTTCGTTATACGGGTTGATTCTGCTACAGTAGCGGGTCAACTGGCCAGCGATGCAGTGGTTTGTTATAATGCCAATAATGGTTCCATCAAATTGTCGGGCAGAACCGGATCTGTGCTTCGCTGGGAATTTTCTACCGACAGTACCCATAGCTGGAATGCGCTCAACAAAAATACAAGCGATGTTCAGCAGTATAATAATCTCCTCACCACTACCTGGTACAGAACATGGGTTCAGAACGGCGCTTGCGCCTCCATGCCTACCAATGTGGTTACCATTACCACCATGCAGCCGGTAACCATTGCACATGCAGGTCCCAATCAATTGCTTTGCGATGGCAGCAGCCGTGTAACACTGGCTGCCAACCTTCCCACATCGGGTGTTGGAAAATGGAGCATGGCTTCAGGTCCTTCTACGCCTTCATTCCTGAATGTACTGTCTCCCGCCACAGATGTATCGGGTCTGCAAAAAGGTGTTTATAAATTTGTATGGACCATCGCCAATGATGTATGTAACAGTTCATCCGATACCGTTACCATTACCATCGACAAACTGCAAACCGGATTCAGGTTGAGCGCCATCAATGATTGCGGTAAAACAACTTTCTTCTTTACCGATACTACCAGCACAAGCTTTGGTATCCTGCGCTGGAAATGGTACACACCGGGTGTAGGAGGAGATACCGTTCGAACCAGGAACAACAGTATCGTATACACTGCCGACGGTATGCAGAGCATCGCTCTTACCGTTCAAAGCAATAGTGGATGCGTTAATACCCGTCAGGCAAATTATAAAGTAACCGTGTTCGATTTCCCGCAGGCCAATATCAATGCCGTAACGGAAATATGTAAAACACAGTTCATGAGGGTATCGCCCGATGTGCACTCGAAAGATTCCATTGCTTATTTCTTGTGGAACCTGGGCAACGGTAAAAAATCCCTCGACAGTGTTGTGACTGTGCAATATGTAGAAGATGGCTATTACACTGTTAAGCTCACAGTGGCTACCATCAACCGTTGCTTCGATTCTGCTTTCAAAGCCATCACCGTTCACCCCATCCCTGCTGTTACGATCACCAGCAGCACCAATGTGTGCAAGGGTGATACGGCTACCCTCAAAGCAGATGGTGCTGCCAGTTATATCTGGAGCGATCAGAACAATAATATCCTTTGCAGCAACTGCCAGGTATTGAAGGTACAGCCCGGCTCCAGCTCACAATACAAAGTGGTTGGTGTAAGCCAGTATGGATGTAGTGAGATCCAGACAACTAACCTGCACCTCGTGCAGCCGTTGAAGATGCTGGCGGCTAAAGGAGACACCATCTGTTTCGGCCAGTCGAAACAATTATTCGCCGCCGGTGCCAACTCCTATACCTGGTACCCTGAAACAGCATTGAGTAATAAGAATGCTGCAACACCAGTTGTAAGTCCTGATCAAACCACTACTTATCATGTGATCGGTAAAGACCAGTACGGATGTTTCGCCGATACTGCCGAAGTGAAAATGGTAGTAGGTCGCCCCACAGCCATTCACATTGGAAAAGACACGGTAATGTCGGCAGGTGATGTACTGCAGATCAAAACAGTGACTGAGCGTCCGGATATTGTGAAGTGGGCATGGTATGGTTCATCCAATTTCTCCTGCTACAACTGCGCCACACCGCAACTGAAAGTGGGTGATGATGTATCGCTGATATGCAGGGCCACCAACCGTTACGGATGTATCAGTATAGACACCCTGAACATCAAAACCTTCTGTCCGGGTACCCTGGTATTCATCCCCAACGCCTTCTCTCCCGATGGCGATGGTATCAACGATGTGCTGATGATACAGGGCAAGGGCGTGAAAGTGATCAAGAGCTTCCGCATCTTCAACCGTTGGGGTGAAGTGGTATTTGAAAAAATGAATTTCCAGCCCGGTGATCCTGCTTATGCATGGGATGGCAAAGTGAGGGGTAAGCCGGCAGCACCCGATGTATTCGTATATATATGCGAGGTGATCTGTGATAAAGGCGTTCCATCCTTCTTTAAAGGCAACATAACTATTTTAAAATGATAAAGCAATCTACCCTTCGGATGCTCGTGGCCTGGTGCTTGCTACTGCTTTGCAGTAATAGGGTAGCAGCGCAGGACTACACTTTCTCCCAGTTTTATGAGCAGCCACTGCTCAGGAACCCCGCGCTGGCAGGCATATTCACGGGTGACATACGCTTATCACTCGCACACCGCGATCAATGGGGCAGCGTTACCGTTCCATACAGGACCACCTCTTTCAGTGCGGAATACAAAATACCGGTGGGCACCAAAGACGATATCGTTACCGTGGGAACACAGATGAGTATAGACGGTGCCGGTGATCTCAGGCTCAGGCGAACACAGATTTTGCCCGTGGTAAATTTCCACAAAGCGCTTAGTGAGAACAGCGATACCTATTTGTCAGCCGCATTCATGGGTGGCCCCGTTTCCAGCCAGTTCGATCCATCACAGATGAAAATGGGCGACCAGTTCCGCGGAGGCAGTTTCGATCCATCCAATCCTTCTTCACAACCTATTACTGCCACAGGATATTCTTATTGGGATATGGCAACCGGGCTCTCCTTCAGCAGCGCTTTCAGTAATAAAACCAGGTTCTACGTAGCAGTAGGACTTTCGCATTTCAACAATCCTACCATCACTTCCGTGACCGGTAACGTGGAAAATTTCCTGAGACCCCGCTGGTCTTTTAACCTGGGAGTGAACGCTCCTTCCGGTGAGAGCGGACATGTGATTGCCTTTGTAGATTATTTTGCTCAAAACGGCGGCAGGCAGGTACTGGGCGGTGCGCTTTATGGTGTAAACATCAGGGAGTACGACAACAATGAACCGGATATCATGTATATCGGTAGTTTCCTGCGTTGGGGCGATGCAGCGATCCCTACTGTTAAACTGGAGTTCGCACACTTCAGCATCGGTGTTAGTTATGATATAAACATTTCCAAACTGAAAGTGGCTTCCAATCTCAGGGGCGGATTAGAACTGACAGCTTCTTACCGCGATTTCTTAAAGATCAGGAGTTCTACGCTGGACAAAGTGCGTTGCATTCGTTTCTAATAAGCGTTCATCACATCACAAAAAAATAAGCGCCTACCTGGCACAAAATGCCGGTGAGCAACCCGGTATATACTTCTTTGCTGTTATGATCGCCTAATAACAGACGGCAGGTACATACCAGACCGGCCAGCAAAGTAGCAATGGTGATGGGTAATCCGAGTGGTTGCTGGTAATAAAAAGAAAAAAGGATGATGGCCGTCATGCCACCCCCTGCTCCCATCGCATGCATGCTGATCTTTTGATAGTTGTTCACGATCAGTCCTACCACCGTAGCTGCAAACATGCCCATGAAGAAAAATTTCAACACTTCGGGCTGGTCAGAAAAATTACGGCTGAGGTAATACATCCACCAGTAAAAGAACATGGTAATAACATAAGGAACGATCCTTTCTTTTTGTGTGCGCAGGAAAATGCTTTCGCTGAATTTCAACCGCCACAGCAGGAATACCGAGAAAGCGGGAAAGAAAGCCGTCATCCAGAACAAACCGAATAAACGCATTTTTAACTGCCACTCTGTGATCCCCGCGAACTCATAAGGGAACTGGTAGATCAGGAAAAAGAATACATACGTGGGAATAAACAACGGATGCAATAGGTATGAAACCAGTTTTGCAGGAACGCGTAATACCGGTGTTTCTATCAGGTTCATTTCTTTGCTGCTCATCATTTTTTGTTGACCTTGATGAAGTACACCACTGTATTGTGCTCCAGGTCGCTCGTTACATTCACTTCGGTACGTTTGTTACCATCGGTAATGATCATGAGCGCCGAGTTGGGTGGTGTGATCCCCAAATTCTCTGCAAAGAAAATCAATTCATTCTTAGTTTGATCAGTATTCAGGTTTACATAGAAGGTAATCGGCTTATTGGTCTGTAGCAACTGCTTATACACAACCAATTTTTTATTATATATTACTGAAACCGAATCATAGTCGAACACACCATTATCGTACAGGTCTATTCGTACCGAATCGGAAGTGGAATAGATATCGAGTGGTTTCTGCGGTATGCGTTTGGTCATTTCTTCCACCAGGTCGGCTGATTTGATAGACGGCAGCATATTCACCAGGGAGCTGATATCCATTTTATGCGCCAGCTTTTCAACATCTCTTCTCGCAACGGTTCTATCGAAACCCTCCTTTCGGTTGGTTACAACAGGTTCAGCTCTCTTCGGAATGGCAGTACCCTTATCTTTTGGCTTTTTAAGTTTGAAAGCAGTTGGCTCATCCCCCCTGTCACTTTCTTTTTTCTTCGACGCAGCTACTGCTTTATTCTTTGCAGCTTTGTTGTCATCAGTAATTGCAGACTTATTGGCAATAGATACGTCTTTATTTCCGGTAGTGATGCGTTTGCTCTCACCAGATACCTGCTTATTACCTTTAGCAGAAGCAGTACGCTTGCGCTCGTTAACCGCAGGGTATGCGGTGGAAGCGCCTGCCGCACCAGTTTCTCCGGCATTTTCATTACCATTGATATCCAGTTCTTTTCCGGAAGGGGTCCATTTAGGATGAAGCTCATGTGTCAGGATCAGGTCAGACCGCCTGTTCGCGATCTGCTCTTCAATGTTCACACGTTTGGCTTCATAACATGGTAAGATCAGGTGTTTTTTCCCAAAAAAATCTGTGTTGATGCGTGAGGAAGCAATCCCTTTTTTCTCAAGATATCCTTTTACCGATTCCGACCTCCTCCTGGACAATCTTTCATTGTTCTCTTTGCTACCGATACAATCGGTGAAGGAAGCCACCAATATATTCAGTTTGGGATCTTTTTTCAATTTGCTTACGATCCTATCGAGCGTTGCATGATCTACCCGCCTGATATTTGAGCTGGCAAAATTGTAATTCACATACAACCGCTCCACAGTAGCTGCATTCACAGAATCCATCAACGCTTGTTTGACCCTGTTATCTTCTGCCATGCCGCGTGCGATGGAATCGGCCTGCGCTTGTTTTTCCTTCACCACTTTTGCCCAGTAATTGCTGCTGTCTATCGCAGGGGCGGACTTGGCGGTATCTTTATACAGGATGGGTACGGCTTTGTACAGCTCCAGGCAACACAATGAATTGCGGTCGGAGCTCAGGTATGCGGTATCTGTATACCGGTCTTTACTGAAATAAACATCGTTTTTTACCGAGTTATAGGGATATCCCATGTTGGTCACTTCACCAGACCATTGGTTATTTTCAGGCGTACCATATATCCGGTAAATATCCAATCCACCCATACCGGCTCTTCCATCTGAACTGAAGAAAAGCCGCGAAGAATCAGCATCATAAAAAGGAGAAGCCTCTTCTCCCTCACTGTTGATGACCTTACCCAGGTTGATGGCTGTACCCTGTGGTTTGGCTCCTTCCATATTTATCAGCCACAGGTCGAACTTACCATAGCCGCCGGGTCTGTCGGATGAAAAGAAAAGATGTTTTCCATCGCGTGTACAAAATGGTTGTCTTGTATTATAGCCCGGTACATTCACTGTAGCCGGCAGGGCTACCGGCACAGTCCAGTTACTGTTGGCATTTTCTCTTTGCATATAAAAGATGCCATAATTCGTACCGGAAGACTTATCGCCGTTCCTCCATCCCGTGAAGAAAACAGTTCTTCCGTCTGCCGACATCGAAGAAGCTGCCATATTCATATCCCGTACCGAAACAGCCGCGATCTTTTGCACATTATCGTCATTGAATTTGCCCGAGAAAAGCCGGATAGGGTATTCAATTTCATGTTGCATCGAAGGTTCGTGTTTTGAGCTGCTGAACCAGAAAGTAGAATCATTGATCTTGTCCAATGCAAAAATGGAACCATCACCCGATGGCAGGCTCTTGATCTTTGTTACCACCGCTTTGGGGGGCAATACCCTGTTGGCAATAACAAAGTCGGTGTTAGCGAGCCCAACCTTTGCCATTTGTGCATAGGCGTCTTGGGGCCGGTATTTTTTGAGAAAGTCTTTGAACACCGTAGCGGCTTTCTCAGGTTGGTTATTTGCATTCAGGCAGGTACCATACCACAAAGATGCCAGCGGAAACCGGGTGTCTTTGGTAGCTATGTATTGCTCATAGGGCTTTAAAGCTTCTTTATAATGATAACCCAACCGGTAAGATTCTGCCAGCTGGTACAATACATAAGTCTGCTGCGATGATTTGGCTTTGGAAAAAGCTTTCTGGTTAGATGATTGGTAAGGATATAGGGGTGCAACTTCGTCAAGCGATGCACTATCGTACAAGAGCGACGCATAGAGTTTGGCCGCCGTATAATAGTCTTTCATCTTAAAGCTTGCATCGGCCTTCTTTTCAATTTTCCTGGCATTCTGTGCCTGCACATTTGCAGGCAGGAGGTGACCGAAAAGAACGGTGCACACCATGCAAACCAAACTATGTTTTACAATCTTGACCATATAAACCTTGTGTCTTTCTTTTTCTTTTTGTGAACAAAGCTGAGAGAGAGTTCATACCCGGTGTTGCTCGACGCCACTGTTTTGTATTGCGAAATATTGATATCATAACTCAGTCCCACTGTTAATGTACCGAAACGTAATCCCAGGCTGGGCGCCACCGCATCATTGAGTCGGTATAGCCCTCCCAGTATCAGCTCTTTGTCCTTTTCCAGTTTGAGGTCAAGGCTGAGGCCCGCTACTGTTTCATCTGCATCGCCCTGGCGTATGTATGCTGCATGGGGCGTTAAATCGGCTGTTGTACTCAATTGTATCCGGGCGCCTGCATGTACCAGGTAACGCATAGGTATTTTGCTGTCGTCACTGCCTGTTAAAAAACGGTTCACGGGTTGTGTAGGATGATAAAGACTCGCACCAATGAACGGATTGAATTTTTTCGAAGGGTCGCCATCGAAATACATCAATCCGATACTACCATCTACCGATGTGGCCGAACGATACGCAAATGCTTCATTGCTGGGGATGGAAGGATCATAACCTATAACCGGGTTGAACTGGTTACCGTATTGAAATTTATTCGGATCAACACGCCTGTTGAGCATACCTACCTGGAAGCCTGCACTCAGCATCTTGAACTCCGATAGCCGTGCCAGGTATGAAAGGGAAAGGGCGCCGTTCACATATTGGTAGCCACTGCTCACAGCAGTCTGGTTGATCATGGTCAGCCCCAATCCAAAACCATGGGGCAAAGATGCATCCACAGTAAGTCCCTGTGTGTTATAAGGATCGATGGCAGAAGGCAGTTGCTTGCGGTAATTGCCGGTAATACGCCAATCGCCATCAATAACACCTGTCAATGCCGGGTTGAGCCACAAGGGATAAGCATAATACTGTGTAAAATGCGGATCTATCTGCGCCTGCATTTTAGATACTGCCGCCAGCAAAACAAGAAACAAGAATAAAAATTTACGTACGCTGTTCATGTATATTCTTCTGCTACCTGATTAATGCAAATGTGCCGTTCTTCACCACCCTGGTTCCGTCGATCATGATCGCTTCCATCACATAAGTGTATGCCCCGCCAGGTGCTTTATTGCCTTTATAAGTGCCATCCCAACCTTTCTTCGGATCTCTCGACTCAAATACAAGCGCGCCCCATTGATTATAGACCATCAATCGCAAGGAAGCAATAGCGGTTCCGTATACCAGGAATATATCATTAATGCCATCACCGTTGGGTGTGAAAGCATTTGGTATATAAATACCATTGCCGAAGGGGTTCAGTGCCCTTAATGATAATTGCGAGGTATCGCTGGTTTCACAGGTATATCGACCCAGCGTCTTAACCGTCAGGTTAACCAGGTCATTGGGCTGCAATCCTGTTACTGTATGCGTAAGCCCGAGTAAACCGCTCGAAGGCAATTGATAAGTGTTGCCTTTATCCAAACTCACAGAGTAGCCTGAGGCAGCCGTTATGGGATTCCAGCGGAAGCGAAGCACGGCCAATCCTATCGAATCGGCATATATTGCCGGCTTGGGTAATGACACCCGTACCGCCACTTTTGCGTTAGCAGTCTTGGTGGAACATACCGCGGGGTTGCTGGCGCCGGAAACAGTAAAGCTCACGGCTTTGGCAATACCAGGCGTTTTATAATCCGGTGCCGTATGCAGTATCGTTGAATTACCGCTGATCGTCCACGAATAACTTACGCCGGTTTGTGGTACCGCTACATACATCGAATCGGTTTCACCGGTGCAGATGGAATCTTTGAGCGTTACCACATCAAAATCCTTTACCGGCACGGCAATGAGCAACTTCGTGCTGTCTTGTGTAGTACAGAGATATTTTTTAACGGTTACCTTATAGGTACTACTTTGTTTTCCATAGATCCTTTGCGATGTGGCGCCATTGCTCCACAAATAAGAACTGAAGCCTGCGCCGGCATCGAGCAGGGCGCTGTCGGCACAAATGATCACATTCTTTTGTAAAGCCGTTTTCATACCAGCCAATGTAATGGTCACGCTATCGGAACAAACAACACCGCCTACCGTACGCGTTACTTTGTATTGGGTGGTTTGGGTAGGAGTGACTTTGATAGAATCGGTGGTTTCGCCAGTTGACCACTGCACTTTCACCCTCGTTCCCGCTGAAAGTGTAGAATCTGGATAATAAGCCCAGATGCCATCGTACCGCGCCCAAATCATCCGCTTTCCGATGGGGTCATAATAAGCCATTCCATTGGCTGTGCTATCTGGTAAAGCCGGTGGTATATCTCCCTCTCCCTGGAAGGCTGCAAAACCGTTGTCTATATTACGACGGAAACGATAGGTCTTATTGGTATTAACATGTTTCAGGTTAGTGGCGTAATTGGAATCGGGTTTGAATCCGCCAAAAATGAAGAACCTCGACTTATCGTAATCATATACAGCGGCGCCTTCGTATTGAATGGACTGGCTATTAACCGGCAATATTTTCGTGAAAGTGTAATTGTTCTTTACATCTATTTCCCATAAGTCGCGCAACCAGCACAGTCGTCCGTTCTGTGTGGCCCAGGGACTGCCCAGCGTACAACCATTTGCTTCATTACCGGTATAACTGCCCTGGCCGGAGAACAGGTACAGTTTGCTGCCGTCTGCATTTGCACCAATCAGGTTACCTCCTTTGGGAACGGTATCGATGGGCAGTACATTGGGCCTCTTTTCTATCCAGCCGGCCACCGTATTTTCATAAACCCAGTTTTTCATGGTTCCGTAACCAAATCCGCCATATAAGCCTGCCTGTCCGGTGAAGGGGTTCCAGAAAGAAGAAGCGCCATAGCAGTCATTGTCCGTGAAGCCCACGCTGATCTGCTGCCAGGATCCGCCATTCTCACTCACTGCATATACCGCATCGCGCCCCGCCCGCCAGCACAGCAGGCGTTTATTGGTGTAATCGTAAGTGAATTCAGTATAATCGCCTGGCCAGGCGCCTGTAATGGGTACAGATGTCTGCACGTTATTCTTCAGGTCATAACGCACAATAATCTGGTGATAAATAGTATAGAGGTATTGCTTATCGCGGTTATACCCGAACGGTTTCGGATTAAAAAGAATACTATCAGCCATACCGCTCCGGGTAATCAATTGCTTCCATACACCCGGCATGGAATCAGGTGGTGGAGGCGGCAACAGTTTGAGTGTTAGACTGGTTCCATCACAAATAATAGTATCTCGCTGGATGATAAAAGGCGTACAACCTTGCGGAAAAGGCAGGGAGTCGAATAAAGCTTCCCTTCCCCATGAAAAGATGGGAGCAATAAGGAATAATAAAGAAAGTGTGTATAATTTTCTCTTATTCACTAAGGTTTTTTATAGGTGGACTTTCTCCTGGCCGGAGATATAACGCTAAAATATACAAAATAGTGTGAAATCGCCAGCGTTTCTGGCAATAATCTGCAGTTTTACAGCTCTTTACGCAGGCGGGCCACGGGTATATTCAGCTGTTCGCGGTATTTGGCCACCGTTCTGCGGGCAATATTGTACCCTTTCTCCCGGAGCATATCGGTGAGCAGCTCATCGCTGAGGGGTTTTCTTTTATCTTCTGCTTCTATCAGGTCGCTCAGGATCTTTTTCACTTCGCGGGTGCTCACTTCCTCCCCGCTATCGGTACTCAAAGATTCACTGAAGAAGAATTTGAGGCGGTAGGTACCGAATTCTGTTTGTACAAATTTGCTGTTGGCCACACGGCTAACGGTAGAGATATCCAAGCCGGTCAGTTCGGCAATATCTTTCAATATCATCGGCTTCATCGTGGTCTCATCGCCTGTAAGAAAGAATTCGCGCTGGTGTTTCATGATAGCGCTCATGGTATTGATCAGTGTTTCCTGTCTTTGTTTGATCATATCAATGAACCACTTGGCAGAATCGATCTTTTGTTTGATGAAGAGTATGGCTTCTTTCTGTCGCTTGTCTTTTTTATTGCCTTTATCGTAATCCTTCAGCATGTCGCGGTACCCTTCGCTGATGCGCAGGTCGGGAGCATTCTTGGCATTCAGCGTGAGCTCCAGCTTACCATTGTTATTGATGATGAAAAAATCGGGAACGATATAACTCTCCGCTTTATTGATCTCGCCAATATGGCCGCCTGGCTTAGGATTGAGCTTGATGATCTGGCTGATCACTTCCCTGATCTGTTCATCGCTGAGATTGAGTCCGCGTTGTATTTTCTCGTAATGCTTCTTGGTAAACTCGTCAAAATACCTGCTCAGTACCTGTATAGCCAGCTCCACACCTATACCTTCCGACAGCTTTCTTTTCAACTGAAGCAACAAACATTCTTTCAGATCACGCGCGCCAATACCTGGCGGATCGAACTGCTGTATCTGATGGATAATGGTTTCTATTTCTTTTTCATCTACCTGCAAGGATTGGCGAAAAGCGAGGTCATCGGCGATGGACGACAGTTCGCGACGCAGGTATCCGTCATCATCGAGACTTCCCACTACCTGCTCTGCTATTTTAAGACTGCGCTCATCCAGTTCCAGCATGCCCAGTTGATCAAGCAGCAGGTCATGGAAACTGGTCTCTACTTTGATGGGGATGATTTTCTGGTCGTCCATCTCAGGATAATTATCATCCTTCAGTTTATAGTCTGCGATCTCTCCGTCATCCTCCATCACATATTCACTGATGTCTACATTCTCATAATCTTCCACACTCCCGTCGGGGTCCAGGTCATCGGCCTCCTGGTTATCAAATTCGTCTTGCAGCTCATCGGTATATTCATCTTCGTGCCTGTCCTCATCCATTTCCAAGGCAGGATTTTCTTCCAGCTCTTCTTTGATGCGCTCTTCCAGGTTGGCCGTAGGCACCTGCAATAGCTTCATCAGCTGTATCTGCTGTGGAGACAGTTTTTGTAATAACTTCTGTTGTAATGACTGGCTTAAAGACATAGGTTTCTAAAACGCAGCAAATTTACACACAAAATGATGCCAGACACGATTTCTGGCATTTCATTTGTGGATTTTGATTTGCCTATCATGCATGCACAGTCGCTTCGCTCAATACTTTTTTGATGATGGCAGCCATTTTTGCCCCTTTCTCTCGCACCTGCTCTTCCGTCCACATAAGACTGATAGCCGTTGAAATACAGCGGCTCATAATGGCATCGCTTGCCGGAAAGTTGGTTGATCGCAGTTTTTGTAAAGCAGACTTTTGTTCTGCGTTGAGGTTATTCAGTGTAGCAATATCTTTTAAGTGGTCCCATTGTTTGATATAATGCCAGTTGTTCGCGTACCAATAAAAATTACCGGGTAATATGCCTTGTACTTTCATTTCCGCAACCACCGCTTTTGCGATGGCTTCGGTTGGCAGGAACCAACTGAGAAAAGTACAGCTATCCCCTTCTGCATCGGGTATTACACGGAAACTCAATTCGGGTACCTGCTCCAGGTAGGAACGCAGCAGGCGCTGATTTTTCCGCTGTACGGCAAGGAATTGATCGAGCTTACGTATCTGCGCGAGTCCAACTGCCGCATGCAGTTCACTGATGCGAAAATTTTGTCCTATGAACGGATGCAGATCGGCGCCCCTGTCTATTCCTTTATGATCGTGTCCATGATCGGTATAGCCATCACATTTCAAATACACTTCTTCATTATTTGTAAGTATCACTCCGCCTTCTCCACAAGTAATGGTTTTAACAAAGTCGAAAGAAAAAGCACCTGCATCGCCAATAGTACCTACTGCTTTCCCTTTATATGTAGCGCCGATACTCTGGCAGGCATCTTCAAGAAAGACCAGTTGATGTTTTTTACATATCTGTTGCAACGCGTCTATATCGGCCATACTGCCACACATGTGCACGGGCATTATGCATTTGGTTCTGGGGGTGATGGCCGCGCGAACCGCATCGGGATTGAGCGTGAGCGTTTCATCCACATCTACCAATACAGGTATGGCGCCTACTCCGAGCACTGCTTCAAAGCTGGCCACGAAAGTAAACGTAGGCATGATCACTTCATCACCTGCACCAATATTCAACACAGTCAATGCTGTTGTAAGCGCCGTAGTACCGCTCGAAGTGAGCTGTGCATATTTCGCGCCGAATACACGGGTAATGGCTTCTTCCAATTCTTTTGCTTTCCAGATGCCCTTACGGGGACCATCAAAACCATAACGCATCAATATGCCTGTTTCCAGCACATCGTTGACTTCTTTTCTTTCTTCATTGCCAAAAAATTCAAAACCGGGCATACGCTTAAAGTTGTTCAACAAAGGTAGAGAAACTTGAGTAGACTATCTTTGTGTAATGGAACCTTCTCTTATTTACTGTTATGATGCTTATTGTGGGTGGTGTTATGGGTTCAGTCCGGTAATAAAAAAAATAGCTGCACATTATCCTCAGTTACCTGTACAGGTATTATCCGGCGGTATGATCTTGCCGAAAGAACCTGTGCATATCGGCGCTACTGCAGGTTATATCCAAGAGGCTTATAAAACCGTTGAAGAATATACAGGCATTCAATTTGGTAATGATTATCTCTGGCATATCAATCATCCGGAGTTGAGCGATTGGTACCCTAATTCTGAAAAACCCGCCATTGCACTGTGTATTTTCAAAACTTTTTATCCCAACAAGCAACTGGAGTTCGCATCTGATCTGCAGCATGCATTGCACTACGAAGGGCGCGACCTGACCGATGACGAAGCTTATCGTCATTTACTGGAAAAATACGGTATTGATGAAAAGGTTTTTTACAGCAAGCTCAAAAGCGAAGAATACAAAGTGCAAGCGCATTATGAATTTTCGCTGGTCAAACAATTGCAGGTAACGGGCTTCCCCTGCCTGCTGTTGCAGGAAACCGACAGCCGTTTTCACCTGCTGTCCAGAGGCTATACCGATTATGAAACGCTCCGGGCCAGGTTAGACGCGGCTTTAAAACAGGTTAGCACGGGCAACCACTCATAAAATAATTCCCTGCTGATCGCTTGACATTGCCGGAAGGGGTTTGTATTTTTCATATCCACTAAAACGGACCTTATGAAAAATATCCATTTGCTGGCTGCTGTGCTACTGCTTGCATCAACCGCCTGCAACAATACCAAAAAAGAAGAAAGCGGCATGGCCAAAGACGGTACGCAACAAGCTTCCTCCTCAACTCCTGATTCTGCCACGATGATGAAGAACTGGCAGGCTTATATGGCACCTGGCGACATGCACAAGATGATGGCATCCTGGGATGGCAACTGGAGTTGCACTGTTAGTACCTGGATGCAGCCAGGTGCGCCACCTATTGCCAGTACAGCCACTGCCGTTAACAAAATGGTCTTGGGCGGACGTTACCAGGCTTCTGCTTTTACCGGCACTTTCAATGGAATGCCTTTTGAAGGAATGGGCACACTGGCTTATGATAATGCCAAAAAACTATTCATCTCCACCTGGATGGACAATATGGGTACCGGTGTGATGAAAATGGAAGGCCCCTGGGACCCAGCCACGAAAACCATGGATCTCAAAGGCTCGATGATAGACCCAAGTACAGGTAAAGAAGTAACCGCACACCAAATGTTCACTGAAAAAGATGCCAATACACAGGTCATGGTCATATTCGCACCCGGGCCTGGCGGAAAAGAATACAAATCGATGGAGATTTTATTTACCCGCGACAAATAAAAGGAACCCGTTATTGCCAATAAAAAAGTTGCCCGTTACAATGGGCAGCTTTTTTATTGTAGTTGATGTTTACAAATTCATGTTTCAGAATAACATTTCCTGTGGAGGCTTGATGCCCTGGGTACGGATATAGATGGTACACTGGCCACGATGGTGTGTCTGGTGTTCAAATACTTTCAACAAAAAAGCATACCGGGAAGCAGAGAAACCAAACAGGGTCACCGGCTCCCATAATTTCGCCATATCCATCTTTTTAATACTGTTGATGGCATAATCATAACTCTCATTCACATAATAATGAACAGAATCCACGCTTTGAGCGCTTTTTGTTTTTTCCAGTGAAAAGAGACGTCCCGGAGGATACAGCATGGCATTACCGGTGGCGTTTGCCATCAGCCCGATATTGGCAGTAGCCAGGTGCAGCATTTGCTGCGCAAAAGTACGGATGCTGTCATTCGGCTTGGCATCATACTTATCGGCCGGCATAACAGCCAGGTACGCATTGGTATACACTTTGGCCCTTTCCCAATCGCGTATCATCTGCGCCCGGACACTGTCTGCCGGAAGATCCTGTGCCCGCAAAGCAGGTGCCGTGACCAACAGCAGCATTAGTAAAGAAAAAAAGGTGAACAGCTTTTTCATGTGTGTTTTTTTTATTGTTTGTAATGCTCACATAAAATTTGCCTGGTACACATAAACATAAAAATGCCATGTACGATAACTCATTTCATGTTGATGATTTTGGAGGGTCAAAATAATAAATCGGTTTTCGAATTCAAAACCGTTCAAATAACTAGTTAGTTATTTTTCCCTTTACTTTGCAACTCTTAACAGTAAGTTTATATGGAGTACAGCAAATTGATTTCGGTAACTGGTATCGCGGGTTTATTTGAGCTGGTGGGCAGCAAGACAGACGGCGCCATTGTACGTTCTCTGGATGATAAAAGCACCAAGTTCGTGAGCAGCCGGGTGCATAATTTCTCTCACCTCGAAAGCATCGAAGTATATACGGTTCGTGAAAATGTAAACCTGGTGGAAGTGTTCCAGGCCATGGATAAAAGCAAAGCTGCCCTGCCGTCTGATAAAGACGATAAGGCTGTAAAAGCTTATTTTCAGAAAGTATACCCCGATATGGATTTCGATCGTGTATATGCCAGCGACATGAAGAAAATGGTCAAATGGTTCAATATACTGAAGGCCAACCAGGTAGAACTGAAGCTGAACGAAGAGCCACCAGCCGAAGCGTAAACCATCAACAGCAAAAGATAAAGCCGGCAGTGCCGGTTTTTTTATGCCCTTGGGTCTGGGTTTAAACGCAGGCTCACTCACAAAAACGCATAAAAACGCACCCGATTCCTTATCTTGTGTCTTCAAGCGCTATTATGAAAAAACTGCTTCTCCCTATTCTCATTCTTATGCTGGGAATGATGACCCAGGCCCAATCGTTCTATGAAAAGACACCCGAAGCAGCGCGTTGGGTGAGAAAAAAGTTTCGCAAACTCTCAAAAGACCAGCGGATTGCCCAATTGATGATCATCAGGGCACATAGTAACCTGGGGCCCGATCATGTAGCGCAGGTGACCGAACTGATCAAAAAATACAATATAGGCGGACTCTGCTTTTTCCAGGGAGGGCCCGTCAGGCAAGCACTCCTCACCAATTATTACCAGTCGATCGCCAAAACACCGTTGATGATAGCGATCGATGGGGAATGGGGACTTGGTATGCGACTCGACAGTGTAACCAGTTTCCCGCGCCAGCTTATGATGGGTGCTGTACCTGATGCACAACTCATTTACCGGTTTGGCAATGCGGTAGGCGAACAATGCAAACGCATGGGCATACAGGTCAATTATGCACCTGTAGTAGATATCAATAACAATCCCCAGAACCCGGTGATCAACGACCGCAGTTTTGGTGAAGACAAATACAAAGTGGCGCTTTACGGCGTACAATACATGAAAGGCATGCAGGACAAGGGCGTGATGGCCTGCGCCAAACATTTCCCGGGTCATGGCGATGTGGCCGTTGACTCGCACAAAGACCTGCCGGTGATCAACAAAACAAAGGCGCAACTCGATGAACTGGAGCTTTATCCGTTCCGTGAGCTCATCAAAGCGGGCGTGGGCAGCATGATGATCGCGCATCTTTCCATTCCTGCCATCGACACCACACCTAACTTGCCCACTTCGCTTTCCGTAAAAAATGTTACCGGCCTGCTGCGCCAGGAGCTGGGTTACCAGGGTATTTCTTTTACCGATGCGCTGGAAATGCAGGGCGTAGCCAAATTCTTTCCCAAAGGAGATGCTTCCGTGCTTTCCCTGATTGCCGGCAATGATATGCTTTGCCTGCCCGGCGATATTCCCGGCAGCATAGCCAAAGTAAAAGAAGCCATCAAAGCAGGGAAACTGAGTTGGGAAACCATCAATGCAAGGGTGAAAAAAGTATTGTTGGCGAAATACCACCTGGGATTGAACCATCTTTCTGCTATCGACACCACGCACCTGGTGGATGAGCTCAATCAACAAACCAACCAGCTCAGGCAAGAGATAGCAACCAATGCGCTTACGCTGCTGCGCAGAAACAATACCACACTCCTGCCCCTTCATGCAACAAAAGTTGCTTATGTGGGTATTGGAATTGCAAAGCCGAATGTATTTGCGGCAAGGCTGCAACAGGATTATCATGCCAACCTGTTTTTCTTCGATGAAAAGAATAATAACACCGCCGATATACTCCAGCAACTTTCGGGCTATGATGCAGTGGTGATGGGTTTGCACAATTACGGCCGCGTGCCCGCCAATGATTTCGGATTGAGCGCTACTGCACGTGATTTCATCAGTCGCCTGCAACAATCCAACACCATCAGTTTTGTATTCGGTAATCCGTATGCACTCAAATACACAGCCAATGCGCAGAACCTCGTAGCCTGCTACGAGAACGACGACATCACACAAAATGCAGCGGCCGATCTGTTGCAAGGGAAGATACAGGCAAAGGGAGAACTGCCCGTTACTGTAGACAGTCAGCTTAAGTTTGGAGACGGTATTGTATATCACAATTATTTTCCGCAGGTAAGTCCGGCTGCTGTTGGCATGCGCCAGGATGCGCTCGACCGGATAGACCGCATTGCCACCGATGCCATTGAAAAAGGCGCGGCACCCGGTTGTGTGGTGCTGGTAGCCAAAGATGGTAAACTGGTTTATTACAAAGCATTCGGTTATACCAGTTCCGATAAGCAAACCCCCATGCGTACAGAAGATGTATTCGACCTGGCTTCGGTAACGAAAATATCGGCCACTACCGTTTCCATCATGAAGTTGTATGAAGAAGGGAAGATCAGCCTGGATAAGACATTGGGCGATTATCTTCCCTGGACAAGGGGTACGAATAAAGCAGGACTGAAGCTCAGTGATGTGTTATTGCACCAGGCCGGACTGGTACCCTTCATTCCATTTTACAGGGAAGTGATTGATACGGTTACCGGTAAACCATTGCCGCAATATTTCAGTATCATCAAAGATGCACTACACCAATATCGCGTAGCAGAAAACCTGTTCCTGCGCAACGATTGGGAGGATACCCTGTATCATCGCATCCTGCAAAGCAAGCTTGGCGCACCGGGCACTTATGTGTACAGCGACAACGATTTTATATTCCTGGGCAAGATCGCAGAGGCCGTTAGCGGTATGCCCCTGGATCAATATGCACGAACACATTTTTATCTGCCGTTGCAGATGAACAGCACCACTTTCAAGCCGAGGGAAAGGATGCCTTTGCAGGTGATTGTGCCCACTGAAGAAGAACATCATTTCCGCATGCAACTGATCCATGGCGATGTACACGATGAAGGAGCTGCTATGTTCGGCGGAGTGGCCGGGCATGCCGGGCTGTTCAGCAATGCCTACGACCTGGCGCAGTTGTACCAAATGTTGCTGAATGGCGGCGAACTCAATGGCACCCGCTTTTTTCAAAAAACAACGGTTGATCACTTCACTGCTTATAATAGTACGGTGAGCCGGAGGGGACTGGGCTTTGACAAGCCCGAAAAAGACAATGCTACCCGCAAAGACCCCTATCCTTCGGCGAGTGTTTCACCGGCTACATTCGGGCATACGGGCTTTACCGGCACCTGCGTTTGGGTAGATCCCAAGTATAACCTGGTATATATTTTCCTGTCCAACAGGGTCAACCCCACACGCAATAACAACAAGCTGAGCCAGTTAAATGTGCGTTCAAACATCCAGGAAGCCATTTATCAAGCAATGATCCAATAAGCAATAGCAAATAGTAACTTCGTATATATCAACCTTTAATCTCTATCCTATATGAAGTTACTTGTCCGCTACGCCGCAGCCGCCGTATTATTGGTGGCCGTTCTTTCGTCTTGCAAGAACCGTGCACCCCAACAAGCCAAGCTAATTCCCAAAACTGCATCTGTTGTTTTGGTACTGGATGCCAAAGCCATGCAGGATAAACTGCAGAAAGGAGGTCTGAGCGTCGATTCTTTATTCGAGAATTTCTTTCGTCGCGATAAAGACGATTCGGCCCACAAAGCCAAGATTAATGATTTGCGCAACAATGCCGGTATCAACTGGAACAGCCAGTTGTATTTTTTTGTCAGCAACAAGCCAGGTAAGAGCGCCCAGGAATCCATCAATGTATTCAATGTAATGGGCAGTCTCAACGACCCTTCCAAATTCGAAGCATTCCTGAAAAGACAGGATGATCTGAAAAACAAAGAGATCAAAAAAGAGAATGGCTATTCTTACGTGCTGGCAGATGACGGAGTTGTGTTATCGTGGAACGACCGGTACCTGATGGCCACCATTTATAACCAAAATGCCAGACCCGTTTACGATTCGGTTTCAGGCAGCTTTAAAAAACCAGAAACAGGTAACATCGCTGAGAATGCAAAAGCAGAAGTCAATAGTTATTATACATTGAAAGAAGAAGAGTCGTTGGCCAGCGTGCCTTTGTTTACCGATCTTTTCAAAGAAAAGGCAGACGGTTATGCTTTCACCAGCTCCAACAGTTACCTGGGTATGCTCAGTATGATGCCCTTTCAGTTGCCCAAGCTGGAAGACTTTGTAAAAGACAACTATTCCGTCTCCACCCTCAATTTTGAAGACGGAAAAATACTGGCGAAAACAACCAGTTACCCCAATGAATTACTCACCGCTTTGTGTAAACAGTTTCCCAGTCCGGCGGTTAACCTTTCACTGATCGATCATTTTCCTTCACAGCACATCAATGGCTTCCTTCTTTTTGCTTTCAACCCGAATATTATCGGAGGGTTGCTGAAGCAGATGGAAGTGGAAGGAATGGCAAATAACCTTTTGCAGAAATCGGGTATCACTACAGAAGATTTTTACAAAGCCATGAAAGGCGATGTGGCCATCGTGCTTTCTGACATTGGCCTGAAGCAACCCGAGCCGCAAAATAAAACCGACGAACTGAGTATGGTACGCAGCAAGCCTACTTACAAAATGATCGTCAATATTCCTGTAGGTAATCAAGTCAACTTTTTCAAGCTCATGGATCAGGCTGCGCAATCGGGCGTGGTTACCAAACAGGGCAATGTATACAAAGGAGGCGGTCTCCTGTCTGCCTTTGGTTTATATATTCAGGGCGATGCAAAGAACCTGATCCTTGCCAGCGATTCATTGACCTATGTACAATACATGGCAGGCACTAGTAAAGCAGCCATCGATCCGGAGGTAACCAGCAGGTTTAAAGACAAAACAAGTTGTTTTTATTTTGATATAGCACGAACCATTGGCGATTTATCTACCAACGATTCATCTTCTAATTACCGCCAGTCGATGAACACAGCGAAAGCAACTTTCAAAGACGTTGTTGTAACTGCTGGTCCTTTCAATGGCAAATCGTCCAACGCTGTTTTTGAGGTTCGCCTGCAGAACGAAAAGCAGAACAGCTTAGTTACGCTTACGAGCCTGCTCACCGATGTAGCAGTAGATATGCGGGCACAAGCTAAAAAGGAAAGAGCGCTGGAGGTTTTTCCCGGAGGTGTACCTGCCATTATTCATACCAATTAATCCCCGCTTTCTAATATCCAAATCGTAGCTATGGACATTGTGATGCAACAGGTGCTTCCGCTTCCGTTGAAAGATAAATTGCTCAAAAAGCCTTCCGATGTCTGGAATACCAGTCGTGTTTTCGGTCAGGGAAAATGGATCAAAATAAAAGCGCCAAGCGGTACGGGCAAAACCACATTGGTGCACATGCTGTACAGGCTTCGCCATGATTATGAGGGGCGCATATCCTGGGGCGATCATTTGCTTACTTCCATTACGGCAGCCGGGCTGGCATCATTGCGCCAACAGAAGATCAGCATTGTTTTCCAGGACCTGCGGCTGTTTCCTCATCTTACTGCACGCGAAAACATAGAACTCAAACGGGTATTGCAAACGCCCTATTACAATACTGAAATGATTGATGAGATGGCAGAAGAATTGGGCATCACGCATATCCTGCACCAACGTGCCGGCCTGTGCAGTTATGGCGAGCAACAACGGGTAGCTATCATCCGGTCATTGATGCAGCCTTTTGAATGGCTGATCATGGATGAACCGTTCAGTCACCTCGATAGAGCCAACACCGCCAAAGCGGTTGCATTGATCGCGAGGGAATGCAGTAAAAGAAAAGCGGGAATGGTCATCACGGATCTCGACGAAGACCAGCATTTCGCTTATACAGATGAACTCACTTTATAAATGACAGGGCATCACATGGACCAGTTGAACCATCTTTTAACCAAACTCATTCGATCTGGTGCAGGCCGTTCCCGTTTTGTGATGGCCATCCTGGGTTTGTCTATCGCCATGGTATTGATACTGGCTGCTGTGCAGATACAGGTGAACTATAACGAGTTGTTGCATGGCAAGCGCAACCAGGACAGTGTGGCTAATTTCCTGGTGGTGAACAAACTGCTCACCGATCGAAATATTGGCGCTACTGCACTTACCGGCGATGAGATCAATGACCTGAAGCGGCAGCCCTTCGTGCAATCAATAGGGTTGTTAACGCCCAGTCGTTTCAAAGCATCTATTCAAAGCAATAGCGAGCGATTTCCTTTCTTTACTGAAATCGCTTTTGAAAGCGTACCCAATGAATTCATTGATGTTACGAATAAAGATTGGCGATGGGATGAAGGATCGAATTTTGTTCCGGTGATTGTGCCCAATATGTTCCTTGATTTTTACAATTTCCAATTTTCATTTTCTCAGAACCTGCCGCAATTGACACGTGAAGTAGTGAAAATGATTGTTTTCAGGATCAATGTTTATGGGCCCAACGGCATCACCACTTTTAACGGAAGGGTGGTAGGGTTCAGCGACCGGGTCTCTTCTTTGTTGGTACCACAGGAATTCATGGACTGGGCAAACCAACGGATGGCCGGCGCGGGGGAAGCTAAACCGTCGAGGGTTATTATCCGAACGGCCGACCCAGGTAATCCGGTGCTTGTGCAATATCTCAGGGAGCACGGACTGAGTACTGATGCAGACAAAACACGTTTCAGCCGTTACCGGCAGGTAGTGGATGTAGTAGTGAACATTTCAGGGATAACTGGACTTGTGATGCTGCTATTCGCATTACTCATATTTACGCTCTTTATACAGCTGACCATCGCTTCCTGCAGCCGGGAAATCATGTTGTTGATCACCCTGGGAGCAGCACCCAGGCAATTAGAACAGTTCCTGATGGGCCGGTTCTTCCCCCAAAATATAGGGATAGTCGTAGCGGCTCTTAGTTTGATAACTGTTTTTCAGCACATTACATATTTGTATTTGAAAAAAATGCATATGTTCATCAGTCCGTGGATTTCGGTGTACACAGCGACAATAGCTCTTATTTTATTGATAATCATTTGGTTAGTGAATCGGAGCAGCATCCGGAAACATATCAGGAAAACAGGTCTTGAATAAATGTGGGGTGGGTTTTCCACAGTTTGGGGATAATTTTGCGGAAAACACGGTTAAAAAAACCGTGAAAACACCGGCAAAATTCGGTGTTTTTAAATTAAAAGGCTGACTATTTCTTCCGAGTTTTGTAGCACCCGTAAATACATCTTGTTGGTTTTAAGTGTCATTGGGCCGTATTTCCGTAAAACTTATTATTCGCTTAATCCAATACCTATATTTAACCGAATAGGTTTTATATACTTTTAATCATCCTTGACATAACCGAAACCTAAAACTTTTTTAGATGAAAAAGATTAACTTAACGAGCGGCTTTTTAATGCTCGCCGTGGTTGCTACACTCTTTGTAGCTTGCCAGAAAGAGCAAAACGGCACTTCTACACAGAACGGGACTGCTGCTTCAAAGGCAAATGAATCTGCTATCGGCGTAGCCGTCAACGGTTCAGATGTAGTAGGTTTCATCAGCGGAGATGCTGCGAAACAAATGCATGATGCCTATGTACAGGCATACCCTAACAGTACTCAGTACGTTGTTTTCAAGATCAAGGACCTGCAAGGCTTCCTTCAGGTATTGAAAAGCAAGTACCAATCCGACAATGTGTATGTAAATTTTGGAGTTTATAATGCACAAACAGCTACCAGCCCTTCCAACGTTGGAAAAACAACCGTTTATTTTTCTGGTGATGATAATAGGGCCAGTAACGGTAACGTACAAAGCAATGCTACTGCTCCAGACGCTTTTTTAAATCACGGTAGTATTTGGCCATAAGCTGTCTTAAAACAAGGTTGTAGAGGGGGTCATCGTTATATGTTTCAGGCTACATTACACATTTACATACAGGCTATTAGTCTGCTCATAGCGATATTCCTTTACAGGAGAATTAAATCAACGAGTTTAGTATATTTTATCCCTTTTCTATCCATCACTGTCCTGGTTGAAATCATCGGATATTGGTGTATAGTAAAAGGGATAAAAAATTATTGGATATACAACATCTTTACAACCCTTGAGTTCTGCTTTTATTCCTATATCTTTTATCAAAATCTTCGGAAAAAGCTATTCAAACAAATAGTTGCCTGGTTTGTGCCACTTTACACGATTGCAGTAGCAGCTAACCTGATCTTCCTGCAAGGCACTCAGAGTTTTCATACTTATACATTCCTGCTTGGGTCTTTTTTTATCGTTGTATTTTGCTGTTTCTTCTTTTTTGAAACCATTCAGCCGGAAACCATCAGTTTAAAGCTTTCACAACAACCTTTCTTTTGGGTATGCACTGGGCTTTTGGTTTACTACCTTGGTTCGGTTATTATTAATGCATTGTTTGAGTATCTTCGGTCTAATGATCTGCAACAGGAGGGCAAGAAAATTTATGGCACCATTAACCGGAGTTTAATCCTAATTTTGTACACTTCATTCAGTGTCTCATTTTTTCTATGCCGAAACAACAGGAAGACATACTCATCACCATCGTAATTGCTTCCGTATTCCTGGTATTGATCGGTTTTTTCCTTTTACTCATTGTGTTCATCTTCTTGCGTCGCCAGCGAAAATTCCAGCAGGAGCGGGATGAAATGAAAAACCGTTTTGATCAGACCATTCTGAAAACCCAATTGGAAATACAGGAGCAGACTTTCAGCCATATCAGTCAGGAGATACACGATAACATTGGTCAGGTATTGAGCCTGGTAAGATTGAATCTCAGTACCTTCATGGAAGAGGTTTCTGAAGAGAAATTCGAACATACCGACCAGCTACTGGGAAAAGCCATCAAAGACCTCCGCGATCTGAGTCATAACCTGCAGTCCAACAGGATCAACGATATCGGAATTCTGGAGTCTATTCGCCAATTAATGGCTACCTTGCAGAAGACGGGTCGCTATACTACCAGCCTGGAAATTGCCGATAGCTTTGCAGGAGTAAACAAGGACACTGACCTGATCCTGTTCAGGATGATACAGGAAATCATCAACAACATCATCAAGCACGCTTCTGCTTCGGCTATTGATATCAAGATTGAAAGCGATCCCAGCAATATAAAGATAGTGGTCACAGACAATGGAACGGGATTTGACACGGAAAAGTTGAAAAAAACGGGGCATGGTATTGGTTTACAGAATATTTTTAACAGAGCAAAGATGATTCACGCAACCGTTGATATCCAAAGTAACCTGGGTCACGGCACTGCCATTACCTTACAGATTAAACCCAATAGGCCTTCATTATGACGCTTGTTGCATTAGTAGACGATCACGAATTGCTCCGATCAGGGCTTGCGGCCATCATTAATTCATTTGATGGCTATAAGGTGATAATGCAAGCGGGCAATGGTAAAGAATTCATTGACCAGTTGAACTATGAAGCCCCGCCCGATATTGTACTGCTCGATATCACCATGCCTGTCATGGATGGCTTTGAAACCGCCGAATGGATCAAGAAAAGCCTCTCTTCCACACGCGTACTTGTATTGAGCATGCTTGAAAACGATATCGCCATTATTCGTATGATGAAAAATGGCGCGAGGGGTTACTTGCTAAAAGACAGTAAGCCCAAAATATTCAAACAGGCTCTTGATAATATCCGGGACACCGGCTATTTCATCAATGAACTGATCAGTGATAAACTGATGAACTATATCAGCAATGGCAATTCATTTGCCGTTAATGCACCCTTTGGCTCTCTCTCAGACAATGAAGTACATTTTCTGCGACTCATCTGTTCAGATAAAACCTATAAAGAAATCGCCGAAGAGATGTGTGTAAGCCCCAGAACGATTGACAGCTATCGCGACAACCTGTTCAAAAAATTAGACATCAAGACAAGGGTGGGCCTGGCTATTTTTGCCATGAAGCACAACCTGGTTGAAATGTGATCATCCGTCAGGGCTGCCACAAACGCACATAAGCGCCGTTCTGTTGCATCAACTGATCGTGCGTTCCTGTTTCCAGTAATTTCCCTTTATGCAAAACGTGAATGCAATCGCAATTCCTGATCGTTGCCAGGCGATGTGCAATCACGATCACCGTCTTCCCCCTGCTCCTGAACCATTGTAACGCTTCTTGCACTTTCTGTTCACTTTGGCTATCCAATGAGGCTGTTGCTTCATCCAGCACCAGTATCTCCGGGTCGCGATACAAAGCACGGGCAATGGACAATCGCTGTTTTTGTCCGCCCGATAAATTATTTCCCTGTTCCTGCACCTGGCTATTGTACCCGGCCGGCAACTGCTCGATGAAAGCATCCAGCCCCAGCAGCCGGGAAAGAAACAAGATTTTCCGGTTATCCGGATGCTCATCCCCAATACCTATATTCTCTGCAATAGTACCTGCAAACAGGTCTGTTTCCTGTGGTACCGGCGCTATTAGTTTCCGCAGGCTCTCTCGGCTGACCAGGGTAATATCGATCCCACCAATGTATATTTTGCCCTTTGATAAAGGATACAATTGTTGCAATAAAGCAAGGAGGGTAGATTTTCCACTACCGCTCTCTCCTACGATCGCCGTACAGCTTCCTTTACGTATACAGAGGTTAAGGCCTTCAAAGACCTGTTCCCTGGTTCCATACCTGAAATGCACATCCTGAAAAACAATATCCCCCATATGAACTGGTTCCAGTAGTATTTTCCCGGCCTTCGTTCCCTCTTCCGTTTCTAGATCGATGATCTCGAATAACCGGTCTGCCGCAATGAGCGCTTCGCGGATATCTTTGTTCGATCCGATCAGTGCTGCTGCAGGTGTAGTAAAGTATTCCGCGAGGGCATAAAAAGAAACCAGTTCACCAGGCGTTAGTTCTTTTCTGATCACAAAATATCCGCCGGTCCATAAAATAATGATCCCCAACAGCCGCGTAAATAAAGCGGAAGCCGTTCCGCTGTATAAACCCTTTTTACTACTGAAATAAACAGACCTGAGTAGTGCAATGAACCGGTGCTCGGTTTTAACACCAGCCTGGTATTCCAGTCCAAACTGTTTAATCGTTGCTGCTGCATTCAGGCTTTCTACCAGCTGGCTTTCCAGCGATGCCGCATTTTCCATTAGCCTGCGTTGCCATACACGATTGATGTTGTCTGTGATTTTGTACAGCAACAGGTAGCAGGGTAAAACAGCCAGCACAATAACCGCCAGTTTCCAGTAATAGAAGAACATCACCATGAAAGAGAACAATAACATGCTCAGGTTCACGATCGTGTTAAGCGCAACTTCATTTACGAAATGACGGATCTTCACCGCATCATTTACCCTGCTGATGATTTCTCCTACCCGCATCGTATCAAAGAACCGCTGTGGCAACCGCAACAAATGCTTATAATAACCGAGCAGTAATTGTACATCTATATGCTGTCCTACTTGCAATCCCAGCAAAGCCTTGAACATTCCTATGAATAACTGGAACAACAATAAACCCACCATCAGTATGCTCATCAGGTTGAGCAGTTTGATATTGTCTTCTACCAGTACCACATCGATGACCTTCTGCATGTACACAGAAGTAGATAAACTCAACAAGGTAACCACAAGCGCCCCGGTAAGTGCCAGCAGCATCGAATACCGGTGCGGGGCAACCAGTTGCCAGAACCTGGCTACAGGTGTTGCCACAGCCTGCCGTGGACGGAACGCCACGGCAGGCGCCAGTAGTACCAACACGCCTGTCCACTCTTTGGCAAAGGCAGCCTGTTTGTATCGATGTATCCGTCCATCAGCCGGGTCCATGATATTGATAAAACGTTTCTTCACCCGGCAGATCACCACATAATGTTGCAAACCATTTTTCAGCACCATATGTGCAATAGCAGGTAAGGGAATACGAGGAAGGCTCTCGATGCCTGCTTTGCCGGCTTTGGCATCCATTCCCATTTGGCCGGCGGCTTCGAGCAGCCCGCCAACAGAAGTACCATTTTTATCTGTACCTGCATATTGCCGGATGCGGCTGACCGGCCATTGCAGTCCATGATAAGCAGCTATGGAAGCCAGGCAAGCAGCACCACAGTCGGTGATATCCCTTTGCCTGATACGCATTGCTCTTCTCATACCGAAGGGTTTAACCAGTCATCCAAATGATCCAGCAGCAGTTGCCACAAGCTCCTTTCCGTTACTTTGAATCGTGCCTGGAATCCAAGTCCCTTCTTCAAAGCCGCTTCATATCCTTTTTTTAAGCCCAAACGGGTGGTCTGAAAAGAACAGCGTACCCGGAATACCGGCCTGCCGTTAACCAGGCTGAAATCGTCATCGATAGCTATCACTTTACCTCTTACAGTACCGAAATACCGTTGTTCAAAAGCATCAAAGCTGCAGATCACGTTCATTGAGTCCTTGATCAATCCTATATCTTTAGACGGCACATAACATTCACCCATCAGGGTATCGGTTGGAGAAACCAGGCAAGCTGCTTCTCCGGCAGTTGCAAAAGCTCCGGCATGCCACTGACTGATGCCCTGCACAAAGCCTTTTACAGGCGAATGTACCAGCAGCAAAGCTTCATAAGCCGCGAGTTGTACTGCTTGTTCTTCGTATTGTTCCAGTTCCATCCTGTTCCGCTCGAGCGCTTCCTGCCAATAGCCCAACTGTTCATTCCTGGCCAACCGGTACGCTGCTTCTTTTTCTTTCAGTTGAAGCTGTATTTCATAAAAAACATTTGGCGCCGTGATCCGCTCTTTCACCAGTGAACTATGGCTTTGCAACTCATGTGCTGCCTGGTTAACAGCCAGTTCCTGAATAACCAGCCGGTTCCTGAACCGGTTGTATTGCTCCCGGTACAACGGTAAATACAATTGCTGTTGAAGACAAGCCGAATCAACTTCCAGTGCCGTCAGTAATAACAGGTCTTGTATATGTTGTTGCCGTTTATGCATTTCAAATTGGTTCCGAATTTTTTTAGACTGAATCGCTGAATCTTTCAGGCGCATCAGTACAGTTCCTTTTTCAACCAGATCACCTTCGCGGCACCTGATCTCGGCAATGATGCCCGTAGCGGGTATCTTCACTTCCGCACGCGCTGTTGCCGGCCGGACCATTCCTTGTGCTTTAACCGTAATGTCTACCTTAACCAGCGGAAGTACAGCAATCGTTACCACAAATAGGACTAAGAAGAGGACGTACAATCCCCTGTACCGGGGTCGTACATGATTAAGCCATAGTGCCGCATCATAACCCTGGCATGATATATTGTGGATTGGTTGCACTAAAAAACGTGTTCAATACAAAACCCTGTCAGGTTGTGTAATGCATGTGTCAGTGTGATGTAAACAAATGGATCCTTTCCCCGGAGCGCTAAAACGACATAAATGATGCCGTATACAATTCCTGACAGGAAAGTCAATATCATATAAGGAACAGAATACGTATGCGAGGCACCGAAAATGATGGCACTGGCCAATACTGCTATCCAATAAATACCTGTCCATTTATGGACGTTTTTGATTACGAGGTATTGTATCAAATAGGTTTCCAGCAACGGGGCAAATATCACCCCTATCCAAAATGCTTCTTTAACGGTGAAATTCAGTATGGCAGAAGCTGACTGCTGTTCGGGGAAGAGCAAATACCCAAACAAAAAATTCAATCCAATTGTCACAACGTATCCACCTGCCACCAATTGCCAGGCCGATCTTTTCATCATCCATACCTGCATACCAGTCCAAGAAGCTTTCGGTTTATTTAATAACATAGGCTTTAAATTTTGTTCATCAAACATACGCCTCTACACATTACGCACCTGCTTTCCTGATAAATCATAGTAAAGAGTGGCCTGTTTCAGCCACTCCGGGTTTTCATTTTCATTTTTTCAAACTTGGCGGCAATGAAGCCTGGAACTCACTGGCAGTTCTTGCAAATTCCCAGATACACCTTGCAGTTGCTCCTGCAGCATAAGCCAGATCACCCCAGAAACTACCACCATTCACCGTTTTCAATTCATCCCTATCCAACTCACTGAATCCCTCCAGTGCATGGATGTTCAATTGGTTCTGTTTCATAAAATCAGGTTTTACTGTTTGTTAGGAAAATTCCATCCGTCCGAAAGCCCTTTTTTGATCTCGTCCCAATGGCTGATCACCTGTTGTCCCAGCCAGACCCATGGAAAAGAGCCTCCGTTTGTTTCCATGAGTTCCTCATCCGATAAAGGACGCAATCCTTCTACATTCCAATCATTCTTCTTCATCGCATTTGTTTTGACTTAATGTCTCGTCTTGGGAACCTGCGCAGGAACCGGGCATACAGACAATCCTCCCATTCATTGGCCTATGAATCTTTATCTATTTCAAAACACTTCTCAGCTTCTTTTTCAAGAAACTTCACGCAAAAACTTCCCTCACATGCATAATAATACGACTTACGCGCCCGCTCGTAACGGATAGGCGCCCCGAGTTCCTTCATAAATGCCAGGTACTCGAAAAGTGTGGTTTCCGATACCCCTATCCGCTCTGCAAAGAGCGACGGATTCCCCGTTGCTTTCAGCCTGATCATGAAATCAATCCGGTTCAACTTATGAATGAACATGCGTCCTAATCCCATAACAACTCTTTTTCTACAATCGAAATTAAGCCGGACTGGCACCGGTACGATCAGGTATAAGTACCCGTTTTTTGAATAGAACAACATGAATTCAGTTAACTTAGCTCATGCGCTTTGCTATCATCATCCTTGGCTCATGCCTTATGCTGGCAAGCCCATCGAAAGCCCAGGCGCCACCCATCGGGCAGTGGCGCGAACACCTCAATTACCGGCCGGCCATACAAGTCATCAAAGCCGATCAGATTTATTGCGCTACAGCTACTAACCTGTTTGCCGTTGATGCGCAGGATGAAATGCAACGCTTCAGTAAAATGACCGGCCTCAGTGATATAGGCGTCAGCTGTATCGGTTGGGATGACCTCAGCTCCCAACTTGTTATTGCGTATAACAACAGCAATATCGATGTACTCAAAAAGCAATCCGTTACCAATATCGGCGATATCAAACGAAGCAGTATTGCGGGCAATAAATCCATCCATCATATTTTTTGCAGGAACGGGCTCGCATACCTTTCCAGCGGACTCGGGATCATCGTAGTCAATCTTATCAAATACGAAATCAAAGACACCTGGTTCATTGGCGCCAATGGAGGGCCAGTGAATGTTCACAGCATGACTGCCGACGCTGATTTCTTTTATGCCGCTACAGATGAAGGATTGAAAAAAGCATCCCGCCTCACCGATCTCTCCGATTACCGCAACTGGACCACACTCAGTGGCTTACCCGCCGGTAATATCAGCGCTGTAACAGTTGCAGCCAACCAAGTAATCGCTCAAAAAAACGATTCTCTTTTCATTGCATCGGGCAATAACTGGAACCTCTTATATACAGATACTGCATGGTCTTTGAATAACATCACTGCATCGGGAAATAAAATCCTGGTCTGCCAGCAAAACAATACCGGTACAGCTCGTGTATTTCAATTGGCAACCAATGGCAACATAGAAAAAATCATTACCAATCCAGCACTGCTCTCCCATCCATTATCAGCCATTATCGATGCCGATAAAATATGGGTGGCCGACAACGTCAATGGTCTTTCAAGGTTCACAGCAACAGGCGCTGACCGTTTCATTCCGAATGGGCCACCCGGTACAGCAACCGGTGAAATGATGAGTGATGGAAAACAACTTTTTGCAGCAGCCGGCAGTATCAACAACAGTTGGCAGCCGCAATACAACCGGAATGGAATATTCCAATTGACGAACAATGAATGGAATTTTTACCGGTATGATAATACGCCGGCACTCAGCAATGCTTATGACTTCATTACGGTAGCCATCGACCCTATTGATCAAACGCTTTGGGCCGGCAGTTTTGGAAGTGGCTTAGCACATTTCAAAAACAATAACATTTCAATCTATCAAGCCAATAACAGCGCATTGCAGGCTGCTGTGAACAATCCGGGCAGTTACCAGGTAGGCGGACTGGCATTCGACCAAAACAACCATCTCTGGATAAGCAACTACGGTGCTGCGAAAGAGCTGGTGGTACGGAAAGCCGACAGTTCATGGAAAGCATTTACCATACCGTTTCCACATACAGAAAACGCAGTGGGGCAGGTATTGATCGATGATGCCGACCAGGTATGGATCATCAGTCCAAAAGGCAACGGCATCTTCTGTTACAACCATGGCGCTTCCATTGACAACACCAATGATGATCAATGGAAGTTTTACCAACAGGGAAACGGCAAAGGAAATTTGCCCAGCAACAATGTATTGTGTATGGCAAAAGACAAGAACGGTTTTATCTGGATAGGCACCGATAAAGGCATTGGTATTGTTCAGTGTGCCGGCAATGTGTTTAGTCCGCAAGGATGCGATGCCCTGCTGCCCGTAGTACAGCAGGATCGTTTTGCAGGGTTATTGTTCCGCGATGAGATGGTGCAATGCATAGCAGTAGACGGTGCAAACCGCAAATGGGTAGGAACGAAAAATGGCCTCTGGTTGCTTTCACAAGACGGCACTTCGATCGTGTACAGGTTTACCAGCGATAACAGTCCGCTGTTGAACAACGATATCCGGAAACTGACTATCGACCCGCATACCGGTGAAGTATTCATTGCAACGGCTATGGGCATCTGCAGTTTCAGAAGCACCGCCACCGAAGGAGCCCCATCCAACCAGAATGTATTGGTATTTCCAAACCCCGTACCACCGGGCTACAATGGAACCATCGCCATCAAGGGTCTTACCAATAATGCCCTCGTAAAAATAGCCGAATTGAATGGCCGGCTCGTTTATCAAACCCGCGCCCTGGGTGGTCAGGCCATATGGGATGGACGAACTTACCTCGGCAATAAAGTTGCAAGCGGCATTTACCTCGTTATCGTACGCAGCGATTCAGGCAACGATAAGATCGTCACTAAGATCGCCATCACTTCGGGTCGTTGACAAACAACTTAATCCCTGTCGGCCATTTTTGTTTGTTTGAAGAAAGCAGCGCGGCGTGGTGCAGGGAACGGTACATGATCGCCTTTGAGTCCGTGCCATAATACTTTATTGAATTCAAGGTCCGGCACCGCATCTTCTTTGGCAAGATCAAATTTTTCAGATCTTCTTTGCCATTCGTTCATGGCTGTATTCTTTTCACTCAAGTTGATATTCGCCGGCCTTGCAGTAAATCCTTTTGAATCGGAAGTGGAAGCAAATGAACGCCACATAGGAGTAGCTGCCGCATCATATTGGCTCATGGGCGGAATGCCCAGGATCAATTCAATGGTGCGCAACATAGATGAAGTGGAATACATGGTATGATCTACAATTTTTTTTTTTTACAAAACCACCGGCTACATACGCCGTACTGCGGTGTGCATCTACATAAAAATTATCCAGTAATACAAATTCTTTTGCTAATGCGTGCTGGTTGGGCGTTACATGCTCTCCAAACAGTACCAGCGACTGATCGCCATTGCCTTCTTTCATATCTCCTAGTACCTGATCGTAAGTCCTGTTTTCTTTTATCACATAGAACACATATTTGATAGGGCTTTTCTCTCCTACTTTATGCGGAATGGGATTGCCTTCCTCAGCTTGTGTAAGCATTTCCTTTTCCTTGCTGTAAGATGTATTGCTGTATACCTGGTGCGACCATGCTGTTAGCACCATCTCGTTGGGATTATCTCCAACAGGTATTTCGGCTTTGATGTTTCTTTTTTCCGTATCGAACACATACACTTTATCGCATCCCCAGCAACTGATGTACAACTCTTTTGCATTGGGCGAAAGCTTCTCCACCAAGGGCAAAAGGTTCAGCTATTTTTTTTGTTTTCAGGTCGATGATATACAACGCGTTGTTCTCTTTGGTAACGCCATTTTTTACCCAGTACGATGGTGTCTTTGAAGATGAGTTTTTTATTTTCTACAGCATATTCAGCAATCCAGTTATCATTACCACCGGAAGCATACAATTTTTTTTCATCGCCGCTGAATTTCAATTTAGGGAAGGATAAAATACAAATGCAGTTGCGATATGGGCAACTGCATCGATGAATTAATGCTTTGGTAATATGAAACGGATGTTAGCTATTGTTTTGTGTATTCGTAAGAACGGATGACTTTAAACTTGAGCATGTTCCTTTCACCGGGCACTACGCGGTACAATACCTGCCGCATTTTACCGGTAGGATGAGCGCCAAGGCTATCCGTAACATACAGCGGATACCGGCGCATCAGGGTACCTTCCATCAAATTAAAGTCGTCGAAGCCCCTGTAACCTTCCCGCAGTTTCTGGTCATCCAATACATCGGGAAGAATAATCGGGTTAACCGATTGGTTCTTATCGGAGCTGATGCCTATCACCGTTCCTTTTTGCAGGGAGTCGCCCGGGAAAACATAAAGCACCACATCGGGGAACCCATCGTTGTTAAGATCGTCGATCTCTGCTTTTTTGATCCTGCCCTTGATCTCGATGCTGAATTCACGCGCCTGGTTTTCAAAACCAATCGGATTGATGGTAGCGTCATTCTTTTCGGGATTCCTGTTACTGCAGGTGATCCTGTAACCTACTTTACCAATTTTCAACGTAGTATCTATCCGCCTCGACTGGCCATGCACTGCGAACACGCCGATGCAAAAAACCAGTAATATAAAAAAATGTTTCATCGGTAGCCAAGGTATAAAATATTATCCATTCCGGTGCTTACATATTTCTCCGGTACTGGCCACCCACTTCATACAATGCATGGGTAATCTGGCCGAGGGAACAATACTTGGCCGTTTCCATCAAAACTGCAAACAGGTTCTCGTTTTGCATGGCGGCTTCTTTAAGCCGGCTCAGCTCCCGGGCAGATCGCTGTTCGTTCCTTTTCCAGAAAGCGTGCAGGTTTTGTATTTGTTGTTCTTTTTCTTCCGTGTTAGAGCGGATCACTTCGCCGGGTAAAGTAGTGGGACTTCCATTCTTATTCAGGAATGTATTAACGCCCACCAACGGCAACTCACCGGTATGTTTGAGGGTTTCGTAATGCAAACTTTCCTCCTGTATCTTATTGCGCTGGTACATTCTTTCCATAGCGCCTAATACGCCTCCTCGTTCTGTGATACGGTCAAATTCGGCCAGTACCGCCTCTTCTACCAGGTCGGTCAGTTCTTCAATGGCAAAACTGCCCTGGATAAAATTCTCTGTCTTGGCCGAACCTAATTCGCGGTTAATGATCAGCTGGATGGCCATGGCACGACGCACGCTTTCTTCTGTAGGCGTGGTGATGGCTTCATCATAGGCATTGGTGTGAAGACTGTTGCAATTATCGTATATGGCATACAATGCCTGTAACGTAGTACGTATATCGTTGAAATCTATTTCCTGCGCATGCAAACTGCGGCCACTGGTTTGGATATGATATTTAAGTTTCTGCGAGCGGTCATTGCCTTTGTATTTATTTTTCATGGCCTTCGCCCAGATACGCCTGGCCACACGCCCGATGACACTGTATTCGGGATCCATACCATTACTGAAGAAGAAAGAGAGATTAGGTGCAAAATCATCGATGTGCATTCCTCTGCTCAGGTAATACTCCACATAGGTAAAACCATTTGCCAATGTGAATGCCAGTTGTGTAATAGGATTGGCGCCCGCTTCGGCAATATGGTATCCGCTGATGCTGACGCTGTAAAAATTACGCACTTTATGATCGATGAAATAAGATTGCACATCGCCCATCAGCTTCAATGCAAACTCGGTAGAAAAGATACAGGTATTCTGTGCCTGGTCTTCTTTGAGTATATCGGCCTGCACAGTGCCGCGCACTTGTGACAATGCCTCTGCCTTCAGTTGTTCATACACTTCCCTGGTCAACACTTCATCACCGCTCAATCCCAGCAGCCGCAGCCCAAGGCCGTTGTTACCTTCTGGTAATCGTTCCGGTGAAGCAGGGTTATAATAATGCGGACGGGGAGCACGTTGGTATTTCTTTTCCATTGCTGCTTCCACCAGCGGCCATTGACCATTGGCTTCGATCCATTTTTCACAAAGCTGATCGATCGCTGCATTCATGAAGAATGCCAGCAGTATAGGCGCCGGTCCGTTGATGGTCATACTTACAGAGGTTTTCGGATCGCAGAGATCGAACCCGCTGTATAATTTTTTCGCATCGTCTACTGTTGCAATGCTCACACCGCTGTTACCTACTTTGCCGTAAATATCAGGCCGGCTGGCCGGGTCTTCTCCATACAATGTAACACTGTCAAATGCAGTAGAGAGGCGTATGGCCGGCTGGCCCAGCGATACATAGTGAAACCTTTTGTTGGTCCTTTCGGGTCCGCCTTCACCTGCGAACATACGCGTGGGGTCTTCACCTTGTCGCTTCAGTTCAAAAACACCTGCTGTATAAGGAAATTCACCCGGTACATTTTCCTGGAGCTGCCAGCGCAGGATATCGCCCCAATCCTTGTATTTCGGTAATACAAGCCTGGGTATGCGCGAGCCGCTCAATGAAGTAGTGGTCAATGGTTGTTTGATGATCTTATCGCGTACATGGTATTCAAAAAAATCTGCCTTGTATCGCGCAACCAATCCGGACCATGATTGAATTAGCTTCCTGCAATCCGCATCCAGTTTTGCATCGAATTCATTGTAGATGTTTTCCAGCGCTGCTTTTAGCTCGGATTTCACTTCCTGCATAGCGCCGTGTAACTGGTACAGTTTGGTTGCAATCACAGCCTGATCCTGTACCCATGCGTCGTAAGCCCGGTTATTATCGGCTATTTCAGAGAGATAACGCACTCTTTTGGGGGGAATGATCTGGGAACGCGTAGTGGTCTCGTGGTCATGCGGGTGAATAGCTATCTGCCCGAATGCAACACCTGTTTTTTCCCGTAGGGTCACCATCATTTTTTCAAATAGCTCATTGATGCCGCTATCATTGAACTGTGCAGCAATGGTGCCTATTATCGGCAGTTCTTCATCTTTAGCAGTCCACAGTCCGTGATTCCGTTTGTATTGTTTGCGCACATCATGCAACGCATCGAGTGCGCCGGCCTTATCGAATTTATTGATACAGACAAGATCGGCATAATCAAGCATGTTGATCTTTTCCAGTTGTGAAGCCGCTCCATACTCTGGTGTCATCACATAAAGACTTACATCGCAGTAATCGAGGATCGAAACATCGCTTTGCCCTACACCTGCCGATTCCAGTATGATCAGATCGAAAGCCGCTTTCCTGCAAACATCAATAGCATCCTGCACATAAGCGCTCAACGCCGTATTGTCATCCCTGGTAGCCAGGCTGCGCATATATGCACGCGGATGTGAGATCGAATTCATACGTATCCTGTCGCCCAGCAAAGCGCCGCCTGTTTTTTTCTTAGAAGGATCTACCGAGATCACCGCGAGTGTTTTATCTTCAAACAGGTTGAGGAATCTTCTTACAATCTCATCTGTTACACTGCTCTTGCCTGCACCTCCTGTGCCCGTAATGCCTAATACAGGAATAGCAGGTATCTCACCGTTTACTTTTGTATTTCCTCCACCATTTTCCGCATTCGTGATTTCCCGTGCCAGCTTGCGTATGTCTTTCACTTCGCCCAATGTCATGGCACGCTCATAAATACCATTGCCATTCAGACCAAAATCGCATTGTTTGATCACGTCTTCGATCATGCCTTCCAGTCCCATCCGGCGGCCATCATCCGGACTATATATCCGCGTGATACCATATTGCTGTAATTCCCTGATCTCTTCCGGCAGGATGGTGCCACCGCCACCGCCGAATATTTTGATATGCCCGCAACCATTCTGGTCTAACAGGTCTTTCATGTACTTGAAAAATTCTACGTGTCCTCCCTGGTAACTGGTAATGGCAATACCCTGCACGTCTTCTTCAATGGCACATTCCACAATATCTGCCACGCTGCGGTTATGCCCGAGGTGAATGATCTCTGCTCCTTTTGCCTGTAAGATGCGGCGCATGATATTGATGGCCGCGTCGTGGCCGTCGAAAAGACTGGCCGCTGTTACGATCCTGATCTTATGCCGGGGTTGATAAGACATATTGTATAGTTAGTATAGACGGCAAAATTACAATATTGCATGCAATAGTTAACAACTGTTAGTTTTAACAGTTTCATTTTTGCAAGTCAAAACTTATTATTTTGCCGCTCAAATCGTTTTATGTCTTTTGAGGTGCTCATTGATCGTTCCGCCCAATATCCTGTTATTACGTTGAGAAATAAGGTTTCGGGGGCGGAAGCTGAAGTTTATGGTTTTGGAGGATTGCTGAATGCTTTCCGTTTACCTGTTGACGGCCGGCTGGTGAACGTGGTAGAGGGTTTCGCTTCGGTTGCCGATGCCATAGCCAATATTACCCATGGTTTTAAGAGTGCCAAGCTGAGTCCTTATGTTTGCCGGCTGCACAAGGGCAGTTATGCATTTCAGGACAGATCATTCAAAGTGAATGGTTTTTATATGGGCGATCATGCCATTCATGGCCTTATTTATAACCAGCCTTTCGATATCATCCATACAAATGAAGATGCTACACAGGCAGCCGTAACACTGCAATACCAATACGATGGTGGTGATGCCGGTTATCCTTTTCCATTTACCATGCAGGTTCAGTGGAAACTCAGCGATGGCGGATCTTCGGGCGACCGGCTCACAGTCGTTACCAGTTTTACCAACAGACACTATGATGTGGTTCCTTTGTCGGATGGATGGCACCCGTATTTTACATTGGGAAACAACCTGGACGACTATTCGCTGCAATTCAATTCCGGTATGCAAGTGGCATTCAGTAAAGACCTGCTCCCCACAGGCGATACGTTACCTGATGAACGTTTCCTGCATGGTGCATCGTTGAAAGGGATTGAGCTGGACAATTGCTTTCTGCTCGATACGTCGAAAGCATCTTCACGCTGTATATTGCAGAACGGGCGTCTCCGCCTCACCATCGAACCCAATGCTTCTTATCCTTATTTACAGATCTATACGCCTCCACACCGCAAAAGCATTGCTATTGAAAACCTCAGCAGCGCACCTGATGCGTTCAACAACGGCATTGGTTTGATTGTGGTGAACAGCGGCGAGAAAAAAGAATTTTCTACCAGTTATGTGTTGATGGCTGATGCCTGATGGTTATCCCACCGCTATTACACTGATCTCCACATTTACCCCTTTGGGCAAGCCTTTCACAGCAACTGTTTCACGGGCAGGATAGGCACCTGTAAAATAAGAACCATAGATTTCGTTTACCGATGCAAAGAGGTTCATATCACTGAGGAAAATGGTGGTTTTAACGATATGGGAAAAATCCAGTTTCGCTTCTTCGAGTATGGCCTGGATATTTTTCATCACCTGGTGCGTCTCTGTCTGAATCGTACCGGTTTCAAGTGCTCCTGTTTCAGGAACGATGGCCACCTGGCCACTCACGAATAAAAAGCCATTGGCGCGGATGGCCTGGTTATAAGGTCCGATAGGAGCCGGCGCTTTATCGGTTTGCACAATCTGTTTTGACATCTGGTTTGTTTTGATCCTTTGCAAATTGATGCATTTCTATGATCCTGCCAACCTAAATTTGCGTTCTATGCACATTGCAATACAGGCAAATACACAACAGAAGGAATTGTTGCTGCAAAAAGGTATTCCGGCCGGCATCAGCGTAAGTTGGCTGGTGGAAGGCATGGCATTGCCTGTTGCCGATGCCTACTTCGATTTTTTGGGTACGGATGATGTATTCGCAACCGTAAAAGACCAGCCCGTCTTTATCAATGAAGTATTGCGCACCGGCAGGCAACTTCCGCTGAATTGCATTCGTGTCAATGCCTGGAATAGTTTCCTCGAAAGGCCCGTATTGGAAATAGCGGGAGAACATAACAGGGCTGCAGGAGAAAACATACTCCGGTCATTGAACTGGAAATACCAATGGGTGCCGGATGAACCTGGTTTTATTGCTGCCAGGATAGTATGCATGATCATCAATGAAGCTTATTTTGCACTGGGTCAGGAACTAAGTTCCAAAAATGAGATGGATATCGCTATGAAACTGGGTACCAATTACCCGATGGGACCGTTTGAATGGGCAGAGCAGATCGGTACCAGGAGGGTATATGATTTATTGAAAATACTGGAGCGTGAAGACAAACGCTATACGCCGTCCGGACTGCTCGAAAAAGAAGCGTTGCAATCATAAGATGCCAACCATTTTACATATAGATACAGCTACAGAGCAGGCGGGTGTTTGTATCAGCCGTGATCAAACCGTTCTGCACCTGCTCGAAAGTCCCGACCAGAAAAACCATGCGGCTTTTGTGCAACCCGCTATTCAACAGTTATTGCAAGAGACGGGCATTGCGCTTTCCGGCATTGATGCAGTGGCCGTTGTAGCCGGGCCGGGCAGTTATACCGGGCTGCGGGTGGGACTGGCTTCTGCCAAAGGCATTTGTTATGCCCTCCAAAAACCCCTTATCCTGTTGAACACCCTGAAAGTGATGGCGCAGGCATTGATCAGCAATAGTTCCGCCACACAGGAACCTGTTGTTGGCAACGACCTTGTTTGCCCGCTGATCGACGCCCGCCGGATGGAAGTGTTTACAGCAGTGTACGACACATCATTGCGGGAAACCTGGCCACCGCAAGCATTGATACTGGAAGCGGGTTCTTTCAGCAGTTTGCTCGATAAGGGTCGTGTGCATTTTTGTGGAAGCGGTCTGCAAAAACTGGAGGGATTGATCCATCATGCCCATGCTGTTTTTCACCATTCAGGGCACAGTGTAAGGGATATGATAACGCTTGCGGAAGAAGCCTTTGAGACTCAATCTTTTGCTGATCTTGCCTATAGTGAGCCTTTATATGTCAAAGAGTTTTTTGATAGTTCTAAAGCCGTTAGGTAAAGTATTTTTTTGTATTCACAAAAATTATACTATAAAACCCGAACATTATTGTAGCTTTACAGGTACAATTTGAGTTTCTTAACCCCCCAATATAACTTTTATTGTCATGAGTCAATCATTACAGTCTGTTGTTCTCAACAACGGCAAAACGCAACTAAAAGTTGATTTCTTGCATACCAAGAAAGCAGCTCTTATCCTTCGATCGGTGAATCACAAGCTTCGTCAGCAGATCATCAAATTACTGGATGATCACCAGAAAATGACCGTTACCGAAATCTATGTAAAACTGAGGCTTGAACAATCTGTTGCTTCGCAGCACCTGGCTATTCTGAGAAGGGCCGGCATTGTGAGTACTGCGCGCGATGGAAAATTCATTTTTTATTCTGTCAACTATGCCCGCCTGGCTGAAGTAGTGGGATTTGTTGAAACCTTGGTAGCCTGATATCTAAAATTTGTTGTGATGTTTGTAAAACAATTGTATACGGGCTGTCTCAGTGAAGCCGCTTATTATATTGAGAGTGAGGGAGAAGCCGCAGTAATCGATCCTTTACGAGATATTGAAGAATACCTTCAACTCGCCAGGGAGCGGAATACAACCATCAAATATATTTTCGAGACCCATTTTCATGCCGACTTTGTCAGCGGTCACCTCGACCTCGCAGCGGCAACCGGCGCTACTATTGTGTATGGTCCGGATACCCATACTAACTTTCCTGTGCATGTAGCCAAGGATGGAGAACTGTTTTCCATTGGCAAAATGAAAATGCAGGTACTCCATACACCCGGACATACACTGGAAAGCAGTTGTTACCTGCTCAAGGATGAAGCAGGTAAGGACCAGGCATTATTTACAGGTGATACCTTGTTTGTGGGGGATGTGGGCCGTCCCGACCTGGCACAAAAAGGCGCCACATTAACCATGAACGACCTGGCAGGCATGTTGTATGATAGCCTCCGGAAAAAAATATTGCCTCTGCCAGATCATGTTATCATCTATCCTGCCCATGGAGCGGGCAGCAGTTGCGGCAAGAACCTCGGCACGGAAACATACAGTACCGTAGGTGAACAAAAACAAACGAATTATGCGCTCGCCTCGCAAAGCAAGGAAGATTTCATCAAAGCCGTCACTGAAGGATTAACAACCCCTCCTCAATATTTCCCTATTAATGCACAGATCAATAAGGAGGGGTACGAAAGCCTGGAAGCACTGCTGCAAAAAGGCATGCAGGCCTGGGATGCAGAATCGTTCAGAAAAAAAGCACAGGATGAGAACATCATCTTATTAGACACCCGCAAAGCCACTGTGTTTACACAGGGCTTTGTGCCGGGGTCTGTAAGCATTGGCCTTGAGGGCCGTTTTGCCGAATGGGCAGGCAGCTTGTTACCATTCGATCAACCCCTGCTGCTCATTACTGAGCCAGAGCAGGAAAGAGAAACCATTGTACGATTGGCCAGGGTAGGCTTCGATAAATTCGAAGGACATCTTGCCGGTGGCTTCGAAGCCTGGCTGGCAGCCGGTTTGCCCATTGATATGATCATCGATGTGGAAGCCGATGAATTGGCGATGGACATTCCCTTCGATCCCAACCTGGTGATCGTGGACGTTAGAAAAGTACCCGAATACGCCGATGGCCATGTTAAACAAGCCATCAACATACCCCTTGAAACACTCATGGATCCCGCCAGCATGGCCAATCTCGACGAACATCACAACATCTATGTTCATTGTGCGGGCGGTTATCGCAGTGTTATTGCTTCTTCACTCATCAAAAGACAGGGCATCCACAACCTGCGCAACATAGCGGGTGGATGGGGCAGTATCAAAGAATTGGGTGATAAATTCAAGATTGAAAAAAGTACGGAAGTATTGAATTAATGGATCATCAGGTGTCCGAATTTCTCTTCGTCGTACTGGAATTTCCAGCGGCGATGACTCCACAAATAATTATCGGGAATCTGTTTCACAGATGCTTCTATTTTGTTCACCAGTAATTTGGTCAATGCTCCGTTGGTATAGCTTTTAGGTTCTGTTGTTACCAATTCAAAATCTACGCGGTAATACCCTCGTTTCACTTTGTAAAAATGGGCATACACGATGGCTGTATTGTTCACTTTGGCTCCTTTTTCGGGTCCTCTTACAAAAGGAGTAGGTTTGCCAAAGAAGGGTGTCCAGTAAGCTTTATCGGGGCCGCCCGGGTTCTGGTCGGCTACCAGGATCAAAGCATATTTATCATGAACGTATTTGTGAAAGTCGCGCCTGAACTCTGTAGCAGGCACGAGCAACGTGCCGAATTTTGTTCTGAGCTTGCGCATCAGCCTGTCGAATATTTTATTCGATAGCGGCATGTACACCACTACAAAAGGATATTGACTGTCCAGCGCCACTCCCAGGTTCGCAAATTCCCAGCTGAAATAATGACCGGTGATCACCTGCACGTTTTGTCCGGTTGCATACAACTGGTTCATCACTTCAATATTGCTGGAAAACCGTTTGCGGAATGCCCGCTCACTTACCGAAAGCAGTTTGATGGTTTCAATGAAGAAATCAATGAAATTATGGTAGAATTTTTTTGCAATGCGTTTTCTTTCTTCCTCGCTTTTCTCGGGAAAAGCGATGGCAAGATTACCCATCACCACTTCTTTTCTGTAGCCGAACACATAATACACCAATACATAAATACCATCACTCAAAAAATAAAGCACCCGCCAGGGTAACAACGACAACAAATAAAAAATGCCGTAAACGATATAATACATGCGGGTATTTTAAAGGATGATGTTTTGCAACAATTCGCTTTTTTGTTGATGGTCGGTATTGTAATGCAATCCCCTGCTTTCTTTCCGGAACTGCGCTCCTTTTACGATCAGGTATCCTACGGTAATGAGGTTGCGCAACTCACACAATTGAGGTGATACTTTTGTTGTGCGATACAGTTCTTCTGTTTCTGTAAACAGGAGATCGAGTCGCTTCATGGCCCTTTCCAATCGCACATCGGTTCGCACAATACCTACGTAATCGCTCATGATCTGCTGCAATTCTTTCTGACTCTGTGTGATCAGGATCATCTCGCGCGGATCGGTGGTGCTCAATGCTTTCCAGTCGGGGATGCTTTCTGCAAAAGCAATGGCATCTATCTGTGCATTCGCATCCAGGAAACAACGGTGTCCGAATACCATGGCTTCGAGCAGGCTATTGCTGGCGAGGCGGTTGGCGCCGTGTAAACCGGTACTGGCACATTCTCCGCATGCGTAGAGGTGTTGGATGGAGGTCCTGCCCCATTCATCTGTTTTAATGCCGCCGCAACTGTAATGTGCTGCAGGCGCCACCGGTATCATCTGTTGCATTACATCGATACCTATGCTGAGGCATTTTTCGTAAATATTGGGGAAATGCCGCAGGAATTTTTCCCTGTCTATTTCCCTGCAATCGAGGTACACGTATTCGGTACCGGTACGTTTCATTTCACTATCGATGGCACGCGCTACAATATCACGCGGGGCAAGGTCTTTCCGGGCATCGTATTTTTCCATGAAAGCTTCTTCGTTCCTGTTGCGGAGGATGGCGCCATCGCCTCTCACCGCTTCGGTGATCAAAAAAGAAGGGGAAACACCCGGTTCATATAATGCGGTAGGATGGAATTGTATGAACTCCATGTTTTCAATCCTGCCTTTAGCGCGATATACCATTGCAATGCCATCACCTGTGGCTATACGGGGATTGGTAGTAGTACGGTATGCTTGTCCGCAGCCACCGGTAGCCAGCAAAGTGATCCGCGCCAGTATTTTTTCAATCTGGTTGGTACGCTCGTTCAGCACATATACACCATAACAGGTAATATCGGGTGTTGATTTGGTAACGAGGTAGCCGAGGTGATGCTGGGTAATGATATCAATCACAAAACAATGATTGATGAGTTGTATGTTGGCTACCTGCTTCATTTCTTCCAGCAAAGCACGTTCTACTTCTTTGCCGGTAACATCTTTGTGATGCAGGATGCGGTTCTCGCTGTGGCCACCTTCTTTTCCAAGACTGTACTCGCCGGTTTCATCCTTATCGAAACGGGCGCCATATTCGATGATCTCCCTGATCCGCTCGGGGCCTTCTTTCACTACAATTTCCACGACCCGTTCATTGCACAATCCATCGCCTGCAATCAGTGTGTCTTCGATATGTTTGCCATAGCTGTCATTTTCTTCATCCCATACACCTGCAATTCCACCCTGTGCATATTTGGTGTTGGTTTCATCTGTGCGGGTCTTGGTAATAACCGTCACTTGCCTGGAAGGATGCTGCTTGGCCGCTTTCAAAGCATAAGTCAGTCCTGCAATACCCGATCCGATTACCAAAAAATCTGTCTGCATATCTGTTGTCATAATTGCTGGTTACTCATAGCCTTGCCGGTTCCACCCAGGCGCCATGCTCTTTCAATATATTGATCAGCTCGTCAACCGCTACTTCACTTTCCACGTTCCGCTTGACTATTTCTTTTCCTTTATACAAAGTGATCTTACCAACCCCGCTTCCCACATACCCAAAATCGGCATCGGCCATCTCACCGGGTCCGTTTACAATGCAACCCATAATAGCAATCTTAACGCCTTTGAGGTGGTTGGTTACTTCCCTGATCCTGGCAGTGGTTTCCTGCAGGTCGAACAAAGTGCGGCCGCAACTGGGACAGGAAATATATTCTGTTTTTGATATTCTGGTACGCGTGGCTTGCAGGATACTGAAAGCCGTTGCATTCACAAATTGTTCAACGGTGGTGTTATTCAGGTAATTCCTGCCGCTGGTAGCGCTTTTGTTCGCTTCCAGTTGTTCATAGCTTTTAGCTTTCATGCCCAGCCATATCCCATCGCCAAACCCATCGAGTAGCAATGCACCTGCTTCTGTTGCAAAATGGATCAGGTGTTCATCGGCTGTTTCCCATGAACTGTCTGTCATCAGTATCACCGGGTTCTGTATTTTTCTTTGCAGTAATTCCATGAACATGCGGCGGACAGCGGGCATTGCGTGTTGCCGGCTGCTGCTGAAACAAAGTATTACTGAAGGGTCATTGGCCAGTTCATCGAGATGAGAAAAATTATTGATGGTTGTTTCATCACTGAAACAATCCAGCATCACAAAATTCTTCGAATGCTTATTTTCTGCCGACACAAAACCGGATGCATTGTATACAGGGAAATATTTTTCTTTATCGGCAGCCATCGCCCAGGCACCCGCATAAACAATCACTTTCAGCATTCCGGGAAGGGCAAAATCAAGTAGCTGGTGGCCGGTGAACACATAATCGGCTGCAGTATCACTGATGTTCCACTTGTCCAGTTTTTCATCGTACCGGTAACCGATGCTTTCCAGGCTGGCCGGTGTAATCTTGTCTATCTTGCTCAGGTCGGCCACTACAACAGGCACTTGTTTACCGCCGATATTGTCCACTTCAAAACATTCCCTTCTCTGGTAGCTGAATGGGTTGTATGGTATTTTTTCTATTGCAGGGATATTTGTACCAATTGCCACACCGGATGCATAACGTTTTACCAAGTCTTTACATACGGGTATTTCAAATTCGGGGTCTTCTGTTAAACTAACGCGTACAGTATCTCCGATACCATCTTCCAGCAGGGTTCCGATACCGGCAGCGCTTTTAACCCTTCCGTCCTCTCCATCTCCTGCTTCTGTAACACCCAGGTGCAAGGGATAGCATTCACCAAACTCTGCATCCATTTGTTGTATCAGCAAACGATAAGCCTGCACCATTACCTGTGGGTTACTGGCTTTCATGCTCAATACAATATTGTGATAGCTTTCTCCCCTGGCGATCCTTAAAAACTCCATGGCGCTTTCCACCATGCCCGTGGGTGTATCGCCATAGCGGCTCATGATGCGGTCGCTCAACGAACCATGATTGGTACCGATGCGCATGGCTGTTCCATGTTCTTTGCAAATCTTTACCAGCGGTGTAAAGCGTTCGCGGATGCGATCGATCTCTTCTGCATATTCCACATCGGTATATTCGAGGAGTTCGAATTTTTTCTTATCAACATAATTGCCGGGATTGACCCTTACTTTTTCTACAATACGGGCCGCAATCTCTGCTGCATTGGGTGTAAAATGGATGTCGGCAACAAGTGGCGTATGGTATCCTCTTTTCCGTAGTTCGTTTTTGATGTGCAGCAGGTTCTCCGCTTCCTTCTTGCTGGGCGCCGTAATACGCACCAATTCAGCCCCCGCTTCAATACAACGGATACTTTGCTCTACAGTGGCAATGGTATCCATGGTATCTGTAGTGGTCATGGTCTGCAGCCTGATAGGGTGACCATTGCCCAATAGCAAGTCTCCAATCTTCACTTCCCGGGTTGGTAGCCGTTTATACTGTGTAAGGGAATTACAATACAATTGCATAACACTAAATGTGCTGCAAAATTAACTGTTAATAGGCAATAATTATTTTCAGCGTTTTCCCTCGAAAAAGCCCCTTTCTTTCAGGATGGCCTTCAGTATATCCAGCCGCAGCGGTGTCATGGGCGTATTATGGGGGCCTTCAACATTCATGGCAAAGAAATAGGGATGATGGTTTTCTTCTATCCATCCAACCATCCAGCCCAGGGCATTGCCATTGGGCAGGAAGCCCCAGCCGGTTTTATAGCTGAGCTGGTAATTGGCGTTGCTTTCCTGGAGCAGGGCTTTCTTAACAATTTCCTGGGTGCGCTTCTGGAAAGGCAATTTCCCGAAATACAGTTCTTTCAACAGTCCCATCTGCTCATCGGCCGTCACCTTTAATGTATTGTTCAACCAAAATGTATCAATAGCGCCGTTGATAATATGATTACCATACTTCAGACTGTCGAGCCAATGATGCATCGTATCTTTTCCAATTCTTCTCGCTACTTCCTGGTAATAGGGAACAGCAGATGCTTTGAATGCCTCCAGCATTGTAAGGTCTTTATTCCATCCTTTTGCCGTATCTCCGTTCGGATATTTGCGAATCACACCATCCCACTTAATGACCATTTTTTCATCAACGATCTTCCCTGTTTCAATACCTATGAGCGAGTTAACGATCTTGAATGTAGAAGCGGGTAAATACGCAGAATCTTTGAACCTTTCAAGGTTGTAAATAATAAACTGCCCCGTTCCGTTATCGTATAGGCCGAATGTTCCTTTTACATGGTTTGTATCGAAATATTTCCGGAGACTGTTATCAATGGTAACATTGTTCGGAGAACAAGCTGTGATGCATACGGAGAGTATCACAGCCATGCAACACAACAGGAATGAAACGCTGTTTTTCATGTCTAGGTTTTACGGTGTTTATTTCAATACGCTCAGTTCTTTACCCACTTTGGTGAATGCGGCAATGGCTTTGTCGAGATGTGCCTGTTCATGTGCAGCGCTCAGTTGCACGCGGATACGTGCAAGTCCTTTAGCAACCACCGGGTAGAAGAAACCGATCACATACACGCCTTCATCCAACAATTTAGCTGCGAACTGCTGCGCCACTACTGCATCGTAGAGCATGATGGGAACGATGGGATGATCACCGGGCTTGATATCGAAGCCGGCTTCGGTCATTTTCGACCGGAAGTATTTTGTATTGTATTCGAGCTTATCACGCAGCTCGGTGGTTTCGGTAAGCATATCCAGCACCGCGATAGAAGCTCCAACGATAGAAGGCGCTACTGTATTGGAGAAGAGGTAAGGCCGGCTCCGCTGGCGCAGCATCTCGATCACTTCTTTTTTTCCGGAAGTAAATCCACCGCTGGCTCCGCCAAGCGCTTTACCCAGTGTACCGGTGATGATATCGATCCTGCCCATCACATTCCTGTATTCATGGGTGCCGCGACCTGTTTTACCCAGGAAGCCGGAAGAATGGCATTCGTCGATCATTACTATTGCATCATATTGATCGGCCAGGTCGCAGATCTTATCCAGTTGGGCGATGGTGCCATCCATACTGAAAGAGCCATCTGTTACAATGATACGGTTCCGGCAACCTGCCGCTTCTTTCAGCTTGACTTCCAGGTCGGCCATGTTGTTGTGCTCGTAACGGAAACGCTGCGCTTTACACAAACGCACCCCATCGATGATGGATGCATGATTCAGCGCATCACTGATAATGGCATCCTGCTCGTTGAACAGGGGCTCGAATACACCACCATTCGCGTCGAATGCTGCGGCATACAATATGGTGTCTTCGGTTCCGAGGAATTGAGCGATCTTCTGCTCCAGTTCTTTATGGATATCCTGGGTGCCGCAGATGAAACGTACGCTGCTCATACCATAGCCATGGCTGTTGATGGCTGCATGCGCCGCTTCGATCACTTTGGGGTGAGACGAGAGTCCGAGGTAATTATTGGCACAGAAATTCAATACTTTTTTGCCGTTCACTACAATTTCCGGCCCCTGTTCACTGGTAATGACCCTTTCTTTTTTGAACAGTCCGGCTTCTTCTATCTCCTTTAATTCCTGCGCAATGCGGTTGGTAAAATGATTATTCATGGTCGACACTTTTCGACCGCGAAGATATTTTATTTAGACAACAAAACGATACCCCACCCCTTTGATGGTGATGATCTCCAGGCTCGTGTCGTCTTTCAGGTATCCCCTGATCTTGGTAATGTATACATCCAGGTTACGGCTATTGAAGAAAGAGTCGTTACCCCAGATATGGTTGAGCAGCTCCCTTCTGTCTATCACATCGTTGCGGTGCTGGTAGAGGTATTTGATCAGTTCGGTTTCGCGGTAAGAGAGTTTTCGCTCTTCGGCACCTCCCTGCAATAATTGTTTGTTGAGGTGGAACTGAAATTTGCCCAGCGGGATGGTGTCTCCATTTGTTGTCAGCAATGGTTCCTTTTTTATACGCAGTAAGTTTTCTATCCGTACAATCAATTCTTCCATACTGAACGGCTTGCGTATGTAATCATTGGCCCCCAGCCTGAACCCTGTAAGCACATCATCCGTCTGCGTTTTGGCCGTCAGGAAAATAATAGGTATATCATCATTCAGCTTACGGATATCTTTTGCCAGTTCAAATCCACTGCGACCGGGCAGCATCACATCCAACACACAGATATCCGGGCGCTCGTTTGTAAACTGTTCCAGCACCTGGTTTCCATCGGCTTCCATGACCACTTCAAAGCCACGTGTCTCGAGCGATTCTTTTACGATCTTTCCCAGGAAGCGCTCGTCTTCCACATATAATACTTTGATGTTCATATAGTTTTCTTTCTGATCACGCGATGCTCATCAAACCGGATCTCATCGGCCGCTGCAACCGGGAGTTTTACAATGAAAGCGCTTCCTTTTCCCAATATACTTTCAACATAAATATACCCCATGTGTTGTTTCACGATCTCGGCAACATAGCTCAATCCCAGTCCATATCCCTTAATGTTATGCTGGTTTCCCATCGGCACACGGAAGAATTTATCAAAGACTTTCTGTTGGTACTGGTGTGCAATGCCTACCCCATTATCACTCACTTTCAATTCAAGAATATTTTCCTGTACAGCTTTCAACGCTATTTGAATGACCGGTACGCCGGCGCTGTATTTCAGGGCATTATCCAGTAAGTTATAAATAACGCTGGTAATATGCAACTTATCCGCTTCGATCAGGAAAGAACTGCCTTCGGTGGTAAAAGATACCTGAGCGTTTTGCTTTTCCAGTTGCAGGCGCATGGTAGCGAGGGTTTCATCGATCAATGCTTTCATGTCGAACTGCTCTTTTTTCAGTTCTACTCTTTTATTTTCAAATATCGATAGCTTGAGTACCTTATCTACCAACAACCCCAGTCTTTGTAATTCGGAAGCTGAAATATCCAGGTACTCTTTGGTCTTTTCCGGGCTCCTGATGGCATTGAAGTTACGCAGCGCTTCTATGGCAACACTTACTGTTGCAATAGGTGTTTTCAATTCGTGTGTGATGTTGCTGATGAAATCGTTTTTGATATTGGCCAGCTTTTGTTGCGCCAGGATATTCCGGTACATGATGATGAAAGAAATCAGCACCAATAACAGCAACAAAACAGAACCGCCAATCTGCATGCGCATTTTACCAAGAATATATTGTTGCACACCGGAGAAATGCGCCTGGTAAGCGTAAGGTGTATTGAATCCTACAAATACTTTCGAAGTAGTTACTTCTTTGGTGCTGTCCTTCTCAAAATCTGCTTTTGCAGGTAATGTATTTCTATAAGATTTGAAGCTGATATTGTAAGGAGGGTAACCGTTCATGAGCTTTGCCAGCTCTGCTTTATAGGCAGAATCAACGCGTGCAACCGGTATAGAATCGTTCAGTGTTCTATTGGTACTGAAGAAAGTAACAATGTCCGGAGAGGGTTTATAGCGCTTTTTTGTTTGAATCTTCTCAGGAACAGGTTCTGTTAAAATTGTATCTTCTTCCGGAGGCGGCGGTGGCCTGCGAAGATGTGATTCGATCTTTGCAGGCATTGGGAGCCGCACGGAAGAATTAGCGTTAGCTGGCGCTCTCATTCTTTGTGGATGGTACGCTATATCTGCATTGTTCTTCCACTCAAAATGATCAATTTTTTCTATCCCGTTAATCTTTACAAACGTATCCCTGGCTGAGCGATGAGAAGTGCTGTCTCGTGTTGTATTGCTGTAACTTATGGTGATGGAGGGAAAACCTTTCCGGAGATGTTTCAAAGAAGTGGAATCCAACCGAACCCATGCTCCATTTTTCCTGATCATCATTTGCCTGGCCGAATCTCTCAGTGTCATTTTTTCCCTCAGCATCAGTTCAGCTTTTCTCTGCAACATCAATTCAACCAACCTGGGAGGAGGGACTCCTGCTATTTCATTGACCGGATGTACCGCTATGGCTTGTACGCCTTCGTGCGGAGGTGTTTCATCACGCATTTCCGGTATATCAAACCTGAAATGAAATGTTGAGTCTTCTTTATGATCCCTTCTGTGCTGCTCTTTTCGTTTGGTTCGTGGTGCTTGTCTTACAGTCTGCGAAGTGTTCAATGCAGCTATATGTTGCTTATCAGTATCGGGGATGACCAACGCAGTCAATGAAGTATCTTTTTCATATAAACGGCGCTGCAATTTATCAATCGCGCCCCTGAAAGCCACTTCCACTCCATTGTTCAGGCCCTTGTATTCATCCCGGTACAGCTTGTTCAACCAATAGCCTTCAAATGCCGCCAGTACCAGTATGGTCGCAATCATCAACGCCCGCGAAATCTGAAGCTTGTTCATGCTCTTTTATTCAGATACAAAAGTAACAGGGCTTCACTGGAACTCCCCGCTTCCATTAACCTAAATTAACCTTAGTGCAAGAATGCTTAACGCGGCGCTGTAGCGAGTCTATTTTGTGATACCCAACAGCTCTACTTCAAATATCAGTGTTGATCCCGGAGGAATGGCTCCGGCAGCCCTGTCGCCATAAGCCATATCCGAAGGAATGTATAATTTCCATTTGCTGCCTACGGTCATCAGTTGCAATGCATCCTGCCATCCTTTGATCACTCTGTTCAGCGGAAAACTGATGGGCTCTCCCCTGTCTACAGAACTGTCGAATACGGTTCCGTTGATGAGGGTTCCATGGTAATGGCATTTCACCGTATCGCTCAGTGCAGGTTTAGCAGTGCCTGTGCCGGCTTTGATGATCTCATATTGTAGTCCGCTCGGCAATGTTACCACGCCCGACCGTTTGCCATTGGTTGCCAAGAATGTTTTCCCCTCTTGTTTAGCTACGGATGCTTTTTCGGTACTTGCTTTTTGCTGGTACGCACCGATGCATGCATCCAGTGCAGTTTCTTCGATCAGTATCTTTTTATTCTGTAATACATCTGCCATAGCTTTCTGCACCATTGACAGGTTCAGTTTGTCGAACCCGGAATTTTTCAGGTTCTGCGCAATGCGAACGCCCAGTGCATAACTGGCGCTGTCTGTGCTTCCTTTGAAAGGATTAACCGTTGCGGTTGCTTTCGCAGGAGCTTTCTTTACAGTGGCAGCAGGTTTTTTCACCTGTGCAAACATATTTACTACGCATAAGAGCGCGCCAGCAAGGATGATCGTCTTTTTCATTTGTATCATTTGAGAGATTCAAAACAACAATAATTATTTGATTGAGCCAAAAGCCATCGTCTTTTATCCTTTTATCAAGGTATCTACTGCCTTGTGTACCTTTTCAAAACCAAAGCCATCGATGGCTTCACGCATCATACCAGCTATTTTATCGTTACAGAGGTTGCCGATGCTGCCTTCATGCACATGGTTCAATGCAGTGGAGTAGGTAAACTTTCCTTCCTCGATATCTATGCCCACTTGTTTATATGCATCCCTGAAAGGCACGCCGCCAAGTACCAGCTTATTCACTTCTTCAACACTGAATGCATATTTGTATTTTTCATCAGCCAGTATGTTTTCTTTTATACGGATATTATCCAGCATCAGTGTAGCCATTTGTATGCAGTCTTTCAGCGTTTGAAAAGCCGGGAATAGGTGTTCTTTGAGCAGTTGCAGATCGCGGTGGTAACCGGAAGGCAGGTTCGCAGTCATGAGCATGATCTCATTGGGCAATGCTTTGATGCGATTGCAATGCGAGCGGATCAGTTCAAAAACATCCGGATTTTTTTTATGCGGCATGATGCTTGACCCTGTGGTGAGCTCTGCCGGAAAACTGATGAAGTCGAAGTTCTGGTTCAGGTAGAGACAGGCATCCATGCTCAGCCGCGCCAATGTATCGGCCAGGTTGGCCAGGGCCATGGCAGTAATGCGCTCAGCCTTGCCTCTTCCCATTTGTGCATATACCACGTTATAATTTAGGTCGGCGAAACCTAGCAATTGTGTGGTAAGCGTTCTGTTGATAGGGAAAGAAGAACCATAACCTGCTGCAGAACCCAGCGGATTTTTGTTCACTACTTTAAATGCTGCCTGCAGGGTCGTCATATCATCTACCAGGCTTTCTGCATAAGCGCCGAACCAGAGTCCGAATGAAGAAGGCATGGCCAGTTGCAAATGGGTATAGCCTGGCAGCAGGTATTGTTTGAATTGTTCACTCTGTCTGATCAGCAGTTGAAAAAAAGGCTCAACGGCTTGCACCAGCATTTCAATTTCATGCCGCAGGTATAGTTTGACATCTACCAGCACCTGGTCGTTGCGACTCCTGGCGCTGTGAATTTTTTTTCCGGCATCCCCCAGTTTACGGGTCAGCAACAATTCAACCTGTGAATGCACATCTTCAACACCTGCTTCAATCACAAATAATCCTTCTTTGCAGAGTGCATAAATCTTTTTCAATTCCTCGATCACCGCATCTGCCTCTGACCGGGTAAGTAACCCAACCGTTGCGAGCATTTTCACATGGGCCATTGAGCCCAGTGTATCGAAAGGAGCCAGCAACAGATCGAATTCAGGATCTTTACCAACGGTAAACTGCTCCACTGCACCCGATACACTCGTATTTTTTTGCCACAGTTTCATTTGCGTAGTTTTATGTTTTACAAAAGCTGGTCCAGCAATTTTATGTACAAGTCAATTCCTTCTTCGATCTCTGCCAGGTAAATGAATTCATCGGCTGTATGGCTTCTCGCAGAATCGCCGGGGCCCATTTTCAATGTAGTAAAAGACATCAGTGCCTTGTCTGAAGTCGTGGGCGATCCATAATAAGTTCTTCCCAGTTGCATGCCTGCTTGTACCAACGGATGATCCAATGCAATAGCAGTGGAGCGCATACGCAGGCTTCTGGGCTGCACATCACTTTGTATATATGATCTGATGATCTGCAGTATTTCTTCGAATGTGTAACATTCATTCACCCGCACATCTACCACAAAATGACAGATCGGCGGCACTACATTATGGGCTTTATTCTCAGTCTCTATAACAGTAACCGTCATCTTCACCGGACCTAATAAAGATGATACTTTATCGAACCGGTAATCGCGAAACCAGGTAATATCGGTCAATGCTTTGTACAATGCATTTTCCCCTTCCTCTCTTGCAGCGTGACCGGCTTTACCTGTAGCATGACCATCGAGTACAAGCAAGCCCCGTTCCGCCACTGCCATTTGCATCTGTGTGGGTTCTCCCACAATACCGGCAATGATCGGCGGCAGTTCAGGCACGAGCAATTCGATACCGTTCTTCCCTGAAATCTCTTCTTCCGCAGTAACGGCAAGTACAATGTTGTACTTCAGATCCCTTCTGTTATAGTAATGAAGAAAAACGGCGATGAGCGACACCAATGAACCACCTGCATCATTGCTTCCCAGACCAAACAGTTTGCCATCTTTCACAGCAGGTTCAAAAGGATCGAGGGTATAGGCTTTATTGGGCTTTACCGTATCATGGTGCGAGTTGAGCAACAAAGAAGGTTTGGCAGGATCGAAATGCTGGTTCTTTGCCCATACATTGTTCAAATGCCGGTGAGTGGTTACGCCTCTTTCCTGTAAAAACAGTTCCAACAGGTCAGCCGTCTGGTCTTCTTCCTTACTAAAAGAAGGAATGGCTATCAGTTGTTTTAACAACTCAACCGCTTGCTGCGTTAATATAGAAGATGGCTGGTTGCTCATAAATTATTCCATTTGAATGGCAGTACCCGCTTCTCCTGCTACCAGTTGCGTGAGTTGCTCAGCTTTGCCGATGATCACTTTATGAACACCTTTTTGCAAGGCAGCGAAAGCATTGTCGAGCTTGGGTATCATGCCGGCAAAGATCAGTTCTTTTGCTTTGAGTTCACTATAATAGCCGGGATTGATCTTACTGATAACTGTAGCATCATCATTGGCATCGAGCAGTACGCCACTTTTTTCGAATGAATAGATCAATTCTACCTGATACAGGCTGCTCATAGAGCGGGCCATTTCCTGGGCGATGGTATCTGCATTGGTATTCAGCAATTGTCCCTTTTGATCGTGTGTGATGGGTGCCGCTACGATCGCTACCTGTTGTTGCAGAAGCGCATGCACCAGTGATATATTCACTGCATCCACATCGCCTACAAAACCATAATCGATGCTAGGGTGTTGTCTTTTGTGGGCCAGTATGCTGTTACCATCCGCTCCACTCAATCCAATGGCATTACAATGATTCGCCTGCAATTGTGCTACAATGTTTTTATTGATATAACCTGCATACACCATGGTTACGATCTTCAGGGTCTCAGCGTCGGTGATCCGTCTGCCATCTATCATCTGTTGCTCAACACCCAATTGGGCCGCCAGTTTTGTTGCCAGCTTGCCTCCTCCATGAACCAATATCTTATATCCTTTCAATGCGGCAAAATCTTTCAGGAACGACTCAAGTTTTTGCTCATCGTCTATGATGTTTCCGCCGATCTTGATCACATAGAGCTTTTCCATGGTGCTTATTTTCCCGATTGTAATAATTCTGCCAGTACTGTCTGTGCAGCCCATACCCTGTTACCGGCTTGTTGCGTAACCAGGCTGTGTGCACTGTCGAGTATTTCATCGCTCAGTTCCACATTCCTTCTTACGGGCAGGCAATGCATTACTTTGGCATTGTTGCTTGCTTTCAGCTTTTCTTCTGTCAGCATCCATGCCGGATCATTCTCATAGATCTTACCATAATCGTTATAAGTGCTCCAGTTCTTTACATATACATAATCTGCATCTTTCAACGCTGCATCCTGGTCGTGTGTAATGGCAGCTCCTTTGGTGAACTGCTCTGCGAGTTCATAATCCTGCGGATGGGTGATGACAAAATCGGCTTCTCCCCATGCATTTATCCATTGGGAAAAACTATTTGCTACACATTGCGGCAGTGGTTTTACATGCGGCGCCCAGGTGAGTACGATCTTGGGTTTGCGTTTTGTATGCTGTGTCCGGTAATGTTCCTGTATGGTAATGATGTCTGTCAACGATTGCAAAGGATGCAGTGTAGCGCTTTCCAAACTTACTACAGGTACGCCAGCATATTTGATGAATTGGTGGATGAACATTTCGCTGTAATCCTCTTCCCGGTTCTTAAGAGAGGGAAATGTACGTATGCACAGTATATCGAAATATTGCCCCAATATCGGCGCAGCATCTTTGATATGCTCTACAGTATTACCGCTCATGATGGCGCCTTCTTCAAACTCAAGCGCCCATCCTTCTTTATCTACATTGAACACAATGGCTTCCATACCCAGGTTGCGCGCGGCCACTTGTGTGCTCAAACGCGTACGCAGACTGGGATTCAGAAACAATAAACCAATTCGTTTATCCGCTCCGAGCTGCCTGTCGGCAAAAGGATTTGCCTTATATGCCAACGCTTTTTCAACGAGCGCATTGATATTGGGAACATCGTAAACGGAGATAAATTGTTTCATTGTTATAGTATTATGCGAGGTACTGTTATGCGTTTTCTGTTGCATGCGCTGTTATTTCAGCGATGGCTTCTTTCAATACGTCCAGGAATTCATCTACCTGTTTGCGTGTGATGGCCAAAGAAGGCAACAGACGAATCACATTCGGCTTGGCTTCTCCGGTAAATACATTGTGGTCGAACAATAATTTTTTCTTCAGGTCTTTCAATGCTTCCGGCACATCAAATCCGATCATCAATCCACGGCCGCGCACGTTCTGCAAGCCTTCAATCGTTTTCAGCCTGTTGAGCAGGTATTGTCCTCTTTGCTTTGCCACATCTATCAATTGGTCTTGCTGTATCACTTCCAGCACCGCCAGCGCTGCTGCACAAGCCAATTGGTTCCCGCCAAAAGTAGTGCCCAGCATACCGTATTTAGGTTGTATATGCGGTGCTATCAGTATGCCACCTATCGGGAATCCATTGCCCATGCCTTTGGCCATGGAATAAATATCTGCATTCACACCGGCATAGTCGTGCGAGAAGAACATACCACTTCTGCCATAACCGCATTGCACGCTATCAGCAATATAGACTGCTCCATAGTCGTCGCACAATTGCCTGATCAATTTCAAAAACGATTCATCGGCAATATTGATCCCACCTACGCCCTGTATCCCTTCAATGATCACAGCAGCGATCTCCTTTCCTTCCTTTGCAAAACAATCCTGCAATGCCTGCTGATCGTTGAACGGAAGGAAAATGATATTATCTGTCTCATTCACGGGTGCAACGATCGATTTGTTATCGGTAGCAGCCACTGCCAGTGAAGTCCGGCCATGGAATGATTTGCTGAAAGCGATTATTTTTTTTCTTCCCGTATGAAAAGACGCCAGCTTCAATGCGTTCTCATTGGCTTCGGCGCCACTGTTGCAAAGGAAAAGCTGGTAATCCTGTTTACCGCTCACTTCTCCTAATTTTTTAGCCAGCTCGAGCTGAATAGGAATATGAATGGAGTTGGAATAAAAAGCGATCTTTTCCAGTTGGTCTTCTATTCGGCGCACCCAGTGTGGATGTGTATGTCCGATACTGATAACGGCATGGCCGCCATACATGTCTAAATACTGTACACCGTTCTCATCCCATACATAAGACCCCTGGGCCTTGGTGATGGTGATGTTGTTGAGGGGATAAACGTCGAATAATTTCATTGTCGTCCTTATTAAAAATAGTTTGCTTTCAATTTTAGTCCTGCTGTTTCATCCAGTCCGAATAACAGGTTCATGTTCTGCACTGCCTGTCCGCTGGCTCCTTTCAGCAGGTTATCCGATGCGGAATGCACCGCTATCTTGCTGCCTTGTTTTTCAATATGCAACAGGCATTTGTTGGTATTCACTACCTGCTTCAGATCAATCATGGTGTCACTTACATGTGTAAAAGCGGCGTCCCTGTAAAAATCTTTGTACAGTTGTTTTATTTCTTCAATCGGAGACGCACAATCGATGACTGAAGTAACATAGATACCTCTTGTAAAGTCTCCTCTCCAGGGAACGAAGTGTACATCTGCCGCATCATTGCCCTGCAATTGTTGCAGGCTTTGACGTATTTCTTTGATATGCTGGTGTTGCAACGTTTTGTAAGCTTGTACATTGTTCGCTCTCCAGCTGAAATGTGAAGTGGTACTCAATCCCTGTCCCGCGCCTGTTGATCCGGTGATACCGGTAGTATATACATCCCCCAATAAACCCGCTTTGGCCAATGGCAACAGGCCCAATTGAATGGTAGTAGCGAAACAACCCGGGTTGGCAATATTGGCCGCTGCTTTGATCTGCACTTTGTTCATCTCCGGCAGTCCGTAAACAAATTGCCTGTTACCGATCGAAGCATGTGCTGCCAGCCTGAAGTCCTGTGAAAGATCAATCACTTTGATCTTTTCAGCAACATGGTTTTGCTCCAGGAATTTCCTCGCATCACCATGTCCCACGCAAAGGAACAGTACATCGATATCATCGCTTAGTGTGCCGGTAAATTGCAGGTCTGTTTCACCTACCAGGTCGGCATGCACTTTACTCACAGGATTACCTGCGTTGCTGGTGCTGTGTATAAATACTACGTCAACATCAGGATGGTTGATCAACAGGCGTATCATTTCCCCACCTGTATATCCTGCTCCTCCTACTATGCCTGCTTTGATCTTTTTCATGACTTACTGGTTGCTTTCTTTTACATTATGATAAATAGAAGTCTGGTTGCCGAAGATCTTCGAGAAACCTCTCACATCTTCTCCCGTCCAGCCATTGTTCATCTCCCCGTATTTACCAAACTTGCTGCTCATCAGGTCGTATTTCGACTCGATGCCAATGATTTGGAAATGATAAGGATGCAATTGTACAAATACATCGCCTGTAACATTGGCTTGTGAATTTTCCAGGTATGCTTCAATATCCCTCATTACCGGATCGAGTATTTGTCCCTCATGTAGCCAGTTACCATAGAACTGCGCCAGCTGGTCTTTCCAGCTCAGTTGCCATTTGGTTAATACATGCTTTTCCAGTGCATGATGCGCTTTCAGGATCACCATGGGTGCAGCAGCTTCAAAACCAACGCGGCCTTTGATACCAATAATAGTATCACCCACGTGGATATCCCTGCCCACGCCATAAGGACCGGCAATGGTTTGCAGGTATTGAATGGCTTGTGCAGGGTGATCGAATGACTGATCGTTCACTGTTCTCAATTCTCCCTTTACAAAACCCAATTTTACTTCTTCAGAACCGGTTTTGGTAACCTGTGTAGGCCAGGCTTCTTCAGGCAACATGCCTTTCGACTGCAAAGTTTCCCTTCCGCCTACGCTCGTGCCCCACAATCCTTTGTTGATAGAATAAGCCGCTTTGGCAAAATTCATTTCCACACCTTTAGATTTCAGGTATTCGATCTCTTCTTCCCTACTCAGTCGCAGGTCTCTTATAGGCGTAATAATTTCCACACCGGGGATCATGATGTTGAAGATCATATCAAACCTTACCTGGTCGTTACCCGCACCTGTACTTCCATGAACCACTGCAACAGCGTTCAGCTTTTTGGCGTGCTCGGCAATATGCAGGGCTTGGCTCAATCGCTCGGCGCTTACGCTGAGCGGGTACGTGTTATTCTTCAGCACATTGCCAAATACCAGGTATTTGATGATGCTGTCGTAATAACTTTTTACGGCATCCACCGTAGTATGTGTTTTTACACCCAGTTTGTAGGCATGCTGTTCAATTTGCTGCAATTCGGTTTCGCTGAAACCGCCGGTATTGACAATTACGCTGTGCACTTCATAACCCTTCTCTTCTGTCAGGTATTTTACACAATAGGAAGTATCGAGGCCGCCACTGAATCCGAGAACTACTTTTTGCATGATATGACTGGTTTTGAAAATGATTAAAGGTGAAAGAAATAATGAAACAATGATTTGGGTTTACCCGAAGAGCCGGAGCTCTCTTTTCTTTTGAAAAAACTCAGCAACCGGCTTTGCTTGATCTTCATGAATCTTTCCCAGAGCTTGGAATGCTTATTGAATTCCTGTGTGGTCTCTTCCGGCGTATAATGATCGGCCGGATCGTATAACATGGCTGTACACATACAATTCTTCCTGTCTTTACTCATCAGGATATCGTAGTTCACACAACTCTTACAGCCTGCCCAGAATTCTTCATCATCTGTCAGCTCACTGTAGGTAACAGGCTCGTAACCCAGCTCACTGTTGATCTTCATCACGGCAAGACCCGTGGTTAACCCAAATATTTTGGCCTTCGGGTATTTTTCCCTCGACAGGTTGAAGATGGTTCTCTTGATGAGCTTGGCTACGCCGCTTTTCCTGAATACAGGAGCTACGATGAGACCGCTGTTCGCAACGAACTCATCATGCCCCCAGGCTTCTATATAGCAAAAGCCTACCCAGGTGCCATCTGGCAAGAGGGCGATGACGGCTTTGCCTTCCGTCATTTTCTGCGCAACATAATCCGGACTGCGTTTGGCAATCCCCGTGCCACGCGCTTTTGCAGAAGCTTCCATCTCATCAGTGATGGTTTGCGCGTAGTGTGTGTCGCCACTATTGGCTACACGGACAATAATATTTTGTTCCAACTTGCGAAAATTAATAACGTGAAAAAGAAACGCTGCTCTTGTCGAAGAATTCCGGGGGATTTTCCACTGATAGGGGCAAGTGCCAGTTGCTCGTCCTATCAGCAACCACGTCGGGGGAAGGAAATAAAAGCGGCTTCCACTGAACCCACCCTTAACGGGGAATTCAATGAAACTAAATTAATATGTGTAATTGCCTGCTTCACTTGCAATATCTTTTCAGTGATTTGAAGGTGTAAAATTAGTATAGTTTACAATAAATACCCTCAATTTTTTATGAAAATTTGGTTAAGCTCGGTCATTCGAGGCACTTACGGCTGTTAGCATAAAAAAGGCCACCCCGTCTTTCAGGGATGGCCATCATTTATACCAAGCAATAACAAACTATTATTCCATGCCCCCGGGTTTTCCGCCACCGCCTCCCATCCGCATCATATCACCCATGCCCATTCTTCCACTTTTGAACATCTGCCGCATTGGATTGTTGTCGTTTCCACGCTGCATGTTATTGGCGCCAAACCGTCGAAGATTATAGGTAAAGCTGATCATGAAATACCTTGTGAGCACTTTATTCTGTATATCCTGCCAGCCGGTAGCAGTTACCTGGCGGGTGAGCGACACGTTCTGGTTCAACAGATCGAATACATAAAATTTGAGTTCGCCGGCTTTGTTTTTAAATAGCTGTTTTGACAGGCTGGCATTCCATAATGGTATCGCCGTATTGTACCCGGCGCTCCGGCCACTGCTGTAGGTATAGCCAAAATCGGTAGACAGTATCCATCCGTTTTTGGTGTAGTAAGTAGCTTCCGTAGAAGCATCCTGTGTAAGCGTATTGTTGTTTTGCTCGGGTTTGAGCGTATACCTCGCCATCACATAAGTGGGGGTATAGAAAAAGTTCATGTCGAAATTATCCTTCAAATTGGTTGTCCATGCAATGGTTCCGCCTAATGAATGATTGCGGGTATAGTTGCTCAGCCCGTTGATCAACGCCTGGCTCTGGTTGGTTGACAGGTTGGCCCTCAGGTTCATATTACTCTTGGGCGATTTGATCTGGAAACCATAATTAAAGAAAGCATTCGCATTGTAAGTGCCTCCCAGGTTCACCGGCTTCACCATCTGACCTCCGTTGGCGAGCAGTGTAGTAGCGTTCTGGATATCATTTTGTACCATGCTGGCATTCACTGTTGCAAAAATGATCTTGCCTGTATTGGCTTCATAAGAATGATACAGCACGCGGAAACTGTGCGTGAATTGTTGCTTCAGATCGGGATTGCCCACTTTGATGTTGAGCGGGTTACTGTTATCCACCACCGGTTGCAACTGATCGATACTTGGCTGGCCCGTTCTTCCGTAATAGAAGAACCGCAGGTTACGTGTTTTGCTGAATGCATAACTGAAATTGGCCGTTGGTGAAAGGTTTACATAATGCTGTGTCAGCGTACTGTCTTTCGTGAGGTTGTGGCTGCTACGGTCTCCCAACTGCAATCCCGATCCCACGCTGAAATTCATTTTGGTATTCTGTACACGATAGTTCAGCGAAAAGCGGTTGGCCTGGTACGTATTTTCAAAAATATTACTCAGGTTCATTACCGGTATATCATAATTACCGGTTGACATGTCAAAATTATAAGTGTGTTTACCCGAAGTATTCCGGTTGCCGGAATAATTATAGTTCAGCTCAATCAACTGGTTCTTGCCCACCGGTTCTGTATAAGAAAAAGTAGTGCTGATGCTTTTGGTTTCCGGGTTACTATTGTATACCTGGTTGATGGTATCGATACGCTCTGGCCTGGTGGCTGTAGCAAATGTGTGCGTAATGGAATTATTGGTGCCCGAACCATCGTTGGTATTCTGCCCCAGGTTCAGGTTCACAGAGAAAGTACGCCCTTTCCTGGAAAACCGGTGACGGAAAGTAGCATCGATGCTGGCATTGTATCCGGAGTTGGCGCGGGTAGCGTTGGCAGTTGAATTGCTGATATCGATCAGGCTTCCACCCTTGCCCATTCCTTGTGATGTATTGGTCTGGTCAGAAGTTGAGCTCGTATTCTGGAAACTGATATTGGGTCTCACGATGAGCACATTGCTCGAATCGAACTGGTGTTCGATATTCAGATCGATTCGGTGATTCTGGTTATGTGTCACGGATGATTGGGAAGACCTGGTAAAAATGGATGAGTCGGGCGTCTGCGTCAGTGTCTGGGCATAACTGTTCTGTTCACGGTATGTGCGTTGGTCATTATAAAAATAACTGCCGGATACCTGCGTTTTGGCGCCCCAGTTATCGCGGAAGTTAACACCCCCTGCCCAGGTATTCACCAGCCCCCCGCCACCACTTGTTCCCAACAGTGAACCTCCTCCAAATCCGCCGCCGCGGTTTCCACCACCGGCGCCGCCAAAACCTCCGCCACCAAGTGAACCAAGGATATCCTTTACAGAAAAATTCTGCTTATTCACGTTATTACCCTGCCCCAAAAGTGTGATCTGCTGGTTTCCATTCATTCTGCTCAGGTTAAAACTATTATCATACAATCCTTCTTCTTCATTCGCGCCAAAGCCCAGCGAAGCTTTTCCAAAATAGCCCTTGCGTTTGTCTTTGCGTGTGGTGATATTAATCGTCTTGATGCGGTTACCATCATCGAACCCGGTAAAAGCGCTCTGGTCGCTCAATGCATCAAACACTTGTATCTTATCGATGATATCGGGAGGCAGGTTCTTGGTGGCCATCTTGGGATCATCACCAAAAAACTTTTTACCGTCTACCAGCACCCGCTGCACCTGTTCGCCCTGTGCCTTCACATTGCCGTCTTTGTCCACTTCCATACCCGGAATTTTTTTAAGCAGGTCTTCCACAACCGCATTGGGCTTGGTCTTGAATGCAGAAGCGCTGACTTCAATCGTATCCTTTTTCATTTGTATGGGCGACTGCATAACCGTTACCATTCCCAGGTCGTTATCGGCCTGCTTCATGTAAACGGTACCCATACCTATTGTTGCATTCGTTTTTGAAAATTGAAAACGGCGCGTAAACGTTTCATACCCCTGGAAACTGATCCGTACCATCATATCACCGAAAGGAATGCCGCTCACGGAAAAGCTTCCGTCCGCTTTGGCCAGGCTGTAGGCTTCAATGGTAGAATCCTGCGCATTTAACACAGTTACCGATGCATCTTTCATGGATTGCTTCGCAACTGAATCCACCAGTTTTCCGTTGATGGAAGCCGTGGCCTGCGACATGGCTTCCACAGAAAAAAACAACATTGCGATCGCTAATAAAACTCTGCTCATAAACTGCTGAATCATTGATCAAATATATTTTCCTTTACCAGGCAGCAGGGGTTTAGTCGATACAGATGGAAAACTACTGCTATAGCTGGACAAGCGCCTGAAATAATCGGTGAAACACCGGGCAAAAAAGGGCAGTATTGATTTACTTATAATTTGTTAAGAAAAAAAATATATGCAAATGGTGCAGTAATTTTGATGTTCTGTCAACTGCATTACCCAACACCAATACCATTTAAAGATGAGAAAATCTTTGCACGCTTATCCTTTTTTTGCGACTAGCCTGATTTTGCTGGCCGCATGTCTTTTTACGAGTTCTTGCACCAACAATTCACAGGCAGAAGCTAAAAAGAAAGACTCTTCCGGCACTCACCCAGATCCGATGAGCCTTGAATTAAGATTTACTGCCGATATGCTCGACAACAAAAAAGACCCGTCCTGCGGTATGCCTGTAACAGCCGGCATGTCAGATACTGTGCACTATCATGGCAAAGTGATCGGCTTTTGTTCGAAAGAATGCAAGGCTGAATTCCAGAAAAGCCCCGATAAATACATAGTGGCTTCGGAAATGAAATAGTTATTCCGCAATAATTTACCTGAATGCCATACGATGATATCGTGTGGCATTTTTAATTTAACTGAATAAGTATTCCACGTCTTCTTTGGTAAGACTCTTCACAAAGCCCTCATCGTCTGTAATGAGTTCGCGGGCAAGGCTTCGTTTCCGCTCCTGTAGTTTGAGTATTTTGTCTTCCACCGTATCGGTGCATATCATCCTGTAAGCGAAAATATTTTTCGTTTGACCAATGCGGTGTGTACGATCTATCGCTTGTTGCTCCACAGCCGGATTCCACCAGGGGTCAACAATGTAAACATAATCTGCCGCAGTGAGGTTCAGACCTACACCTCCCGCTTTCAGTGAGATCAGGAAAACACGGCAGTTTTCATCATTCTGGAATCGCTGGATGGCTTTTTCGCGTTCGGCTACTGTACTGCTTCCGTCGAAATATTCGTAATCAACGCCCAGCTCTTCCAGCTTTTGTTTGATCAGTGCCAGCATGCCCAGGAACTGCGAGAATACCAGCGCTTTGTGGTTGCTGATGTTTTCAGTGATCTCCCTGCCAATCTCTTCGAGTTTTACCGAAACATTGGGGTATCGTTCTTCTTCTTTCATGATGGCCGGACTATCACAGATCTGCCTGAGCCTCATCAATCCCTGCAAAATGGTGAGCTGCGATTTTTGTATGCCCTGGTTTTCCACCACACCCAATATCTTATCGCGATAATCGTTCCGGTAAGCATCGTAGATCCTTCGCTGTTCTTCTCCCATTTCACAGAACAGTACCATTTCCTGCTTTTCGGGCAGGTCTTTGGCCACCTGTTCTTTTGTACGGCGCAGGATGAATGGATACAGTAGTTTGCGCAAATGCTCTTTCTGTTCTTTTTCTCCGAACTTGTCAATCGGGATGGAGAACTCCTGCTTGAAAAATTCTACACTACCCAGCATGCCCGGGTTGAGGAAATTCATCTGGGCATAAATATCGAATGTATTGTTTTGCAAGGGCGTACCACTCAGGCAAAGCCGGTTCCTGGCTTTCAGCAGGCCCGCAGCCTTGGTTACCTTACTGCCGGGGTTTTTGATAGCCTGGCTCTCATCGAGTATCACATAATCGAACGGAACTTCCACAAATTGCTTGATATCACTTCGTAAAGTACCGTAGGTAGTGATCAGCACATCCACACCGTTCATCATCAACTTCTCTTTGGACCTCCCACCACCGTGATGGATGTTGTAACTAAGACTGGGCGTGAACTTGGTGATCTCGTTTTGCCAGTTGTACATAAGTGTAGTCGGACAAACCACCAGCGCCTTGATATGTGCATTCTCTTCTTTGAGATGATGCAGGAAACTCAATGCCTGTATGGTTTTACCCAAACCCATATCGTCTGCCAGTATACCACCCCATTGTACTTCGCGCAGGTAGTTGAGCCATTGGAACCCACTTTCCTGGTAAGGGCGTAAAATGGATTTCAGGTGTGCAGGGGCTGGTATCTCTTTGATGGAATGATTGTCTTTGATCCGTTCATATTTCTCTTCCAGTTGAAAAAAGAGTTCCTCTTCGTCACGCTCCAGGTATAATTCTTCTATTACGCTGAAATGGTATTTACTCAGCTTCATAGTTCCTGTCTTTCCTTCACCTACACGGAACAGCAACGAATATTTTTTGATCCATTCTTCCGGAAGGATGCCCAGCGTGCCATCATCCAGTTGCACAAACTGCTGTTTGTTGGCCAGGGCCTTTTTCACGTCGTCTACCGTTACCTTCTGCTCTCCGAACTGTATCTGCACTTTGGCATCAAACCAGTCGGTGTTGCTGCTGATGAATATTTTGGTAGATGGCTTGGCGGTATTGAAACGAAATTTCTTCAAGGCCTCAAAACCATATACCGGGATATTCATTTCATTGGCCGCATCCACAAACAGGAAGAACCAATTGTTCTTGAGTACTTCGGAACCTTTCAGCGCCAGCACATCTCCCTCAACCGGTTTTACAAAATGAGAATGCAGCGATTCCACTTTCTGCACAAATTCCCTTTCAGCATCCAGGTTGCGCTGTATCACAAGCAGTTTATCTGCTACCGGCAGAATGATCTTTTCTTTATCGGTACTGCGTACATCATATCCCTTATATGTAAACACCGGTTGAAACAAAAGATAATCTCCCTTCTCTTTCAGCACCACTTTCACATCCGGCTTAATATCCTTGACTTCTTCTTTTTGTACATTACTGAAATGCACATTGTATTCTTTCGAAAGCGGCAACACGAATTGCTGTAACTGCACGGCCCAGTCTTCTGCGGCAATGGTGATCTTGCCTGAAGGCAGAAATTTTTCCAGCACAATGATGTCTTCCGTGCGATTCCAGGTGAAAAACTGGTTGTGGTATTGAAAAAGCAATGCCGATCCGCATTCATTTTCGGCGATATTGAGGTTAGCCAGCGGCAGCTTTATCCTGCAATCGATCACATACTGGTGATTGCTGTAGTTTACTTCGAACTCCGGACTGATAAACGGCAGCGTCAACTCGGCCTGTTGCATATTAGCCGTTGTAAAGGTTTTCCCGGATGACAGGTAGAATACAAAAGCGTTACCCGTCAGATCGGTAAACAGTTTTTTTATTTTGGGATGGAGGTATTCATTGATGAGGTGACGGGTCTCTTCCGGTAACTCATCGTCGTGTTGCTGTATGATGTTTTCCCAAATGCCACTGAATGGTGAATTCCGGTTAAGGTACCGGTTGATCTCTCCCGGCAATAATTTACGCAACTGTTGCAGCAGTATTTTGTCTTCTTCGTTAAATACTTCCGTGTTGATGTATTTGCCCAGGTCGAGTTTTACTGCCTTGCCTGTATAGCCCGTTCCAGCCTCATCTGCTTCGCCCTGTACCGCATCCAGTTGAAGATAGGGGTACTGGTGTTCGTTGGAATTGATTACAATCCCCAGTTTCAGCAATTGCTTTTCTGTCTCTTCTTCGTCTTCTGCAATATCTGGTACTGTTTCTTCTATTTTTTTTGGCTGCACAGTCGCCGGCTGGTTCAATGATACTTTTTTGATGGAAGCATCCAGTACACGCAGGAAAGGCTTCCCATCTGTATAGGTGAATTCAAATTTTCCATCCAGGTCGTCTTCCAGCGAATAGCCGTAGAGCGCCAGCAGCTTGTTTTTCTCTTTATCCCAGTTACGGATGCTGTCGAAATAATTGGGACCGTAATTATGCAGGAGCTGCAACAGCACGATGCATTTGTGCACGCAGAGCGGATGTGCCTGGTCGGTGTGACAGGTACAACTCGTATCAAAATTCCGTTCTTCGTTTTTCTGGATAACCACCCTGAAATTTTCGCCCTCGTATTCCAGCTCGGCCACCACCCTTTCATCTTTTGCCTCGAGGAGATTGGACCTGCTGCTGCGCAACAGGTTCTCAGCGGCGTCGAAGCTGGCGGGAGATGTGAGCATACGAATCAGCTTCAGATCAAGCTGTTTCATTTTTACTACCGTATGCTTCTGGTCATAAGAAGATTCCCTGTCGCCCAATAAGTTTTTATCTAACAAGTCCTGCAGGTAAAAAAGAGCGGCTGCTTTGTGACGGCAGATTTCCGAGAGGTTATACGGACAGGAGCAACGCAGCGAAAGGGTTTTAGCGTCTTTGAACTGGTTGATATGTACTTTATAAAAAGTAGTGTATCCGTCATCTTTCACCCGGAAAACCACATTGGCCATCAGGTCGTCGTATTCCACCAATTCCACATTGCCGAGCGCATGGATCTTTTTGCCCCTCCGGATCACTTCTTCGGTGCCACTGTTATAGATATGTTTGACCAGGTACGGTAAAGCCATGTTTTGCCAGGAATTAGGGTTTGGGCAATTTGCAAAAGTAAAGGAAAGCGCGGCAGTTACCGAAAACTAAAGGGAAGAATGTGGATGAAATGTTTGTTAAGATCCCCCGGCCGGGCCTGTAAGGCTTACAAGGTCCCCATTACGGTAAACGGGCAAAACATTGGCCTGATCGGCCGTTACGCAGTATTCCAGGTCGGCTTCCAGTCCGTAAGCAGCCAGCCTGTGCCAGTGGGTAGTTTTACGTATGAACTGTTTGATATCGTTTTTGTGCAGGCGGTACATATCTTCCGCCATCAGGCTGCTGTCGCAATGGATGGCAAAATGGTCTCTGATCCTTTCAATGACTGCACCTGCAAAAAGGGCGTCTTCCAGGTTGAAGCGGTCTTTCCAGGCAGAGCAGCCCAATACCACATTCTTATTTTGCGCCACCAGGTGGTCGCACACGGCAGAGAGGTTGGGAAAAGATCCTGTAATAACCTCAGATGCACCATTATTCAGCGCCATGTGTAAAAGCCTGGTACCATTGGTGGTGGTGAGTACCAGTGTTTTTCCTGCGATGAAAGAACGCGGGTATTCGGCCGGAGAATTGCCATGTGCCAAACCTTCAATCACTTTACCATCACGCTCTCCGGCTGTGATGCCGCCGGTCGTCTTACCTATCTGGATGCATTTATCCACGCTGTCAACGGGAATCACACGCGTAGCGCCATTATACAAGGCGGTAGCAATGGTGGATGTGGCGCGGAAAACATCAATGACTACCACAATACCGTTTGAAATATCATAGATATCCAGCAAACGGGGAGATACAACGGTAAATAAACTGGGTTTTTGATTCATAGGTTGCAAAGATAAAGTTCAGAAAGAACAAAGAGCCAGCCTGGAAAGGCCGGCCTTGCACAAAAAGAACCGAGTCACAAAAGATGCTGTTTGTTGGATCATGCGGGGGAACATAGAAACAACATCCATCCGGACAACCGAAACAGCCTGGCACCTTTGTCATTTGGCACTCACACGCTAACCGGCTTCAATCGATGCAGGCAGACTGCGTTCTTTTGTGCAACCAAACACAAAGAACAGCTGCAGGGAACCTGAGCCGCAGTATTGAGCAATGCTATTGCTGCAGTTCAGGAAGTTTTTTCCCCAGTATCAGTAACTCATTGATCTGTATTTCGGTTATATATTGTTTATCGCCTTTTTTATCTGTATACTGGCGATTAACCATCTTGCCTTCAAGCGCAATTTCACTTCCTTTGAACAGGTATTTTTCAGCAATATCGGCCAGCTTGTTCCAGGCTATGGCCCGGTGCCATTGGGTATCGGACACTTTTTCCCCGTTTACATCACGGTAATGTTCATTGGTGGCCACACGCAGGTGTGCCGCTTTCTTGCCGGAATCGAATTGTTTAATTTCAGGGTCCTGGCCAAGATGGCCGATCAATTGTACCCTGTTCCTGATCGTGTACATAAGCAACAGTTTTACTTTGATGATGAATCGATGAACGGTCATTCACCGTACCGAATCCGAATGCATCACAAAGTTTAACTGTTCCGGTCTTTTTAAAAACCGTACTAATACGCAATTATTAGAAAGGAATTTTAACCACCCTTGCTTTTACAGGTGTATTACGTATGTCGATGAAGATTTCGCTGTCAAGCCCGGCATGGTCAACAGTTACATAACCCAATCCTACCGCTTTGTTCAGTGAAGGCGCCTGCGTGCCGCTGGTCACTTTTCCGATCGCATTGCCTGATGCATCCTTGATCAGGTAATCGTGGCGCGGGATGCCTCTTTCAATCATTTCAAAACCTACCAGCTTCCGTTTAACACCTTCCGCTTTTTGTTTTTCCAGTATTTTTTTTGCTGTGAAATCCTTGCTGAACTTGGTAATCCATGCGAGCCCGCCTTCCAGTGGAGAAGTGGTATCATCGATATCGTTTCCATAAAGGCAATAACCCATCTCCAGTCGAAGGGTGTCCCTCGCTCCCAATCCAATAGGTTTCAATCCCTGCGGGGTGCCGATCTCAAAAATGGCTTCCCATATTTTATCTGCCGCGCTGTTGCTGTCTTCAAAATAAATCTCTACACCGCCCGCTCCCGTATAACCAGTGGCACTTACCAGCACATTATCTACGCCAGCAAATTTTCCTTTGGCAAACGTGTAATATTTCAGGTTCATGATATCCATATCGGTAAGCGGTTGCAACATCTTTGTGGCGTTCGGGCCTTGTATGGCCAGCAGACAAGTCTTATCGCTGATGTTGTGCATTTCCACATTCCGGGTATTGTGCTTCGATATCCAGTTCCAGTCTTTTTCTATATTGGAGGCATTCACCACCAGCATGTATGTTTTGTTCTCTTCGATACAATAGACAATGAGGTCATCTACAATACCTCCCTGTTCATTGGGCAGGCAGCTGTACTGGGCTTTTCCGTTGGTGAGTTTGGAAGCATCATTCGAAGTAACGCGCTGGATGAGATCGAGTGCATCCGGACCTTTCAATATGAACTCTCCCATGTGACTTACATCAAAAACACCAGCATTTTTGCGAACAGCTGCATGTTCATCATTGATGCCGCTGTAACTGATGGGCATATTGTATCCTGCAAAAGGGGCCATTTTTGCGCCCAACGCCATGTGTTTCTGAGTAAACGGAGTATTTTTCATGCTTTTTTACTTTGCCGAGCAAAAATAGGTGAAGCAAGGGGGGCGTAAAAATAAAAAAACAATGTGTTACATTGTTTTCAATCAGTCTGCCGATAGTGTTGCTTTGATGCCTTCCCCCAATCGCTTTATTCTCAGGTAGGCGTCCTCGTCATTCTCCTTTTTATCGAACCTGATTTGCAGTTTACCCGGATTCGTCCTTATCTGAAAAATTGCCCGGTCCTGGGGAGCTATGTTCGCATCTATATAATGCTGGATCCGTTTTGTTTTCTGTTTATTGTAATGCGCCGATAATTCGTACCTGTCGTCTGAGTCTTGTATCGTAATACTTGTATTCGAATTGTCGAATGAAAATAAACAACCGGAAAGGGTAAAGACCGTAAGCATCAATCCCACGAAAATGACTGTAGCTATTTTTTTCATATTGATTGTTTTATTTCGCGATTCTTAAAGAAGGGAAGAACCCCGTTCTGAGAACAAAGCAGGGTTCTTTTCTTTCCCAACTTCAACCGATTTTATAGTACCATTTGCATCATCATCAATCTTGCATTATCGAATGTGATGTCCATCTTTTCTTCTTTTTTCTCGGCATGCACCGCAGGCATCACAGCATTGGGCTGGGGTGCTTCTTCGTAAGTAGTGGCTTTCTGATAATGATAGCGGGTAGTATCTACGGGTTTGTCCAGTTCTTTTTTCAGCTCTTCCGCCTCTTTTTGTTTTTTATCATATTCTTTCTTCAGTTCTTCTTTGCTCTTCTTGTATTGCTCTACTGCATTGTTCTCATCATCATCATTATTATTGTTGTCGCGCGCATCTTCTTCCTTGTGTACCCTTTCCAGTCCGCCTGCCCTCATAATGTATTCCACATTGCTGTCCCAGTTCTGGTAATCGTTCCAGTCATCGCCCCAGTCGCCGTCATTGACATGGAACCAGCTGAGCCTGTTCGCCACTCTCCTGTCGATCATGATCCGCTTGCCCACCGGCACCTGTACGGTTACTTCTACACGCTGGTTGCGGAATTTGGTTCCTGTATGCAGGGAGAATCCCCGATCGAGCCAGATGGTACTGTCTTCCTGGTTGATCCCATAGTTGATGCCTCTTACATTTTCCATGGCGCTGCCGGCATCTTTTCCGCTGCTGTACTTGGTAGCGGAGATATGGTAAACAGAATCCTTGCTTTTCAAGATGCGCAACCTCACATTATTAAGGAAAAGACTGTCATCGCTCACACTCATCACACCATCTATTTTGCCCAGCCATCCGCCAATCACTTTCACTTTGCTGTCGGGCACATTGATGATCAGTTTTCCCGTACCCGGCTGAACAATGGAGTATTCTTGCTTATCCCTGGCACTTGCATCGAAATTGCGTGCGATGGAAACGGCCAGCATGATGCCGCAGAATAATCCAATGAACCACAGTCCGGCGAAAGTGAAACCAAGAAACTTGTTGCCCGATTTAACACCCATGATCCTACGCACGATCCATATAATGAAAGCAACTACCGGCACGCCCAGGAACAGCAACAGTGTTGACCATGCAAGGAAGTTTTGTGTTACGCCTTCCAGGAAGAAATCTTTCAGGGGGAATACACCTATCCCTGCCACCAGAAACGCCAGGAGCGTAACCAGTAAGGCAAAAGCCAGTATACCTGCGAGGAAAAGAAAGAATGCCTTGAAGATAATGGCTATGGCATTGCCCAGCCGGCTACCGCCTCTTCTGCCGATCTTTGCTGCTTCACTGCTGAACTGTTGCCCCTTCTGGCTGATGGTTTGTCCGAATTCCTGTCCGAATTGTTGCGCACGCTCTTTCACTTCACCACCCCATTTCTCGGCGCGGCTTTTAAACCCCTCCAGGTCTTCCTGTATGGTATTCTTGATGGTATTAAGGTCTACTTTTTCGCCACGCATCTCCAGTTTATCCGACGCACTTTTGGCTTCCGGTATCACTGCCCAGAGTATGGCATAGGTGATGAAAAGTGTACCGCCAAAAGATCCGAAGACGATGCCTGGGAACGGATTATAGTCGAACCAGAAAACATGCCTGAATATGGAAGTGAATATGCCTACTACCAGCGGCAGTACAAAGATCAGTCGGGGTACCCATACGGCTATGTCGAAATAAGCAGCCAACCCGCTCGCCACACCTGCAATCACTTTTTCATCAGGATTGCGATAGAGACGCTTGGTGCTAGTAGCATTTTCAAGCCTTTTGGAAGGCAGTATGATCCATAAAAGGATGTATAACAAAATACCGGTTCCTGCGCCGAAAGTGATGAGGGCAAATACCAGGCGGACGATCGTAGGATCAACGCGCAGGTAGTTGGCCAGGCCACTACACACACCTCCCAGCATTTTATCACTTTCGTCGCGGTAAAGACGGCCTCTCGGTGCGTCACCGGCTCCTTCATAAAATGTTCTGCTTTGCTGCTGCTGTTTGGACTCTTCTCCTAATTGAGTCTGTACCTTGCTTTCGTCTCCTTCAAAGTCTTCCGGGCGGCCCATGCTCTTAATGATGCCATCTACATCTTCATCTGTGATGCAGGTGCTTCCTTTTTTAAGGCTGTCGCCAAACAGTTCTGCAATACGTCCTTCGATATCATTGATGATCTCGTCGCGCCCCTCCTCGTTGGCAAAGAACTTGCGCAAGCTTTCAACATACTGTTTGAGCATGTCGTAGGCCGATTCCTCGATGGGAATCACCCTGCCCTGGAAGTTTATATTGATTACCTTTTTCATTTTCTGTTCTGGTTTTGTTGGTTAAGGTTGGGATGGGTTGGGTTCGGATGTTGGATCTACGGCGGATTGCGTCAAAGTATGTACGGCGTCGGCCAGCTCCTGCCAGGTTCTTTCCAGTTCGCCATAGAACTCAAGACCTTTGTCTGTCATCACGAAATATTTCCGGGGTGGGCCGCTGTTGCTTTCTACCCAGCGGTAGGTTAACAAGCCTGCATTTTTCAATCGTGTGAGCAACGGGTACAAAGTGCCTTCCAGTATGTGCAGGTTGGCCGCCTTCATGCGATCCACAATATCGCTGGGATATACTTCGCCCTGGCGTATGATGGACAAAATGCAAAACTCCAATACCCCCTTTCGCATCTGACTCTGTGTGTTCTGAATATCCATATCCGGAGTTTTTGGACCTTCCGTCCCGCACCTGGTTTTGCGCGGGATGGGAGATCGTTGTTATGAAATGAGATTGGTTTGCTGCTTATGCCATCAGGAATCTCCGTCCGGTCCTTGTTCTTCTGCTGCGCTGGAGGTTCCAGTAATCGGCCGCTGTAAAAATGGCTTTGTGTTCTGCTACCTGGGCTACTGTTTCTTTTACAGATGCTTCCTTCACCAAGTTAGTGATATCGCTTTTCTCCAGGGCTGTCAGCAATTGAATGTTTTGTGTTTTCATGATTCTTTTATTTGATAGTGTTTTTAAATGCTTGTTCTCATTGACAACACAAAGATGGGATATTATTTGGTACTATGCAACACATAGTACCAGTTTTTTTTCAGTAATAGGCAGAAGATTGTAACTGGTTAAGCTTATTTATTTGATAATCAATACATTATGGCTATATCGAACATTTCACTCTTACATAAACGGCTTCTCAGGCTGATGAAAGGCTTAATGTTGTATCATTGTGCTTCCATGAAAAAGAAGCTCCTTTTCGTTTGTATTGAAAACAGTAACCGCAGCCAGATGAGCCAGGCTTTTGCTACTATATATGGTGGCGATGCTGTTGAAGCCTTCAGTGCGGGCAGTAAGCCTAGCGGCATAGTGAATCCCAAAGCCATTGCAGCCATGAAAGAACTGGGTTATGATCTCAGCAAACATGACAGCAAATCATTGCAGGAAGTGGAACAATATGCTCCTTTCGATGCGGTGGTAACCATGGGTTGCGGCGATGCCTGTCCATGGATGCCCGCCAAACAGTTCATCGACTGGCAGATACCAGACCCCAAACACCTGGAGCCCGCTGAGTTCAATCAAATACGCGATATGATCGGCGAGAAAGTAAAGCAGCTCATCGCTTCTTTGTAATGTTTATTGCGGGTTGCCGCCTTTGCCCAGGATAGCTTCGATAATAGAAGTAAAGAATGATACCACCAGGCTGAATAATAACGCCGATACCCATCCGTCTACTGTAAATCCTGGTACCAATGAGGCAGCGAATTTTACAATGAGAATATTGATCACCAACAGGAACAATCCAAGCGTCAATAAAGTGATAGGTATGGTGAGCAAGATCAGCACAGGTTTCACAAAGCTGTTCAACAGGCCCAATACGAGCGCCACCAATAAGGCAGTGGCAGTGCCATTTACATGTATACCTTTCAGTATATAGGCGGCAGCCAGTATGGCTACTGCTGTTGCAACGGTCTTTGTAAAGAAACGTCCTATCATGAAGTACAATTTATATTACCGTTAACTCATAAAATGCGTCGGGCTGCAGGTATTTTTCTGCCAGTTCCCGCAACGCTTCCGGACTCACTGTCTTGATGGTTGCTATGCTATTATAAAAATAAGCTTCCTCCAGGTTGTTCAACACATAACTTTTCCACCTGGCAATGACCTGGAAAGGTCCGTCAAGGTCGCCCAGCAAAGAACCCATCATATAATTGCGTACCAGATCGAGTTCTTCTTCCGGCACCGGTTCTTTACGCAGGAGCGCCATTTCTTTGTATACTTCTTCAATAGTGGCTTCACATACGTCCCTGCCCGCTTCCGTACTGATCATCCAGGCACAGTTGTGTATGTGATTTTGCAGGTAACTGTGTATGCCGTAAGTATAGCCTTTGTCTTCCCGGATATTACTCATGAGCCTTGAACCAAAAAAACCGCCAAACAGGTTATTCAATATCTGCACCCTGGGAAAATCGGGGTGATGCCTGTTAGGAAAAGGACGGGCGATGCGAATGGCGCCTTGCACACCATTCGCATCGTTGAGGATATGGTATTTTTTTTCATCGGCTGACTGCAGGTTGAATATTGTTTCAGGTAGCAGTTGTTTATTCAGGGGTAAATGGCCGAATGTTTTATTCAGTTGTTGTTGAATATCTCCCGGCAATTTCCCTGCCGTGAACACCAGGCATTTTCCTTCAACATAAAAACGCTTGTAGAAAGCTTTCAATTCATCCTGTTGCAGTTGGTCGTAATCCAGCGTAGAAGTATATCGCCCGTACGGATGGTGAAACCCGTAAAGGTACTCATCGATCAACCGGTTGGCGATAAAATCGCATTTCTTCAGGTTTACTTCCAGTCGTTGCTTCTGGTTTTGTTTGTAGATAGCCAGTTCTTCTTCGGGAAAAATACTTTCGGTGATCAGTTCAGCTACTACCGGTAACAGGTGATGCAAATGTTTTGCCAGGCAATGCAACGAGATGGTGGCCGTTTCATTATAACACTGGCGGTTCAGGTAAGCACCATAAAACTCAAAATGCTCATTGATAGCAAAAGCATTTTTTTGTTTGGTACCATTCTTCAACAAAAAATTGGTTGTAGCTGCTACAATGTTTTTTTCTTCATACCAGTTACCGGCATAAAACACCCACTCGATCATCACCACTTCTTCTGCGCCTGCATTGATGGCATACACAGGCACGCCGTTGTCCAGGGTAAACCGGTCGCAGGGTTTCAGTCGCAGATCAAAATCCACTGCATCTACTATTTCGGGGGCTGCTTTCCTGTTGGGCATTTTATCGGTTGGGTTTGCTGTAGTAAAAGATTGTGTTGCTGTTGTTCTCATCAAAGATGTCCTGGCTGTATTCCAGGATATCCTCCGCCGTTACCGCATGGTATTTTTGCAATTCGGTATTCATTAGTTGTGCATCGCCCAGCAATTCATACAGGGCCAGGCTTCCGGCGCGACTCATCACGCTCATGTCTTCAAAAGCAATCACGCTTTCTGTTTTATTCTTTACTTTCTGTAATTCCGTATCGCTCACTTTTTCCATTCGCATCCGCGCAACCTCGTTATCTACTGCTTCGGCAGCCGTTTCCATGCTCACTCCTTTTACCAGCTTGCCTTCGATGGCCAGCAAACCGGCATCAATGCTTCCGAAATGATAGCAATCCAGGCTGGAAAATAATTGCCGCTCTTTTACCAATGCCTGGTAAAGCCTCGATGAGCCTCCGCCTCCCAGTATTTCAGTAATTAAGTCGGCTACATAATAGCCTTTATCGAGCCGGCCGGCAATATGCCAGGTTTTGATGAAAGCATCCAGCGGCACATCGGCATGGTATACTGCTTTTCTCGGGGTTGCCTGCTTTGGTTCAACCGGTAAATTCCGCTGGTATTTTTCTCCCATGGGAATATCGCCGAACCATTTTTCGGCCAGCGTTCTGACCTTGTCTGTCTGCACATTTCCCGCCACCACAAGAATAGCATTCACAGGTCTGTAATGTTTGAAGAAAAATGCTTTTACATCTTCTATCTGCGCGTGTTCTATATGCGCTAATTCTTTACCGATGGTCATCCAACGATAAGGGTGTGTGGTATAAGCCAGTTCACGCATCTTATGCCATACATCGCCATAAGGTTTGTTGATATAATGTTCCTTGAACTCTTCCACCACCACTTTGCGCTGTACATCAAGGCTCTTTTCGCTGAAAGCCAGGCTCAGCATGCGATCGCTTTCGAGCCAGAAAGCGGTTTCAATATTTTCTGCCGGTAACTGGCAATAATAATTCGTGAGATCATTGGTAGTATACGCATTGTTTTCGCCGCCGGCCCTTTGCAGGGGCTCATCGTAATCGGCGATATTGATACTGCCGCCAAACATCAGGTGTTCGAACAAATGCGCAAAGCCAGTTTGAGAAGGAGCTTCGTCGCGTGCACCTACATCATACATAATATTCACTACAACCATGGGTGTGGACGGGTCTTCGTGTACCAACACCCGCAATCCGTTCTCCAGCACAAATCGGTTAAATTGAATCATAGTCCTTGTAAAAGACGCAAATTAGTCATTTTGTGCTACCGCCTGATGTCTTTGATATCCATGGTAAGCACCAGGGGATTGTTATTGCGGAAAACGATCACTTTCACCCTGCCCAGGGTATTCTGAAAAAGATTTTTGTACACCTGTATATTCTTGGAGAAATTAGATTCCACCGAAAAAATAATGTCGTCGGGCTTGAAACCTGCTTTATCGCCCGGGGAGCCTTTGACAATATCCACTACGCGGATCTCTCCATTGATCATATAAATGCCCAGACCTGTATACGAATAATCGAAAGACTCTGCGTAATGGCTGTTGGGTCTGATGTAAATACTCCGCTCGGGGTAGTTCAGGATCACATTGAAACGGCGCATGATATCGTTGCCTATCAGTCCGCCCAGCAAAGGATAAGAGGTAACATTGAAATCGTCTTCAAAAATATGGATGGGTACTTTGCGGAATTTATACGGACCCAGCTTCACCGATTTGATCACCGTTATCTGCATTTGTTTTTTCCCGCCTAACCCCTCTGCCTGCGTGGCATAATATTTTCTTTTCTTTTTGATGAACACGCTGTCATCCACAAAATCTTTTGATAAAAGGAAACAGAGCCCGGCGCCTGTATCAAAAATGAATTTACCGTTGATCTCTCTTTCATCGCCGATCATTGCATGCTGCATGGCCAGTGTTGAAAAATCCGGTTTCAATATATATCCGCCGCGTGGATATTTTATAGTGCCCGGTGTAAACACTTCAATCAGCTGTTTGTCATAATCGATCATCACAATATACCTTCTTAAAAAGCTATACCCGATGATGCCGTCTATTTTAATACCATACACACTGGTAAGCAGGTCGTAATCGTTGATGTGAAAGTCGAGGTGTTCCGTAACCAGTCCGGGTAACCTGAGCGTATGATTATACGCAAACTCCACCGTTCGCATCCCCGCAATACCGCGAATGGTTTTATCGCTCATCTTGAGCGACAGCTTCAAAGCCGCAGCAGTGGTTGAATCGAGTGAAATACCGCCGCTGCCGGTATCGAATACGAAGTTGAGCGAGTCGGGCGAATCATCCACCTGTGCTTTTACGATCACAATGCCACCACTGAGTTGTGTAAAAGAGAACTTGGTGAGCAAGTGCGATTGTGGCGCTATGAACTCTTCCTGTGCTTTCAAAGAAAAAAAACAGAAAAGCAGCAGGTTGGCAAGCAATAAGCGTTTCATACAAATTGAATATAAGCTTAATTACTAATAGCTGCTCAATTACTTTATGAATGGCATTTATCATCTTACCTTTGCCTTTTCTACTAAATGAGCGGATGATATGCAACTAGCCGATTTATACCAGAAAGCCCTAGGTTTTGAATTCCTTTCCGTTGAAGAAGGTCTGTTCCTTTTTGAACAGGCACCTCTGACCGAACTGATGTATGTTGCCGATGAGATGCGTAAGCAACAGGTACCACACGGAAAAGTGACCTGGCAGATCGATCGGAATGTAAATACCACCAATGTTTGCATTGCCAATTGCAAATTCTGTAACTTCTATCGTATACCGGGTCATGCCGAAGCGTATATCACCGATATGCCGGTTTACCGCAAGAAGATCAAGGAAACATTCAAATATGGTGGCGACCAATTGTTGTTGCAGGGCGGACACCACCCTGAGCTGGGCCTCGATTTCTATACCCGTACATTCCGCCAGTTGAAGCAGGAATATCCTACCCTGAAGCTGCATGCATTGGGCCCGCCCGAAGTGGCCCACATATGTAAGCTGGAAAAAATGAGCCATCGCGATGTGCTCATGGCTTTGCAGGAAGCAGGACTGGATTCTTTGCCGGGTGCAGGCGCTGAGATATTGGTTGACAGGGTGCGACGCCTGATCTCCAAAGGAAAATGCGGCGCCGATGAATGGCTCGCCATTATGCACGAAGCGCATAAACTCAACATCACCACCAGCGCTACCATGATGTTCGGTCACGTGGAAACACTGGAAGAGCGTTTCATTCACCTTGTGCGCATCAGGGAAGTGCAGAGCCTTAAACCGGAGTCGGCCAAAGGCTTCCTGGCATTCATTCCCTGGACCTTCCAGGATGTAGATACCTTACTGGCCCGTATCAGGGGCGTACACAACCTCACTACCCCCGACGAATATATCCGCATGATCGCCATCAGCCGCATCATGCTGCCCAATGTCAAGAACATCCAGGCGAGCTGGCTTACGGTGGGCAAGCAAACCGCCCAGATCTGTCTGCATGCAGGCGCCAACGATTTCGGCAGTATCATGATCGAAGAGAATGTGGTGAGTGCGGCCGGTGCACCCCATCGTTTTACCTACAAGACCATGCAGGACGCCATCCGCGAGGCCGGTTTCGAGCCCCAGTTACGCAACCAGCAGTACGAATGGAGACCCATTCCCGAAGCCATACAGGAGCAGGTAATCAATTATTGATGTTTTTCTGCCCGTAGTGTAACATAGTGGCCCTTCAATCGTATCAATAGTCAACAACATGACTGAAAAAGAGTACAACGACTGCGTCACACAATATGCCGATAATGTTTACCGCTTTATCGTGAAAAACCTCCGGCACGAGGAAGATGCCAGGGATATTGTGCAAACCGCATTCGAAAAACTCTGGCGTAACCGGGAAACGATCGAGACCATCAAATCAAAATCATACCTGTTTACCATTGCCTATAACCAGATGATCGACCATATCAGGAAGGTGAAAAGGATAAAATTGAAAGATACATTCGAAGAAAGCGGAAGCAAGACCTACCAGTTACACAGCAACCCAAGAAAAACCCTGATGGAGGCCCTGAACCGTCTCAATGAAACGCAGAAAAGCCTGGTGATGCTGAAAGATTATGAAGGATACAGTTATGAAGAGATCGGACAGATCATGAACCTGAACGCGAGCCAGGTAAAAGTGTACCTGCATCGTGCGAGGCTGGCACTGAAAACCTATCTGGTGAAACCTGAAAACATTATATAAGACCTGTGATAAACATCGACCGACATAACTACGAAGAATTATTCCTGCTCTACCTCGACGGGGAACTCCCTGCCGCGGATGCCAAAGCAGTGGAACAATTCGTAGCGGATAATCCCGATCTGGCGGTGGAACTGGAAGCCCTCAGGCAAACCCGCTTATTACCCGGTGAACCAGTTGATTTTCCTTTCAAGGAATCGCTGTACAAAAACACTGCATCTGTTGATACATCTTCTTACGAAGAACAATTACTCAGTTATATCGATGACGAGTTAGCGGGCGCTGAAAAAGAAAGTATGGAAGTTTTGCTGATGAAGAACCCGGAGGCAACAGCTTATTTGCATCTGCTTCAACAAACAAAACTCGAAGCCGAGCCAGTGCCTTTTCCCTATAAAGAATCGCTTTACCGTACCGCTTCAACAAAAAGACCTGTTATTTATATCAACTGGCAGCGCGTGGCTGTGGCAGCCGTTTTAGCAGGTCTGGGACTGACCCTGTGGTTCATTCCCGGTTCTCTCCGCCGCAACCCACCGGCTGAAAAAGAATTGGCTGCTATCAACAAACCTGCTGTTCAGCCTCAAAGCAAAACAACCATATCATCACCGGGTACTGTTGACCATGTTATTACCAATACTGAAAACAAAGAAGTTGTTGCAGATCATACTACCAACCCTGTAGTTAATAAACAACCCACTTCAAAAACACAGACAGCAGGCGTCATGCCTGTTGAAAACAGTTTGCCTGCTGAACAGAGCCGCTCCCTGGCACAGGTACAAGCCATTCCGGTAAGCACAGGCGTTGGAAGAACCGAGATCCATCCGCCGGTTGAAGTACTGGCTGCTAATACCAGCCTGCAACAACCTGTTATTGCCCCGAAAGAAGCAACAACAGCCAACAATAATGCTGCTCTTACAAAATACAAAGAGTTGGAAACCGATGAAGACAATAAAGGACTCTTACTGGGTTCTATCGAGATCAATAAAGACAAACTGCGCGGCTTTTTCAGGAAGGCGTCCAGCATTTTTAAAAGCAAAGCTGCCCGGGAGGAAGAAGACAATCGCAGCTTGAGATAAAGTAAAAAATCGTATGAAGTATGTAGTAAGTTTAGTAGCGGCATTGTTCGTTACGGGATGGGGGATGGCTCAGACCGACAGCACCGGCCGTTCATCGGACACGATCAAAGTGGGCAATTTCATCATCATCAAAAAGAAAAAAAGCGGGTCGGGCGATGAGGAGAGTGTGTGGAAGAACTGGGACAAAGATTTCGAGATCCGTACAGAACACCGTAGCCACAGAAGAACCAATATCAGCACGAACTGGTTCATCTTCGACCTGGGCTTTGCCAATTTCCGCGACCAGACCGATTATACGGCAGCACAGTCCGGCGGCTATTTCAGGGTACTGCGTCCCGCAGATGGCCAGGTCAATGCCAACAGCTTCCACCTGAACAACCTTAAATCCAGCAATGTGAACATCTGGTTTTTCATGCAAAAGCTGAACATGGTAAAGCATGTGGTCAATCTCAAATACGGGCTGGGGCTTGAAATGTACAATTTCCGTTACGACAGCCGGATCAGTTACCGCAAAGATCCTGTGCCTTATGTGTACAATGATTCCATCTCTTTTTCCAAGAACAAACTATATGTGGGATACCTGACGGTGCCGCTGATGGTGAACATCAATCCTGCACCGGACAGAAAAAGGAGTTTTTCTTTCAGTGCGGGTGTGAGTGCCGGGTATATGCTCAGCAACCGCAACAAACAGGTGAGCGCCGAAAGGGGTAAGCAGAAAAACAACGGCGATTTCAGCCTCGAGCCCTGGCGTCTTGCGGCTGTGGCTGAACTGGGACTGGGTCCTGTGCGCCTATACGGTTCGTACAGCATCAACAGGCTGCACAAGGAAGGTACCCGGTTAGAACAATATCCCTATGCCGTAGGTATCCGTTTCAGTAACTGGTAAACGGCTTTTATTTCTCATGTTGTATCATGCGCTCTCTTTTCAGGGGGCGCTTTTTATTTACATCAGTTGCCGGCAACCACCATCTTCTTTCCAAAATAGCCATGCAGTACTTCGGGCAACAAAATGCCTTCATCGCCCTGGTTGTTTTCGAGCAGGCAGGCCAGTATTCTGGGCAATGCCAGTGAGCTGCCGTTCAGCGTATGCACCAGTTGCGTTTTGCCCGTAGCGTCTTTGTAACGGCACTTGAGACGGTTGGCCTGGAAACTTTCGAAATTGCTTACACTGCTCACTTCCAGCCAACGTTCCTGCGCAGCGCTGTACACTTCAAAATCATAAGTGATGGCACTGGCAAAACCCATATCGCCGCCGCAAAGACGCAATAAACGATAAGGCAATTGCAGCGACTGTAATAATTTCTCCACATGCAGCACCATTTCATCGAGTGTGTCGTAACTTTTTTCGGGCTGCACCAACTGAATGATCTCTACTTTTTCGAACTGGTGCAGGCGGTTGAGGCCACGTACATCTTTTCCATAACTGCCAGCCTCTCTTCTAAAGCAAGGTGAATAGGCCGTCATTTTAACCGGGAAATCTTCTTCTTTGAGGATTGTATCGCGATAAACATTGGTAACAGGTACTTCTGCCGTGGGAATGAGGTAAAAATCATCTTCCGTAGCATGATACATCTGCCCTTCTTTATCCGGCAGTTGTCCGGTTGCATAAGCAGAATCGGCATTCACCATGAAAGGCGGCAGGTATTCTTTATAGCCGGCTGCGGTATTGTAATCGAGAAAATACTGCACCAGCGCTCTTTGTAATTTGGCGCCCTGTCCGGTATAAACAGGAAAACCACTGCCGGTGATCTTGTTACCCAGTTCAAAATCGATCAGGTTGTATTTCTTGGTAAGATCCCAGTGTGGTGTTGCATTAGCCGGCAGCACAGGTTTAATGCCCCCTTCCCTTACCACTACATTGTCTTCCGGCGTACGTCCTTCCGGTACCTGTGTGCCGGGCAGGTTGGGTAATAGCACCAGGGTATCGTTCAGTTCTTTTTCCACCCTGGCCATTTGCTCTTTCAGCGGCTCTAGGGCTGCTTTCCATCCTGCTACGTCGGTCTTCAGGGTCTCGGCCGCTTCTTTTTGTCCCTGTGCCATCAGCTTACCGATCTCTTTGGATGCGGTATTGACTTTGGATTGTGTATTGTCGAATTCGGCCTGCAGGCGCTTACGTTCATCATCCAGTTGAATGATGGTATCCACCAGTTCGGGTTGTTTGAAATGCTTTACTGCCAGTCTTCTCTTTACTTCCGCCGTATCATTGCGCAACACACTCACTTGTAACATAAGGATCGATTTGCCGCAAAGATAACAGTCATTTACCTTTGCCACATGTTATTCGCAACAGATGATTTACAGCAGCGCTGGTGGAACCTCGAAGCCAAACTGGTGGAGCGATTCGGTAAAAAGCCCGACCTGGAAGCCGTATTGTTCCTTATTGGCATGCAGGAAACCGGTTTTGTGAAAGAGAAAATATCGAAAGAGCAGAAGCAGGACCTCATGCATGTAGCTGTGTGTACGGTGTTGGCACAGAGCGGCTATTATGCACTGGAGCAACAGGATGCAGAAGGCTGGCCCCATTTCAGGCAATTGAAAGAATTACCCGTGATGAGCATGCCCGAACAGGAGAACTTCATCAAAGACCATATTCTCCTGTATTTTGAACAACAAGGTTTTTGAAAGATCGTTTTTTATTCAATATTTGCACTATTAAACCACGCTTTATGAATTTTCCCGCAGAACTGCGCTACACCAAAGACCATGAATGGATACGCCTGGAAGGCAATACCGCTATCATCGGCATTACCGATTTTGCACAGCATGAACTGGGTGATATCGTTTATGTAGATATTACTTCTACCGGTAAAACACTGGCCGCTGAAGAAGTCTTCGGAACCGTTGAAGCTGTTAAAACAGTAAGCGATCTTTTTCTTCCTGTTGCCGGAACAGTGGTTGAAGTGAACAGCCTGCTGGAAAAACAACCTGAACTGGTGAACACCGATCCTTATGGAGACGGATGGATGATCAAAATGACCGTAGCGACTCTGTCAGATGTAGACGCACTGATGACCCATGAAGCTTACGGCGCACTGGTAGGATAAATTAATTTTGATTGAAAGCGATTCTTTTTGCCCCAGCGGTCTTGTTATTCGCTCTGTGTACGGTGCTGTTAACCCTCCCGGGTGCAGACCTGCCTTCGTGTGGGTTTTGCGCTGCCATACCGCAATTCGATAAGCTGGTGCACATTGGTATGTTTACCTTATTGGGATTGTGCTTTGGCTATCCTGTGGTAAAAAGCCCCTGGACATTGCAAAGACGTTTGAAATGGGTATTGCTCATCGCTTTGTTGAGCATCGGATATGGTATTGCTATTGAATTCATCCAATTATTCTGGATACCGGGGCGGAGCTTTGAAGGATGGGATATACTGGCAGATAGTACAGGCAGTTTGATTGCTTATGTGTGGAACAGGAATGCCTGTAAAAAAATTGGCCCCGATGGAAATCGGGGCCGCAACCAAAACTAACTGCTTATGAGAAAATTGACTACTTAACTTGTTTTGTGCTTCTACTTATATTAACTCAAAATCGGTGCCAAACCCTTGCTGCGTCTGTTAATACTTTCTAAACCCAGATACACCGGGCTTTCCCTTCGCTGCTTTTCTAACACAAAGATCTGTATAAAAGACAAAAACTTTTGTCAATGGTTTAACAATGAAATGTTAAAGGAAATACTACATCAATCCGTGTTTTAGAACACACTGAAAAATAGCCACTTATATTCCCTTTCCCATAACCCCATTTCCCAAAAAGACCTTTCAATTTACCCAGTAAGTTAAAGAATACAGGGTTATTCTCATAATTATTTTAATAATATTTTTTGCCATTCCAGGGAGTCGCCATTGAAAACATTGAAATCGGTAACACTTCTGACCCCGTTCACATGCCCGGCATCGCTGTGCTGCCAGAAAGTCCAGGGGCGGTTCACGTGCGGACTTTCCTGCTCAAAATAATGCGCTACCCATAAAGGATATGCATCGAAAGCCCGCCCCAGGTTCCGCTTATAAAAATCGGCATAAGAATATATGATGGGTTTCACCCCGTATGCTTTTTCTACGGCCACCAGCCATTCCCTGATCCGGCTGCGCATCGAATCGGGCTTCACACCATACAACTCTTCAATGTCCAGCACCGGAGGCAGATCGCCCTTTGTCAATTTTACCTGGCTGATGAAATTTTGGGCCTGCAATGCACCGCTCTTGTTAGCCAGGAAAAAATGATAAGCGCCGCAAACCATACCGGCTGCTTTCGCCTTTTCCCAGTTCTGTTTGAAACGTTTGTCGGTATCGTTGAGCCCCTCGGTTGCTTTGATGAATACAAACCCCAGTCTCGTGTTGTTGATCTTCATTGCCCTGACTTCCTGCCATGCAATAAGCTCCTGGTGACTGCTTACATCGATCCCGTGTATGGAATAGCCTGTAGGTATATCTATGCCGAAGGCAGTAAAATGAACGAACTTCGCTTTCGACTCCTCTTCTCTCTCCCAACGCTGGCGCAGGAAAAGGTACGATGCCGTGCCGCCCAGGCAACACAACACCACCAACCACAATATCCTTTCTATCCTGTTCTTTGTCCGTTTGCTTTTTTTCATCCGTATCTTTATGGTTCGCCGCCCCTGGCGGCTGTTATTTTTGCTGGATGGAACGCTTTAGATTTCTGTGCGCCCCATCGCTTGCAAAACTCGTGCATTTAATACTACTTTTACAATCCTATGGCCTATTTCAACTGGAACGATAGTATCAATCTCCTACAAAAACTGACCCTGCGGCGCTTCTGGAATGCCATCAAAGTGTACGGTAGTTACCAGCTTACACGTTTAACAGGAAAACCCGTTCAATGGGGGTACCCTGTTTCGATCTCTTTTGAACCTACCACTTCCTGCAACCTGCGTTGTCCTGAATGCCCCAGCGGACTTCGCGCGTTTACCCGGCCTACCGGTATGCTGCAGAAAGACTTTTTCAGAGAGACCATCGACGATATTTACCAGGACCTGCTCTACCTCATCTTTTATTTCCAGGGTGAGCCTTACCTCAATCCTGAATTCCTGAACATGGTGAAATATGCGCATGATAAAGGAGTCTATACCGCTACCTCTACCAATGCGCATTACCTCACCGATGAAAAGGCCAGGCAAACAGTAGAAAGCGGGCTCGACCGCCTCATCATTTCTATTGATGGCACTACACAAGATGTGTACCAACAATACCGCGTAGGCGGAAAACTGGATAAAGTACTCGAAGGCGCCAGGAATATTGTTAAATGGAAAAAAGAGCTGAAAAGCAAAACACCTTTTATTTTCTTCCAGTTCCTGGTGGTGAAACCCAATGAACATCAGATTGAAGAAGTAAAAAGATTGGGTAAGGAAATTGGTGTAGACCAGGTACGTTTCAAGACCGCGCAGGTATACGATTATGAAAATGATCCGCATCAATTGATCCCACAAAACAACAAATACAGCCGCTATAAAAAAGACCGTAACGGAAAGATGCAGGTGAAAAGCGGCCTGAAAAATCATTGCTGGAAACTCTGGCATGCGAACGTGATCACCTGGGATGGATTGGTAGTACCCTGTTGTTTTGATAAAGATGCCACCCATCAACTGGGCAACCTTACAACACAAAGTTTCCGGGAAACATGGCATAACGACAACTACAGGCAGTTCCGGCGCGAACTGCTCAGCAGCCGTAAAAACATTGACATTTGTGCCAATTGCAGCGAAGGGTTGAGTGTTTGGGAAAACTGATGAGTTGTTAGTTGTTAGATGTTAGAGGATAACTTGCAACTTTCATATTAGTTTAATATATTGAGGATCCCGACCAGGCAATCTAACAACTAACATCTAACATCTAAATATGTCTCTCGAACAGGATATACAACAACCGCTTTTTCGGAATGAATACCAGAAAGCGGCTATCAATCTGATCTTTTCATCCAACTGGTTGAATGAAAAGATCAAATATCTGTTAGAATCGGAAGACATCACACAACAACAATACAATATCCTTCGCATACTCAAGGGATGTCAGCAACCATTAAGCACATTGCAGATCAGGAGTCGCATGCTCGACCGTATGAGCGATACCAGTCGTATTGTGGAGCGCATGCTGAAAAAAGGGCTCGTGGAAAAAAGAACCTGCCCTTCCGACAAACGCCTGGTAGATGTAAGCATTTCGCACAAAGGGCTTGAATTACTGGAAAAACTCGAACACAAAAATGCAGCGCTCGATAGTATTCTGCAATCCCTCTCTGAATCAGAAGCAATTACATTGAATCGTTTGCTCGACAAAATGCGCGGATGAACGGTTAGCTCTACACTTGCTTCTTCTTTATCTTCGTGGCATGAAAAAATTTCTGGCGTTCTGTTTGATGGTTGTAGCCGGCTTGAAACCGGGTATTGCGCAATATTCTCCTAATTACGAGTTCCGTGGCGTATGGGTAGCCTCCGTTAGCAATATCGACTGGCCCAGCAAGAAAACCCTCTCCGTGGCAGAACAAAAAGAAGAATTCATCCGACTGGTAGAAATGCACAAACGCAATGGCATGAATGCTTTGATCGTACAAGTAAGACCCGCCGCTGATGCATTGTATCCTTCTGCTTATGAGCCCTGGAGCGAATTTCTCACGGGTAAACAAGGACAGGCACCTGTGCCATTTTACGATCCGCTTGATTTCATGATCAGCGAAACACACAAACGCGGCATGGAGTTCCACGCCTGGCTCAACCCTTACAGGGCTGTATTCAACATGCGGAATTCTTCCATTGCATCCAACCATCTCACCAAAACACATCCCGAATGGTTCCTGGTTTACGGCGATAAAAAATATTTCAACCCCGGTCTGCCGCAGGTAAGACAACACACCGTGAAAGTAGTGGAAGACCTGGTGAAGCGATACGATATAGACGGCATTCACCTCGACGATTATTTCTACCCTTATCGTATTGCAGGAAAAGAATTTCCCGATGCAAAAGAATACAAACGCTATGGCAACGGATTGAGTAAAGACGAATGGCGTCGCAGCAATTGCGACAGCATTATTTACGATCTGTTCACAGCCATCAGGGCCATCAAGCCCAAGCTGCGATTCGGCATCAGTCCGTTCGGCATCTGGCGCAACAAAAGTCAGGATCCCATGGGCAGCGATACAAAAGGCGGACAAACCAATTACGACGATCTCTATGCCGATATCCTGTTATGGCTGGAAAAAGGCTGGATCGATTATGTAGCACCTCAGTTGTATTGGGAGCGCGGTCATAAGCTGGCCGATTACGATGTATTGCTGGAATGGTGGAATGATCATGCCTATGGCAAAGACCTTTATATTGGGCATGGTATTTACCGCGCCGGCAGCAATGCTGCCTGGAGAGATCCCAATGAGCTGCCGGAACAAATACGCGAACTAAGAACATACCCAACTACCCGTGGGAGCATTTATTTCAACAGCAAGGTATTTGAGAGCAATCCGAACGGATGGAGCGACAGTTTGCGCAATCATTATTACCGTTATCCGGCCCTGGTACCTGCCATGCCCTGGGTAGACAATACTGTTCCCATACAACCCCTGGTTGAGAAACTGGAGGGGAATAAAATAAAGTTGGTGTATAAAGGTGAAGAAAAGATCAAGGCATTTGCCATACTGGTACTGCAACCAGGCGCCGAACCACAATTCATCAATACACAACTGGTGCAGGTGATCCCCGCCAGCAAGACTGCTACCGTAGACCTTGGCTCTTTGCCTGATATCGCCACAGGCAAAAAAATATATGCCATAACAGTCAATCCGAATAACAATGTGAGTCAGCTTACAGAAATTAGATGAGTTAATCACGCTGTTTTGCCTTTTGACTTTTAATTTTGACTTTAAATCAGTCATTTTGGGCAACATCCTTCTCATAGACGACGAAGAAAAACTCCGCACCTTGCTCAGCCGCATCATCCGGCTCGAAGGGTTCATGGTATGGGAAGCGCCCGACCTCAAATCGGCTCGTAAGCTGATGGATAAAGAGACCATAGATGTGGTGCTCTGCGATGTAAAATTACCTGATGGCAATGGCCTGCAGTTTGTACAGGAGCTCAAGTCCAAATATCTTTCCGTTGAAATCATATTGCTCACCGCTTATGGCAATATTGCCGATGGCGTTCAGGCCATGAAGAGTGGCGCTTTTGATTATATCACCAAGGGTGATGACAACGAAAAAGTAATTCCGCTCATCAATCAGGCAATGGAAAAAGTACAACTGCGCAAGCATATTGAGTTATTGGAACAACGCGTGGGCAAGCGATATGGTTTCGAGCAGATCCTTGGCCGCTCGCCCCTGATCAAGGAAGCTGTAGCCCTGGCGCAAAAAGTAGCGCCTACCGATGCCACGGTTTTGTTACTGGGAGAAACGGGCACCGGCAAAGAAGTTTTTGCCCAGGCCATACACCATGCCAGTAAAAGAACCTGCAAGCCTTTTCTGGCACTCAATTGCAGCGCATTTGGGAAAGAATTGCTGGAGAGTGAATTATTCGGACACAAAGCCGGTGCTTTTACCAGTGCAGTGAAAGACAAAAAAGGACTCATAGAAGAAGCGAATAATGGCACCCTGTTTCTCGACGAGATCGGCGAAATGCCTATGGAACTGCAGGCCAAATTATTGCGCGTGCTGGAAACAGGAGAATTCATCAAAGTAGGTGATACCCGCTCTACCAAAGTGAATGTGCGCATCATTGCCGCTACCAACCGAAGTTTACAGGATGAAATACAATCAGGACATTTCCGTGAAGACCTTTATTACCGGCTGAATGTTTTCACCATTACACTACCGGCACTGCGCGAAAGAATCAAAGACATCCCATTACTCGCCGAACATTTCCTGCGCCAGTTTGCTCTCAAAACCAATCAGCATGTTACAACTATGAACACTGAATTCATGGAGCGCCTGCAGCAACACGATTGGAAGGGCAATATCCGCGAACTCAAGAACGTCATGGAAAGAGCGGTGATCCTGGCCACAGGAGATACGCTTACAACAGAAGACCTGCCGTTTGAATTGCAATCCAGTTTAGGCTCTATCCATAAGAGTTCATCCCAACTTTCCGCTTTTGATCTCTCCAGTGTTGAAAAACTACACATACAACGCGTCTTAAACCATACCAAAGGAAATAAAACCGAAGCCGCCAGGCTATTGAACATCGGGCTCACTACTTTATACAGGAAAATTGAGGAGTATCATATCCTGTGAAGTTCACATGAATCAATGCATGTCTCTTAACTGCAAAAACATTATCTTAGAAAACACTAACACCCCCGGTACTACAACACCAGGGGGTCGAAAGATCAAAAATAACAGTAAGCATGAGAAAACTATTCCTTGCTCTTACAGGCATTCTCTCAGTTGCCCAGGCACAAACAAACAACAGGCCTCAAACCCCTAAACCTCCTTTCCATTACAATGTTGATAGTGTTGAATACGACAATACAGAGAAGACCGTTCATTTAGGCGCCACATTAACTTATCCGAAAACAAAGGGTCCCTTCCCGGTAGCCATAATGATCACCGGAAGCGGGTTACAGGACAGGGATGAAACCATTTTTAATCATAAGCCTTTTGCTGTAATTGCCGATTACTTAACCAACCATGGCATTGCCGTATTAAGGGTAGACGACAGGAATATCGGCAAAAGCAAAGGAGATGTATTAAATGCTAGCAGCGCTGATTTTGCAAATGATGTGGAAGCAAGTATTCATTATTTATTAACCAGAAAAGAAATTAATAAGCGCAAGATAGGCCTTATCGGACATAGTGAGGGCGGCTTTATTGCACCTTTGGTGTACACGAGATGGCCCCATTTGTCTTTTATAATCTCCTTAGCGGGAACGGGTGTATCGGGCGCAGAAATATTGCTGAAACAGCAAACAGACCCTTTAAAAAATGCAGTAAATGGCGATACATACAATGCTTTCTATTCACTTACGAAACAAACACTACAAATTATTCATGATCATGCTAATGAAAATGACTCGTTGATATTGGATAGGGCAAAAGAACTATTTGCCAGTTGGAAAAATGGTTTACCCGATAGCATTTTAACACCGCTTAATGCAAAAAAAGTAACACCAGAGATATATGCTGATTTTCAGGTTAAAGCGGAATTGAAGCCCTGGCTTAAATATTTTATTGCTACGGAACCGGATCTGTTTTGGAGTAAAGTAAAATGCCCGGTATTGGTATTAAATGGCGAGAAAGACATCCAGGTATACCCGGAACAAAATGTGTCTGCAATTACGGCCTCACTAAACAAAGCCGGAAATAAAAATGTAACGACTAAGATCTTCCCCGGATTAAATCATTTGTTTCAGCATTGTACTAAATGCACCATCCAGGAATATGCACAATTGTCAGAAACCTTCGCCCCCGAAGTATTAGAAGTAATGAACAATTGGCTCATTAGTAAAATACTGTAAGTACCCCATTTCTCAAGCAACTATTTCAAGGGCTTTCGAGCAAACGGTTACCGTCAATATGGAATCGTGTATGGAGTTGCTTAGCTACTTCCAGGTTGGTTTTTTTGAATCGCCCCCCTCCCCTCCCAAAATGAAAAAACCACCCCAAAATGAAAAGGTATAGCGGAGCGGCTTTTTCTACCTCTTTTTTCTGCTGTAACAGCGAACCCTTACAAACAAAGGGTTTGCCATTCCAAATACGCTAACCTGTCTTTAGTGGCATCCTTTTGGCGCATCGCTCAAAAACATGCTATGCAAACAATACTGCTCATTGCCGTCGGGCTCGTCCTCTTCGCCCTGTTTTTCAAATTCATTCAATGGTTCGAAAAAATATAATCCATGTTATTACTATTCATTATTGCTATCCTGGTTTTCTGCTACCTCTGTTATGTACTGGTAAAACCCGAGAAATTTTAAACCATAAGCAGCCTTTATTATGAACACAGAAATTTTAGGCATCAGTATCACTTTCATCCTTACACTTTTATTGGCCATCCCATTAGGCCGGTACATAGGGAAAGTGTATAGCGAAGAAAAAACCTGGCCCGACAGATTCCTGGCACCGCTCGACCGCCTGTTCTTTAAACTGTCGGGCATCAGGCCGGAAAAAGAAATGAACTGGAAACAGCACCTCACAGCCTTGCTTACCATCAACCTGGTATGGTTTCTCTTTTCCATGTTTATACTCATGAACATGCAATGGCTGCCGCTCAACCCCGATGGCAACCCCGGCATGTCGGCCGATCTGGCTTTCAATACCACCATCAGTTTCGTCAGCAATACCAACCTGCAGCACTATAGTGGCGAGACAGGCGTTTCCTACCTCGGTCAATTGGTGTTGATGTTATTCCAATTCATCAGTGCAGGTGCAGGTATGGCTGTTTGCGCAGTAGTATTTCATGCAATGAAAGAAAGAACCACGGACAAACTCGGCAATTTCTATAACTACTTTGTGAAAAGCTGCACCAGGATATTGTTGCCGCTTTCAATTGTGCTGGCCCTGTTACTAGTATTCAATGGTACACCCATGACCTTCCAGGGTAAATCGCAGTTCATTTCATTACAGGGAGATACGGTAAATGTGTCAAGGGGTCCCGCCGCAGCGATGGTGGCCATCAAGCAACTGGGCACCAATGGCGGCGGCTTTTTCGGCGCCAACTCTGCCCACCCCCTGGAGAACCCCAACTATTTCACCAATATGGCTGAATGTGCTTCTATCTTTCTCATTCCAGTGGCGATGGTTTTTGCTATGGGCTATGTACTCAAGAAAAGAAGACTGGCCTGGACCATCTTTGGCGTCATGACCATTGGGTGCCTGCTCTTCCTCCTGCCTTCTGTGTATTATGAAATGAAGGGCAATCCTGCTATTACACAAATGGGCATCAACCAGCAAATGGGTAGCATGGAAGGAAAAGAAGTCAGGTTCGGTTCGGCAGCCACCGCTTTCTGGTCGGTCGTTACTACGGTTACTTCCAATGGTTCTGTCAATGGCGTGCACGATAGTCTTACTCCATTATCGGGTATGATGGCCATGCTGGGCATGATGGTGAATTCGTTTTACGGAGGTGTAGGCGTGGGCTTTCTCAACTTCTACATTTTTATCATCATCGCTGTTTTCATCAGTGGATTGATGGTAGGCAGAACACCAGAGTTCCTTGGAAAAAAGATCGAAGCCAAAGAAATGAAGATTGCCGTGATCATTGCATTACTACATCCACTGTTAATCCTCTCAGCCACTGCTTTGTCTTCCCATCTTTATGCGCACGACCCCGCAACTTATGCCGGCTGGCTCAATAACCCCGGCAGTCACGGTTTCAGCGCAATGTTGTATGAATACACTTCCTCTGCCGCTAACAATGGCAGCAATTTTGCCAGTCTGGGCAACAATACACCGTACTGGAATATCACCTGTGGTATCGTGATGTTGTTGTCGCGCTTCCTGCCCATCATTGGTCCATTGGCCATTGCAGGCATCCTGGCGAAGAAAAAATACATCCCCCAAAGTGCAGGAACACTTAAAACAGATACCGGCACATTCGGTATCATGGTGCTGGCGGTGATCTTTATCGTTGCGGCACTGAGCTTTTTCCCTGCGCTGACCCTTGGCCCTTTGGCTGAATTTTTTGGAATGAAATAATTGATTGAATATGTCAAAACACAGAACAACCCGTCTTTTTGAACGCGAGCTCGTTGCAGAAGCGCTGAAACAATCTTTCATCAAGCTCAATCCCCGCATCCTGTTCCGCAACCCCGTGATGTTTACCGTGGAAATCGGTTGTATCATCATGCTGGGCGTATGTTTATGGATACTCAGCGGCAACCGGTCGCAAGGCAGTCTCACCTACAATATCCTTGTCTTCGCCATACTCTTTATCACCATTTTGTTTGCCAATTTCGCTGAAGCCCTTGCAGAAGCCCGTGGTAAAGCACAAGCCAATAGCCTGCGTAAGACAAGGGAAGAAACGCCTGCCAAATGGATCCAAACAGTAGGAGAAATATTCGTGAATGAGATCAAGATCGTTCCTTCTTCCCGTTTGAAAAAAGGTGATCTGTTTTTATGCGAAGCAGGCGATATCATTCCGATGGACGGAGAGATCGTACAAGGCCTGGCCACCATCGATGAAAGCGCTATCACCGGCGAATCGGCTCCCGTGATCAGGGAAGCTGGTGGTGATAAAAGTTCCGTTACCGGCGGCACCAAAGTGTTGTCGGATAAAATCAAAGTACGTGTAACTACCGAACCCGGCGAATCATTCCTCGATAAAATGATCGCATTGGTAGAAGGCGCTTCCCGGCAGAAAACACCCAATGAAATTGCGCTCACCATTTTGTTGGCTGGCTTCACACTCGTATTTGTGATCGTATGTGTTACCCTGAAACCATTTGCCGACTTTGCGCACACGCCCATTACCATCGCTGCATTCATATCCTTGTTCGTTTGCCTGATCCCTACCACCATCGGTGGTTTGCTCAGTGCCATTGGCATAGCGGGTATGGACAGGGCTTTGCGCGCCAATGTCATTACCAAAAGCGGTAAAGCAGTAGAAACAGCCGGTGACATCGATACCCTTTTGCTCGATAAAACGGGAACCATTACTATCGGTAACCGCAAAGCCACTCATTTCTGGCCTGCGGCAAACATATCGCAGCAGGATTTCATGGAAGCCTGTGTACTTGCCTCGCTTGCAGACCAGACTCCGGAGGGAAAATCCATCATTGAATTGGCTGTAGCCCAGGGCCTGAGCGCCCCATCTCTCAAAGGCGGTGAAGAAAATGGCATGCGGTTCATTGATTTTACTGCTGAAACCAGGAGCAGTGGTGTAGACCTGCCGGGTAATATCCAAATACGCAAAGGCGCTTACGATTCCATTCACCATATCGTAAGCAAAGCAGGTAATCCCTTTCCCGATGAGACCACAGAGAAAGTAAAATCCATCGCCTCTAACGGTGGTACGCCACTGGTAGTATCGCATCAAAAAAAGGTATGGGGCGTGATAGAGTTGCAAGATATTATCAAGCCCGGCATACAGGAACGTTTTGACCGGTTACGCAAAATGGGCGTGAAAACGGTGATGGTAACCGGCGATAACCCGCTCACCGCAAAATACATTGCACAAAAAGCGGGCGTGGATGATTTCATTGCAGAAGCAAAGCCGGAAGACAAAATGAATTACATCAAAAAAGAACAGAACAGCGGTAAGCTGGTGGCTATGATGGGTGATGGCACCAACGATGCGCCGGCACTGGCACAAGCCGATGTAGGCGTTGCCATGAACAGCGGTACACAAGCTGCTAAAGAAGCGGGCAATATGGTGGATCTTGATAATGATCCCACCAAGCTGATCGAAATAGTGGAGATTGGTAAACAATTGCTCATGACCCGCGGCACACTTACTACATTCAGCATTGCGAATGATGTGGCCAAATATTTCGCCATCGTCCCGGCGCTCTTCATCACCTCGTTGCCCTCTTTGCAGGCATTGAACATCATGCGCCTGCACAGCCCGGAAACGGCCATTCTCTCCGCCGTCATTTTCAATGCCATCATCATACCCCTGTTAATACCCCTGGCATTGAAAGGAGTAGCTTACAGGCCCATTGGCGCCAGCGCTTTACTAAGAAGGAACCTGTTGATATACGGGTTGGGTGGCATATTGGTACCCTTCATTGGTATTAAACTGATCGATATTTTGATTGCAAACTTTTTTTAATCATAGATATGAAACAGCATATTCTTCCCGCAATAAAATTAACACTGGTCTGCATAGTAGTTTTCATGGTAGCATACCCGCTGCTGATATGGATAGCGGCGCAGGCTGCCCCTGCCAGGGGACGCGGTGAAACAGTAGTATCACAAAACAAAACCGTAGGCTATCGCCTGGAAGGCCAGTCATTCACACGCGACAATTATTTTCAGGGCCGTCCCTCAGCGGCAGGATACAATGCCGCCGGCAGTACGGGCAGTAATAAAGGCCCCTCCAACCCTGATTACCTGAAAGAAGTGAACGCGCGCATCGATAGTTTCCTGGCACACAACCCGGGAATTGAAAGAGCCGACATTCCCTCCGAGCTGGTAACGGCTTCGGGTAGCGGACTAGACCCCCATATTTCTCCGCAAGCCGCCATGGTGCAGGTAAAGAGAGTTGCTGCTTACAGGCATATTTCTGAAGAGCGGCTCAAACAGCTTGTTCAGCAATATACCGAAAGCCCGTTTTTAGGCGTTTTAGGAACGAGTGTGGTGAATGTATTGCCATTGAACCTGGCGCTGGATCAATTAAAATAATCAATGATGCAAAGACATATACTAACGATCATCTGCTCCGCAGCATCGATCATAGCACAAGCACAGCAAGACACCAGCAAACCTAAGATTCCTTTTGAAGGCATTGACATGACCTGGCATAATGGTAACGACCGGCGTGATTCAAGTGTATTCAAAGGTGTTTATTTCATACCCAGTATTTTACTGGATGTGAACTACAATTATTCATTCAATAATCCCATCGATAACACCGTTGTAGGATCCACCGCAATGGCCAGGCACAATGAAGTACAGTTGTCGGCCCTGCATCTTGGCGGCGATTTCACCTACCTGAATGCACACGCAAGGGTCATGACGCAATTCGGTACCCGTTCTACAGTGGTACCCAGGAACGATCTCAGCATATATCGTGGCCAATATCATCTCGATGATGTGTATCGTTACCTCAGCGAAGCCTATGCCGGTTATCACATCGATAAATGGTATGGCATCAATATCGATGCAGGATTATTCATGTCTTATATCGGGTTGAACTCTTATTACCAGCCTGAGAACTGGGAGTACCAGGCTTCTTTCACTTCAGATAATACCCCCTGGTTCTTCAACGGCATCCGCATACAGATCTTTCCTTCCAAACATATCAAGTTCGAGCCCTGGATCATCAACGGATGGCAGAGCTATGGTAAATTCAACAGCATGCCGGGTTTCGGTTTCAATTTTACCTGGATACCCAACGACTACATGAAGCTCCTCACCAACAACTATTACGGCACCGATGCCGGTGGTATTCCCGGCAGGAAACGTTTCCACTCGGATAACAGTTGGCTCTTGCGCTATTATAACCGTCCAAATTCCAGTGGCATCAGTAAGATGGCATTCTCCCTTACCGGTGACCTGGGTTTTGAAACGGGCGCCGGTGTAAAAGCTTTTGGCGGCGATGCAAATACACCATCACAAAATTTCCTGAGTGCCATGTTCTACAACCGTACCTGGTTTGCAAAAAATAAATTCGCCTGGACCATTGGTGGCGGTGTGATGACCAACCCGGGAAGGTACCTGGTACTCTATCCAACTGGCCAGGCAAGCCCCTTGCCCAATCCCAGTAACCCCACCCAAACCGAAGGAGCATTTCCCTTCAGTGCAAATCCGGGTGATCCATTCAACGGATGGGATGCTTCCACAAACCTGGATTACCTGCCCAATCAAAGTATTACCTTTCGCCTTGAATTCGTTACGCGACATGCCAGCGTGCCTTATTTTGCAGGCAGGGGTGGTGTAACTTCTCCCGACGGATACACTACTACTCCTTTGCCGCCCAACTGGAGGCCCGACCTGGTGAAATCGGAGAACAGGCTGATCCTGGCTATGCTTTTCAGACTATAATGATCTTATGCTATGCCTGACGACAACAACAAAGAAAACAATGTGCAGCATTTTCTCGACCTCATTAAAAGATCGAGAAAAGGTAAGCTGAAGATATACATCGGCATGAGTGCCGGCGTGGGTAAAACTTACCGCATGTTGCAGGAAGCTCATGCGTTGTTGCGCAACGGCGTAGACGTCAAGATCGGTTATATCGAAACACATCAGCGAAAAGAAACAGAAGCCTTATTGGAAGGCCTGCCCCTGATCCCACGCAGAACATTATTTTACAAAGGCAAAGAGTTGGAAGAGTTGGATGTACCTGCTGTGCTCGCCCTTCGTCCCGAAATAGTGGTCGTTGACGAGTTGGCTCATACTAATATTGAGGGAAGTAAGAATGAAAAACGCTGGCAGGACGTGATGGACATTCTCGATGCCGGCATTCACGTGATCAGCGCTGTGAATATCCAGCACATGGAGAGCCTGAACGACGAGGTTAAACAAATCACCGGGATAGATATGGCAGAAAGGGTGCCCGACAGCATATTGCAACAGGCCGATGAAGTAGTGAATATCGACCTCACCGCAGATGAACTGATCACCCGTTTGAAAGAAGGAAAGATATACACTCCGGATAAAATTGAGATCGCGTTGCAGCATTTTTTCCAGAGCGAAAAGATCCTGCAGTTGAGGGAGCTGGCGCTCAAAGAAGTGGCCTCACAGGTAGAAAGAAAGATCGAAACCGAAATGCCGGGCATCAACAATTACCGGCAGGAACGTTTCCTGGCCTGCATCAGCAGCAATCATGAAATAGCCCGTAAAGTGATCCGCAAAACAGCACGGCTTGCCGCTTATTATAATTCCAAATGGTTTTTGCTTTATGTGCAAACACCCAGGGAAGAAGGAGATAAAATAGGATTGGCCGCACAGCGTCACCTCATTAATAATTTTAAACTGGCTACTGAATTGGGCGCCGAAGTGATCCGCGTCAGGAGTAGTAATATTGCAAGAGGTATTTTTGAAGTCACGGGACAAAAAAACATTACCACCATTTGTATTGGCAAACCGCATATCAACCTGCTGAATGTGATCATGAGCACTGCCGTATTCAACCAACTGCTGAATAAATTGTCTGCTTCAGATATTGATATTGTAATCCTTTCCTGATATGGCCATCAAACTAAAAACAAAACTCGGACTGGGATTATCCTTCCTTTTCATTGTCATCCTTACTTATGGCATACTGGCCATTTTTTATATCAACCGCTTAAGCGGCGACGCGGAAAAAGTACTGAAGAACAATTACGAATCGCTCGTGTATTGTAACAATATGTTGAAATCGCTGGAAGACATTCCAGGGAAAAAAGAAGCCATACAGCTTTTCGATAACAACCTGAGCAAACAGGAAAACAACATCACGGAGATCGGCGAGAGAGAAGCCACGCAAACTTTGCGTAGAAATTTTTCAGCACTGCTATCTAATCCGGGTGGCCCGGTCGACTATGCTACCGTACGGCAAGATATCTTACGTATCGATGAGCTCAACCAGCAAGCTATGCTGCGGAAAAATGCCGTGGCATTAAAAACGGCAGAAGACGCTACTTTATGGCTTACGATCATTTTTGTAGTACTGGGGCTGGTCGCTTTCTCTTTTGTAGTGAATTTCCCCGCCATCATTGCCACCCCTGTTCGCCTGCTCAACGACGGTATACATGAGATCGCCAACAAAAATTACCGGAAAAGGATTTTCCTGCAACAGGAAGACGAGTTCGGCGAGCTGGCAGCCGCCTTTAACAGTATGGCTGAAAAGCTGGATGAATATGAGCACAGCAACCTGGCACAGATCAAGTTTGAAAAAAGCCGGATAGAGACCATCATCAACCAAATGAAAGATGGCATCATTGGACTGGATGCTAAACGGAACATACTGTTCCTGAATCCGGTAGCTGAAACTTTGCTCGGCATCAAAGAAAGCTCTATTATAGGCATGTATGCGCCCGATGTGGCATTGGGCAACGATCTTATGCGCACGTTACTGCATGAGGATAAAAAAGAATTGAAAATATTTGCCGACAACAAAGAAAGTTATTTCAACAAAGACACACTCAATGTAACCAATAACGAAACCATTATCGGGCAGGTGATCATTTTGCGCAACATCACTCCCTTCCATGAACTGAATACGGCTAAAACCAATTTCATCGCTACTGTTTCACATGAACTGAAAACGCCTATTTCCGCCATCAAAATGAGTGCGCAGCTCCTCACAGACAACAGGGTAGGCTCGCTGAACAATGAGCAACAGGAGCTCATCGGCAGTATCCGCGACGATGCCGAACGGTTGCTGAAGATTACCGGCGAACTGCTGAATATGTCGCAGGTAGAAACAGGGCATATTCACCTGAAATTACAGGCTACTAATCCGGCCTCCATCATAGAACAAGCTACACAGGCCGTTGCATTACCTGCGCAGCAGAAAAATATTGCTATCCATCGCCAGTTGGCAAACGACCTGCCTTCCATCCAGGCAGATGCCGAAAAAACATCCTGGGTACTGGTTAACCTGCTCACCAATGCCATCAAATATTCTTCCGAATCCTCATCCATCGAAGTGAGTGCATCACTGCACAAAGGCAAGATCATTTTTACCGTAACCGATCATGGGAAAGGCATTGATGAGAAATACCTGCCCCGCATTTTCGACCGCTATTTTAAAGTGCCGGGGGTTCATGAAGAAACTGGCACAGGGCTGGGTCTATCCATTTCCAAAGAGTTCATTGAAGCACAACACGGACAGATATGGGCTGCGAGCCGCACCGGTGAAGGCAGTCAGTTTTCTTTTTCGTTACCCAAAGCATGATCAAACAGAAGAAGACCTTCTGTCAACACGCTGCAACGGCAGGTATACTTTGGGGTTGATGAGTAATGGCACGTTTTCAATAACAGTAGATGCATTGTCGAGGCCGAATGCTTTTTGGTCAGATTGTGCCCAGTTCTTGATGGCAAAATAGGAATCCATGATGAACCCTTCCTTGAACGAAAGCTCGTTCTCCACCGAGAGGAACGATTCTATGATCACAAAACGTATATCGGCATGGAAAGTTTCTCTTTGCAGGCTCTCGTATTTATTGATCACACATATTTCTCCCCTGTTAAACATTTCCTGCACCACTTTCTTGAACAACAGGTTGATGCGGGGCTGTACACGGAAGCCCAGCTTAAAGTCGATCCGTATCACTTTCCCTTTCACGAGTTCTTTGGTAGAATACTCCATGGTAAAAGGAGCATCGGCCCTGTCGATATGTATAAACCAGTAAACTTCGGCCCGCTTGGCCCTGCGGTGCAGGATGGAATGCATGATCCTTTTTTCAATTTCTCCATCGTAATCGGCCTTGGTAAGGTAAACCAGGTGCGTGGCGTATTTGGGGAAATTCGTATCCTCGCTGAGTTCTATCAATCGTGGGAGATAATCCGAGAACTTCACGAACTGTAAATAGCGATTGGTGATCTTGCGGGCCCGGAACCATATTACCATGATGAAAGTGAGTCCGAATTCAAAGAAAAGGAACATCCACCTTTGCTTGATCTTGGCCACATTAGCAATGAAGAAAGCCAGTTCCACGGTAATGAACACCATCATAATAAGGGTGATCAATGCAAAATTCCATTTGCGAACCCTGTGCATGTACACATACATCAGCGTGGTGGTCATCAGCATGGCAATGACAATGGAGAAGCCATAAGCCGCTTCCATATGACCGCTCTCCCGGAAATACAACATCATGGCTATACATCCGATCCATAATATGATATTGAGGCTGGGAATATAGATCTGCCCTTTGATGTCGGTGGGGAATTTAATGGTAACCCTTGGCCAAAAGTTCATGCTGATGGCTTCACTGATAAGTGTAAATGACCCACTGATCAAAGCCTGGCTGGCAATGATAGTGGCCATCGTGGCAATGATGATACCCACAAGCAGGAACCAGTGCGGCATCAGCTCATAAAAAGGATTCAAATCGCCCAGCGATTTACTGTGCTGCAACAGCAACCAGGCGCCTTGCCCCATATAATTGATGATGAGGGCGAATTTCACAAATATCCAGCTCACCTGGATATTTCTGCGTCCGCAGTGTCCGAGGTCACTGTACAACGCTTCTGCTCCTGTTGTACAAAGGAAAACAGCGCCCAGTATCCAGAAACCTTTGGGATAGTTGACCAGCAGCTCAATGCCATAATAAGGGTTGATGGCCTTAAGAATTTCAGGCATGTGCGCAATCTGCGCAGCCCCTAATATCATGATCATGGTAAACCAGATGAGCATAATAGGGCCAAAAGAAAAGCCCACTACTTTGGTACCGAACCGCTGGAAAAAGAACAGTAGAGAGATGATACCGATCACAATACCTACCGTAAGGTTATTGCCGGGAACAATGATAGTTTCCAAACCTTTTACACCACCCAATCCTTCAATGGCCGAAGCCACGGAAATGGGAGGAGTGATGATTCCATCGGCCAGCAGGGTGGCAGCACCGATGATGGCCGGCACATACAACCATTTGGCATACCGGCGAACCAGTGCATACAGGGAAAATATCCCTCCCTCGCCTTTGTTATCCGCTCTCAGCGTAAGGAATACATACTTAAAAGTAGTTTGCAGGGTCAGTGTCCACACCACACAGGATATTCCACCATATACCAGCTCTTCCGTAATGGGCCGCTCGCCGATGATGGAGCGGAATACATATAAAGGAGAAGTTCCAATATCACCATAAATGATACCCAGCGTTACCAATAAGCCCGCAAAACTTAATTTGCTCAAATAATTATGACCAGCCGAAGAAGAGGTAGGCATGATGAGTCAGAGTGGTTTGGTTTATGATTAAATACAAAATAAGTAAAAAAGGATATCGGAAAGATGGCTGGCAATCATAGCAATTATCAAGGGTCAAAACTATTTTCTAAATCAGCACCTGTAAGGTTTTTACCAAAATATTAATCGACATTTAAGTAATAACAATTGTTCGTTTTACCTTTCGGGTCCGAATCCCTTCATCCTGTTATCTTTATCGCATGTCAGCACACCAGCACTTTACGAACCTGTTCACCGATATTTACGGTTCGCTCAACGAGCAGCAAAAAAAAGCTGTAGATACCATTGAAGGTCCTGTGATGGTGATTGCCGGTCCGGGTACAGGTAAAACACAGATACTGGCGGCCCGCATTGGAAAGATCCTAATGGATACCGATGTTTTACCCGAAAATATCCTCTGCCTTACCTATACCGATGCCGGCGTAGTAGCCATGCGCAAAAGACTGGTTGGCTTCATGGGTCCCGATGCGTATAAAGTGAATATCTATACTTTTCATGCCTTCTGCAACGACATCATCCAGGAAAACCTCTCCCTCTTCGAAAAAACAGCCCTGGACCCCATTTCAGCGCTTGAAAGCATCGAGTTATTCAAAACGCTGATCGACAACTTTCCCAAAAACCATCCTTTAAAACGTTACCGGGGCGATGTTTATTTTGAGGTCAGGAACCTGCAATCACTCTTCAGCACCATGAAACGCGAAGGGTGGACGCCAGGGTATATTTCGTCTCAGATCGATGCCTATCTCAAAGACTTACCCAACCGGCAGGATTATATCTACCAGCGCAATGGCAAAAATTATAAGGCCGGCGATCTGAAGACGGCCCGCATAGAAGAAGAAACGGAGAAGATGGAAAAGCTGCGTGCTGCTGTTAACGAATTCAACCGTTTCCAGGAGATGATGCTCAGGAAGAACCGTTACGATTTCGACGATATGATCAATTGGGTGATACGGGCCTTTAACGAAGAGAAGCACTTGCTGGCCCGCTACCAGGAACAATACCAATATATATTGGTTGATGAATACCAGGATACCAGCGGTACGCAGAACAGGCTGGTGGAACTGCTCATCAGTTATTGGGACAAGCCCAATGTATTCGTGGTGGGCGATGATGACCAAAGCATCTATCGCTTCCAGGGAGCCAACGTGGAGAATATGCTCCATTTCGCCAACCAGTACCGCGAGCACCTGCGAACAGTAGTGCTAACCAACAACTACCGTTCAACCCAACCCATCCTTGATGCTTCCAAAACACTGATCGACCGGAACAGTGAAAGGCTGGTGAATAAAATAGAGGGGCTTTCCAAAACATTACTTGCTTCTAATGCTGCTATCGCCCAACTGGATCACCAGCCAGAACTAAGGGTTTATGAAACGCAACAGGATGAAATGATCGATATCACCATGCACGTGTCTCATCTATTAGAACAAGGCATTCAGCCGGGAGCCATCGGTATTATTTATAAAGAGAACAAATACGGTGAAGAACTGACGCAATACTTCAGGCAGCAAAACATTCCTGTGTACAGCAAACGCAGGCTGAACATATTGGAACTACCCTTGGCCAGGAAGATCATCTTATTACTCAAATACCTGGCTGCTGAACACGATATTCCTTATGGTGGTGATGAAATGTTGTTCGAGATCCTGCATTTCGACTGGTTCGGTATCGCACCGCTCGACATTGCCCGGCTGAGCATTGAAGTGGCTGAACGGAAATTTGGAAAAGATAAAACATCTATCAGGCAATTATTGCATGACAAAATTAACCAACCTCCACAGGATCTCTTCAGTCAGCCTGTTCCTGCAGCATTGAAAAATGCTGGACTCATGCTTGAATCACTGATTGCTGATGTACCCAATGTTACCCTGCAAAACCTTTTTGAAAACTGTATCCGCAAAGCAGGGGTATTGAACTTCATCATGCAACAGCCCGATAAACACTGGCACCTGCAGGTACTCACCGGCCTCTTCAATTTTATAAAAGAAGAGACGCGGCGTAATCCTTTGCTTTCACTGGAAACACTGGTAAACAATATAGCATTGATGGAGAAAGAAGCCATCAGCCTTCCGTTGGTACAGGTAAGCGGTACCGATAAAGGTGTTAACCTCATGACGGCACACGGTTCAAAGGGATTGGAATTTGAGCATGTATTCTTTGCAGGTTGCAATGCCAGTAACTGGGAAAAGAAACGCAAGCCGGGCGGTGGATACAGTTTCCCGGATACACTCTTTATTTCCCAACCCGCACATAAGGAAGAGGAAGAATTGCGCCGCCTGTTTTATGTGGCCCTTACACGCGCCGAAGAACACCTCGTTATTTCTTATGCACGGTTCAAAGACGATGGCAAAGAGCTGGAGCCTTCCATGTTCATTGCCGAGATACAGGAAAAACATACATTGCCTGCCATGACGGTATTGGTTGATGAGGAAACCCGCAGCAGATTTGCCGCACTGACTTTCCAAGCCGCATCAGCTCCGGAGATCGACCCCATGGAAGCCGACGTGGTTACACACCTGCTCGACCGATTCGTGATGAATGTGACCGCTTTGAACAATTACTTGAAATGCCCATTGCAATTCTATTTCAACAACCTGGTTCGCGTTCCTTCGGGCAAATCGGAAGCCACCGAATTCGGTTCCGCCGTTCACGATGCCCTGCACAAGCTGTTTAGCAAAATGAAGGACACCAATGCCTTCCCGCCTAAAAGTACTTTCATTGAAGACTTTGAAAAATACATGCACCGGCACCGTGAGAGTTTTACCAAAGAGCAGTTTGCAAGAAGAAAAGAATATGGGCAGGAAGTGTTGTCTAATTATTACGATCAATATGTTGATACCTGGAATAAGATCGTGGTAGTGGAAACCAGCATCCGGAATGTGGTAGTAAAAAATGTTCCGCTCAAGGGCAAGATAGATAAACTGGAGTTCGACGGTAAAAATGTAAATGTGGTGGATTACAAAACCGGTGATATTGAAAATGCAAGAGATAAGTTGAAACCGCCGCACGATAAAAATCCCAACGGGGGCGATTACTGGCGGCAGGCAGTATTCTACAAGATCTTAATAGACAATATGGAGCAGAAGAACTGGAATGTGGTAAGCGCCGAATTCGATTTTGTGGAGCCCGACAAAAAGAAGCAGTACCGCAAAGAAAAGATCGTTATCAAGCCGGAAGATATTACCACTGTTACACAGCAGATCAGCTCTGTATGGCAGAAGATACAGGATCGCGAGTTTTATACCGGTTGCGGCAAGGCCGACTGTCACTGGTGTAATTTTGTTAAAACCAATAACCTGGCCGTATCACTCCACAATCTTAACGAAGAAGAAGACAACGATTAATTTCAAACAATATAATTTTGCGCCTGATTAATGATCCAGATGAAGCATACGGTATCCTTTTTTATCGCTGTCCTGTCGGCCTCCATCGCCACACTGGCGCTGCATTCCTGTGCCAATATCATTCCGCCTGGCGGAGGGCCTAAAGACAGCCTGCCTCCCCGGCTGGCCCTGGCATCGCCCAGGGATTCATCCCTCAATATCCCGCTGACCACTAAAAACATCGTACTCACTTTCGATGAGTTCGTGCAGTTGCAGAACATACAGGAAAACCTCATTGTTTCCCCCACGCTTAAAAATATTCCAACGGTAGACGCACACTTGCGCAACGTAACGGTGCGTCTTAGAGACACCCTGGAACCCAACACCACGTACACACTCGATTTTGGCGATGCCGTCAAAGATGTAAATGAAGGAAATGTGGCAAAAGGTTTCAGCTATGTTTTTTCTACGGGAAAAAACATCGACCATTTTACTTATAGAGGCAAAGTGTTTTTAGCAGAAACAGGTAAGGCAGACAGTACATTGATCGTTGTACTGCACAACAACCTGTCAGACACAGCCATTTCGAAAGATCGTCCGCGTCATTATGCACGCATCAACGGAAAGGGAGATTTTGTATTTCGCAACCTTCCAGCCGCTACTTTCAACGCCTATGTAGTACCCAACGATTATACCAAGCGATACGACGACAGCACAAAATTGTTTGCTTTCCTGGATTCATCCGTAACAGTAGGCGCCAGCACCAGGATAGATACTTTTTATGCTTTTCAACAGGTAAAAAAGAAAGAAAAAGCTACGACTGTTCCTAAAAACACTGCTGCACCCAACAAACCCAAGGAAGATAATAAGCTCAAATTGTTTGCCGGTTCATTGGAAGGTGGCAGTCAGGACCTGTTGAGTGATCTTCAATTGAATACCAACCATAAGCTGGCAACGATCGACAGTACGAAGATCCTTTTATGCGATACCAATTACCAGGTGGTAAAAGGTTATACCCTTTCGCTAGACACCAGTAAGACCAGGATCCATCTCCGGTACGATTGGAAGGAAAATGTTCCGTTCAGGCTGGTCATTGCCAAAGACGCGATGACCGATACGGCCGGGAATATGCGGGCCAAAGCAGATACCATCCGCTTTTATACAGAAAAAGAATCCAGCTATGGGAGTCTTTTCCTTCAATTCAAAAACCTTAACCTACAGCTGAACCCGGTATTGCAATTTGTACAGAACGACCGCATTGTGGAGTCGGTAGTGCTTACCTCGCCGGAATTCAAACGCAAGCTTTTCAAACCTGGTAATTACGAGTTGCGCGTGCTGTACGATGCCAACCAGAATGGTGTATGGGATACCGGAAGGTTCCCTGGCAACCGCAAGCAGCCCGAACGCGTGCAATCCATTCCAACTCCGCTGAACATCAGGGGCAACTGGGATAACCAGGTATCGGTGAATCTCTGATGATGTATCTTTGCAGGATGCAGCTTCCTTCCGCTTTATTAGAGAATGCAGTGGCGCAGTTTGCCAAATTGCCGGGCATCGGCAAAAAAACAGCGTTGCGGCTGGTCCTGCACCTGCTTAAACAGGAAGTGAACGAAGTACAACATTTTGGAGAGACCATCGCCCGCATGCGGCGCGACATTAAATTCTGCCAGCGTTGCTTCAACATCAGCGATGGCGATATCTGTGCCATCTGTTCCAATTCCATGCGCAACCAGCGCATGATCTGCGTAGTAGAAAACATCCGCGACGTCATTGCCATTGAAAGCACCCAACAATTCAACGGCGCCTATCATGTACTGGGTGGCGTTATTTCCCCGCTCGACGGTGTTGGTCCCGATCAGTTGAACATCAGCGCCCTCACACACCGTATTGAAAAAGAAGAAACAGAAGAGCTGGTGTTCGCGTTAAGTCCGAATATACAGGGCGATACCACCATTTATTATATCCAGAAAAAAATAACCCACCTCCCCTGCCGCGTTACCACCATTGCACGTGGCATTGCTTTTGGCGGCGAACTGGAATATGCCGATGAGATGACATTGGCGCGCAGCATCGCCAACAGGCTGCCGGTACAGCAGTATGTAAAGTAAAATAGTGCAGCAAGCAACCTTTCGTTACCCATTACCGTAATAGTATATAATTAATGCATAACATTGAATAATTTGCATATCAACCGCAAATTCAATTTTATGAAAAGATGGATTCGGATCATTTTGGCAATTGCTGTGGCATGTGCTGTAACCGGCGGCATCATTGCCTATCGTATTTTCAACAAACCCCACAGGGATGTTACACAGGAAACCGGCGTAGCGCTTACCGCACAGCAGCTTTATGACGCTTTCAAGACCAACGAGCAGGCGGCCAATCAAAAGTACCTCGACAAAGCCATCCAGCTTACCGGAGAGATTGCCGATATCAGCAAAAACCAGGAAGGTAATATTGTCGTAAATTTTAAGACCAATGACCCGCTTGTTATGATCAATTGTACTTTCAAAACCAACCCCGGCGAGTTAAAACCGGGGCAGAACATCACTTTCAAAGGCATCTGCACCGGGTATATTCCCGATGCCAACGTTGTTATCAATGAAGGCGTTTTAGCAAAATAAACAACCTATGAAGCAAATCATTACCATCCTCCTCCTTGCACTGGCAATGACCGGCGATCTGCATGCACAAAAAATATTCGGCACAAGGAATGGAAAGATCGGTTTTATTTCACCTACGGATGACGATGTGAAAGCCGTAAACAACGAAGTCTCCAGCAGGATATCTGACAATGGACAGATCACTTTCAGCCTGCTCATCAAAGGGTTTCGTTTCAAATACGCAGAAATGCAGGACCACTTCAATGACCAGTACCTGGAAAGCACCAAATTTCCAAGGGCCGATTTCAAAGGCATGATCACCAACCTGGGCGATATCAACTTTTCGAAAGATGGTACTTATAAAGCCATTGTAAAGGGCGATCTGCTCATGCACGGCGTTACCAAAAACGTTCTGGTGAATGGTGTAATTGAAATCAAAGGGGGTAAACCTTCGGTTAAAGCCTCTTTTGTGATTGTGATGAAAGATTTTAAAATAGACGCGGCCAATGTAACCGATAAGGTAACAATCGAAATCAATTGCCAGTACCAATAAACATCATTGTGATATAATAAACCATCTTTATGTACCGCTCCTATAAGAAACTTGCTGTGCTGATCACTTGCTGCTTGACCGCCTCATTGTTGCAGGCGCAACAGGTAGATCTTTTTAAAATGCAGGACAGCGCCAATAAAGCAACCGACAAAACCATTACTGCCGGACCTGTGATCAATACTTTTTATTCTACACGACTGGTAAATGCGCATACAGTAGAAATCACGGGTCCTGGAAGTATGGACTTTCGCATCAATCACCGTTTTTCGCCGGTGAACCAGGGCCTGTATGAATTATTCGGTCTCGACGGCGCCTCGTTTCGTTTTGGGTTCGACTTTGGTATTGCTAAAGACCTGATGATCGGTGTGGGCCGTACTACATATAACAAAGAATACGACGGGTTTATCAAATACCGGCTCATGCACCAGAGTACCGGAGCAGGGGCCATGCCTTTATCCATTGCAGTACTCGGATCGGCCATGTACAAGACCATTGATTTGGATACCAGTCTGAAAGCAACCGCCACTGACCGGCTCACTTATGTGCTACAGCTGATGATTGCCCGCAAATTTAATGAGCATACCTCTGTTCAGATATCGCCCACCCTCACACATTACAACCGGATCATCGGCTTCACCGGCGGATCTTCCGATATGCTTTCCATAGGTTTTCTCGCCCGGCAGAAAGTGAGCAAACGCATCAGTATCAATGCTGAATATTTCTGGCAGGCGAATCGCTTCAACGGCACATATGACCCGCTTTCCATTGGTGTGGATATTCAAACGGGCGGGCATGTTTTCCAGCTTCATTTTACCAATTCCATTGGCATGAACGAACATGCGTTCATCCACGAAACCACTGGCTCATGGGGCAATGGAGCCGTTCGCTGGGGCTTTAATATATCCCGTATCTTCAATATCAGCTCGAAGAACAAGAAAGGGAATTGGTAATCCATTCCCTTTTCCCTTAACTTTGCACTGCCACAGGCGGATTTGTTTATTGTTCAGCCTGGCGTTCCGCACTATTGCGGAATCAATTGAACTAATAAACGTATTGAAGAGCCCTTCATTTTTTCTCTCACAAGCGTTTATTGGTTCCATAATATAACCGGTTGCCCTGTTCTCTTACAACGGAACAACAGCAACCCAAAGAGTGCATTATGGATATCAGAAAAGAACTGGAAAAAAGGATACTGGTGATCGACGGCGCTATGGGCACCATGATCCAACAACACAAACTTACAGAAGCCGATTACCGCGGTGAGCGTTTCAAAGACTGGCAATGCGATGTAAAGGGCAATAACGACCTGCTGTGTATTACACAACCACAGATCATCAAAGGCATTCATAAACAATACCTTGCTGCCGGCGCCGACATTATTGAAACCAATACCTTCAGCAGCACTTTCATTGCCATGGCCGATTACGAAATGCAATCGCTGGCTTATGAATTGAATGTAGCCGCTGCGCGCTGTGCCAGGGAAGCCATCCAGGAATTTACCGCAGAAAATCCGGGTACTGCACAACGGTATGTGGCTGGCGCCATCGGTCCGCTGAATAAAACCTTGAGCCTTTCTCCCGATGTAAACAATCCCGGCTACCGCGCCGTAACATTCGATGAAGTGGCCGATGCTTATTATGAACAGATAAGCGGACTCGTAGATGGCGGCGTTGATATTTTACTAATTGAAACCATCTTCGACACCCTCAATGCCAAAGGCGCCATCTATGCGGCCAAAAAATATTTCAGAACAAGCGGCAAACCGGAATTGCCCATCATGATCAGCGGTACCATTACCGATGCTTCGGGGCGTACGTTGAGCGGACAAACACTGGAAGCCTTTTATACTTCCATCATGCATGCAAACCCTTTAAGCGTGGGATTGAACTGTGCATTGGGTGCCGCCGAAATGAGACCACATATTGAAGAACTGAGCCAGATAGCCGCTTGTTATACTTCGGCCTATCCCAATGCGGGTCTGCCTAATGCCATGGGTGAATACGATGAGGCGCCCCATGAAACGGCTCATTTTATAGAAGAATGGGCCAAAGAAGGGTTCGTGAACATCGTAGGAGGTTGTTGCGGCACCACGCCCGATCACATCAAACACATTGCCGACAACGTTAAAAAGATTGCGCCGAGAGCGATACCGGTTATTGAAACCGAGTTGGTTTAATCATTAAGTCAAGTATCATGAGTGGAGACATCATTATCAAACCTTATTTACGCCTTTCCGGACTGGAACCATTGGTTATACGGCCTGAAACGAATTTTGTCAATGTAGGCGAACGTACCAATGTAACCGGTTCCAAGAAATTCGCGCGGCTCATCAGGGAAGGTAAATACGAAGAAGCCCTTTCTGTAGCGAGGCAGCAAGTGGAGAGCGGTGCACAAATACTGGATGTGAACATGGACGATGCGTTGCTTGAAGGCGTAACAGCCATGACCACTTTCCTCAACCTGATCCAGAGCGAACCCGATATTGCCAAGATTCCCATTATGATCGACAGCTCGAAATTCGAGATCATTGAAGCGGGATTGAAATGCGTACAGGGTAAATGTATTGTGAACTCCATCTCCATGAAAGAAGGAGAAGAGAAATTCATTGAGCAGGCCATCATTTGTAAATCTTTTGGCGCCGCAGTAATTGTGATGGCATTTGATGAAATAGGACAGGCCGATACCAAAGAAAGAAAAGCAACTATCTGTCACAGGGCTTATAAAATACTGACTGAGCGCGTAGGCTTTGCACCGCAGGAGATCATCTTCGATCCCAACATCTTTGCTATTGCCACCGGTATTGAAGAGCATAACAATTATGCAGTTGATTTTATTGAAGCCACCCGCGAGATCAAGCAACTGATGCCGCTGACCAAAGTGAGCGGTGGTGTTTCCAACGTTTCTTTCTCTTTCCGCGGCAACGACCATGTGCGGGAAGCCATTCACTCGGTATTCCTGCTCCATGCCATCAAAGCCGGTATGGACATGGGCATTGTGAACGCAGGTCAGTTAGTGGTATACGATGAAATAGAACCCCGCCTGCGCGAGTTGTGTGAAGACGTGATCCTGAACCGCAACAACGAGAACAACGAAGCCACCGAAAAACTCATTGCCCATGCCGAAACAGTGAAAGCCAAAGGCAAAGTGGAAGTGAAAGACGAAGCATGGCGGAATGAGCCCATTGAGAAAAGACTGGCCCATGCACTGGTGAACGGCATTACCGATTATATAGATGCAGATACGGAAGAAGCCAGACAAAAATATCCTAAGCCATTGGATGTGATCGAAGGCCCGTTGATGGATGGTATGAACATCGTAGGTGACCTGTTTGGCGCCGGTAAGATGTTCCTGCCACAGGTGGTGAAGAGCGCCAGGGTGATGAAAAAAAGCGTGGCCATCCTTACACCTTATATAGAAGCCGAAAAAGAAGAAAAGAAAAAGGCGCAGCTACTTAGCGGTGAGGCAGACACAACATCTGCCGGCGCTGCCAAGATATTATTGGCTACTGTAAAAGGCGATGTACACGATATCGGAAAAAACATCGTAGGCGTGGTATTGGGATGTAACGGCTATGACATAGTTGACCTGGGTGTGATGGTGCCGGCCGACAAGATACTCGAGACAGCGATCAAAGAGAAGGCAGATATCATTGGGTTGAGCGGGTTGATCACACCTTCACTCGATGAAATGGTGCATATAGCCAAGGAAATGAAGCGTCGCAATATGCAGCAGCCGCTGCTCATCGGAGGCGCTACCACTTCGCGCATACATACTTCGGTTAAGATCGCACCGGAATATAATAATGGCGTTGTGCATGTGCTTGATGCTTCACGAAGTGTTACCGTAGCAGGTTCTTTGTTGAATAAGGAACAGAAAGAAGCCTTCCTGAAAAATACCGCTGAAGAATACGCCCGGTTGAAGCACAATTTCGACAACAAAAAGCCGGTGAAGCAATACCTTCCTTACGAAGACGTATTGCAGAACAAAACAAAGATCAACTGGGATGATTTTCAGGCAACCGATCCGCAATTCCTGGGCACTAAAGTATTCGACGATGTAGACCTCTCCGAGATCAGACCTTATATTGACTGGAAGCCTTTCTTCATTGCCTGGGAAATGCACGGCAATTTCCCCGACATTCTCAGCGATGAACTGGTTGGAAAAGAAGCCACCAAATTGTACAACGATGCCAATGCACTGATTGATAAGATCATTGCTGAAAAATGGCTCACAGCCAAAGGCACCATCGGCTTCTGGGAAGCGGGCAGTGAGAACGACGATGTGGTGGTAAAGAACGGAACAGCAGATACCCGCTTATCCTTCCTGCGACAGCAGGTAAAAAAAGCGCCCGGACAACCCAACCTGTCGCTGGCTGATTTTGTGGCGCCTGTTTCCAGTGGTAAAAAAGATTTCATCGGCGCTTTTGCCGTTACCATACACGGCATTGAACCGCATATCAAAAGATTCGAGCAAAACTTCGACGATTACAACAAGATAATGTTGCAGGCCCTGGCCGATCGTTTTGCAGAAGGTTTGGCCGAATACCTGCACCTGAAAACAAGAAAAACATATTGGGGTTACGATCAGTCCGAACAGCTGAGCAACGAAGAACTCATCAAAGAACAATACACTGGTATTCGTCCTGCGCCAGGTTATCCTGCCTGTCCGGATCATACAGAGAAACACAAACTCTTTCACTTGCTCAAAGCCACCGATACAGTGGGCATTGAGTTAACAGAGAGTCTGGCCATGTACCCTGCTTCCTCTGTTTGCGGTTGGTATTTTTCTAATCCAAGCAGCCAGTATTTCGGCGTGGGTAAGATCCTGCGCGATCAATTGGAAGATTATGCCCGTAGAAAGAACATGCCCCTGGCAGAAGCAGAAAGATGGTTGAGTCCGGTTTTGGATTAGCCCTTACCTTTGCGCCGAACAACCGATTCAGTATGAAATGTGTAAGTAAATCGCTGTTGGTATTGGCTATGGTATTGCCCGTTTTAACGCAGGCGCAAACAAAGAAAAAAGAAAAAAAAGGCGAGCTTTATTTTTCCTGGGGCTATAACAAAGAATGGTACACGCATTCAGACGTTACGGTTAGTCAGCCTGAGCTGCAGACTAAGTACACAATGAAAACTGTGCACTCGCACGATCATATCGGATGGGATGAAGGTATTTTCAGCATTCCCATCAGCATACCACAATACAATTATCGAATAGGATATTTTTTCAACCGAAAAAAAGGATGGGCTTTCGAAATCAATTTCGATCATACCAAACATATCATACAAGACGGACAGCAAATTGAAGTGAAAGGCATGCTGAATGGAAGACCGATTGATTCCACCATCAATTTCTCCAAAGCCAATGGCTTTTATTATTACCTGAACAATGGCGCCAATTTCCTGTTGTTCAACATCGTGAAAAGATGGAACTGGTTGGAAGCAAAGAACAATTGGTTCAAATTGGATGCACTTGCAAAAGCGGGTGTAGGTCCTGTTATCCCGCACGTAGAGAACAGCCTGTTCGGTCAGCACAACGATGCCGGTTTCCAATTGGGCGGATGGAACATGGGTTTCGAAGGCGCTTTACGCGGCACTTTCTGCAAGCATGTTTACCTTGAGTTTGCCAACAAGCTGGATTATGCCAGCTATTCAGGATTGAAAGTGTACAAAGGAACTGCGTCGCAGGCTTTTGGAACTTATGAGCTTATCCTGAACCTGGGATTCACTTTTTAATATCATCTCTTCTCAAACAGCCACCATAACCTTCTACGTGGTTTAACCTTGAAGTTTTTGCGCACATACGTTGCGATGTGGTGCATGGCTTCATCCATATCATCGGTAAGGAACAACAATGTTTTGTCAACCGGCGCGATGGTTCCGGCGGCTTCCATGGAGTCGATGGCTTTCATCAATGGTTCGTAATAAGATTTGCCATAGAGTACGATGGGAAAATCGTAGATTACTTTTGTCTGCGCTAACGTAATGGTTTCGAAGAATTCATCCATCGTGCCAAAGCCTCCCGGCATGATGATGAATGCGTAAGAATATTTTACCAGCATCACTTTGCGGGCGAAAAAATAATCGAAAGTGATCCATTTGTGCATATACGGATTGGGATGCTGTTCATGCGGCAGTTTGATATTACATCCTACCGAAGTACCGCCGCTTTCAAAAGCGCCGCGGTTGGCTGCTTCCATAATGCCCGGTCCGCCGCCTGTCATGGTGGTAAAACCGGCAGCAGCAATGCGCCTGCCGAATTCCCTGGCTGCATGGTAGTATGGATGATCTTCTCCAAACCTGGCAGAGCCGAACACCGTAACACAGGGCCCAAGGAAATGCATGGTCCTGAACCCTTTGATGAACTGCCAGAATACATCCCAGGCAAAACCCAGTTCACTGATCCTGGGGCGGGGTCCTTCGAGATAAATGGATTGTTTTGCAGGAATGATCCTGTTTGTCTTTTTCATATACACATCTTGAATACAAAGAAGGGTCAAATTAGTAAAAAAATAGCATGCGGTGAATGTGGTTTTTGATGCATCTTTATATTCGCTTAAACCCATCAACATGCGCATCATTTCATACAATGTCAATGGCATCAGGGCTGCTATCAAAAAAGGATTTCTCGACTGGTTGCAGACGAATCCGGCAGACATTATTTGTTTGCAGGAAACCAAAGCACAAAAAGAAGACATTGATATTGCATCCATAGAATCGCTTGGCTACCAGACATACTGGTTTTCGGCACAGAAAAAAGGATACAGCGGGGTGGCCATCTTTACCAAAATCAAACCCGACCAGGTTATATCGGGAAATAAAATTGAACAAAGTGATTTTGAAGGAAGGGTGATCCGCGCCGATTTCGGAGATATCACACTCATCAACGCTTATTTTCCTTCGGGCACCAGCGGCGATGAACGGCAAACTTATAAATACCAATGGCTGGATGAATTCTTTGATTATGTTCAGGACTTGCGTAAAAAAAGACCTAAGTTGATTGTTACGGGTGATTATAATATTGCACATACCGAAGTAGACATCCACGATCCCAAGGGAAATAAAAACTCATCCGGCTTCCTGCCCGAAGAGCGGGCCTGGATGGATAAATTTCTTGGGAAACAATGGATCGATACTTTCCGCCTCTTGCATCCCGATACCAAAGGCGCTTATTCCTGGTGGAGCCAGCGTTTCCCTTCAGTACGATTACAAAACAAAGGATGGCGGATCGACTATATCTGTATCAGTGAAGCATTGAAGCCCCAACTGAAATCCGCTGCTATTTACCCAGATGTAAAACACAGCGATCATTGTCCCATCTACGCGGAAATTAAATGAGCATGTTTATCTACAACGTCACCACGAAAGTCTCCCCGCATATCCACGAAGACTGGGTACGCTGGATGAAAGAAGAGCACATACCGGCTGTTATGCAAAGCGGCTGCTTTACGGAGTACTGTTTTGTAAAACTGCTGGAAACCGACGAATCAGAGGGGCCTACTTATGCCACGCAATATTTCGCAGCTACCAGGGATGATTATGAGCGGTACATTGCACAGCATGCAACTGCATTGCGGCAGGATGCCCTGGATCGATGGGGTAATCATTTCGTTGGTTTTCGCACACTCATGCAGATTGTGAATTGAGTGTGGATAGTTTTTACAGGCGATGTTGGCATATCCAAATCTTCGTTATATTTCTCTGAAACCCGCACGGGAACTGAATTCCAGCCATCTAACCCTTAAAACCCTTTGCCCGCAAGCGTTCCAGCCAGAAGGCATTTACGGAATTATTTCCAACTATTTGAATAAAATCGGCTGAAATCCTTTATGGCAGGGTGTTTGCAGGTTCCAAAAAAGAGGATAAAAAAGCAATGAAATATTTTGCTGAACGACAAAAGCCAATAAATTTGTTTCATAGAATTAAAACAATCTAAAAACACATCTATGAACAAAGCTGAATTGATCGCCCAGATTGCTGAAGATGCTGGCGTTACTAAGACCCAGGCAAATGCTGCCCTGGATTCTTTTGTTGACACAGTAACCAAAGCGCTGAAAAAAGGCGACAAAGTTACCCTGGTTGGTTTTGGTACTTTCTCTGTATCTAAGCGTGCTGCTCGTACAGGTCGTAACCCTCAGACTGGCGAAACGATCAAGATCAAGGCTAAGAAAGTTGCCCGCTTCAAAGCTGGTAAAGAATTAAGCGCTAAGATCTAACTGAAAGCTCTTCAAAAGAATTGAACCCCGCATTAGCGGGGTTTTTCTATTTTTGCAATTCATTTATTTTCAAAACCAAAAACAATACCATGGGTAGAGGTGATAAAAAGACCGCAAAAGGTAAAAGATTTCAGGGCTCTTTTGGAAAAACGCGTCCTGCCAAGCCGAATAAGAGTAAGAAGCCTGCCGTAAAAGCTTCTTAAACATTCCATCGTCATCCCGAGCAACGTCACCCTGAGCGAGCGAAGCGAGTCGAAGGGGCAGCCGAGGGACCTCATGAAGTCTTCAGCAGGTCCCTCGACTCGCTGCGCTCGCTCGGGATGACGATATAATGGTACATCAGCGATTCTTCGTTGCTATTGTTTCTATTGCCTGAACCAATCTGTCCAGGTCATCTATTCTTGTATATACATGCGGCGTAACGCGCACGCAACTGATGTTTTCCCACACAATACCAACGGTATGTATCTTATAGCGGTTGAATAAAGCGCTGTCGAGCTCTGCCGGTGTCATACCTTCAATGCTTACGCCCGTTATGGCGCAGGAATATTCCGGTTTCAAAGATGTATGCAGTTTTACACGCGGAATGGATTTTACCTTCCCGGCCCAATAATTTTTGAGATAGCGAATGCGTTCTTCTTTCCGTTTACTCCCGATGGCTGTATGAAAATTGATCGCTTCGCCTATTCCCTGCTCTATCGGAAAGCTACGGGTACCAAGGGTTTCAAATTTGCGAATGTCGTCGCTGTGCGGTTTATCGTTACAGAGTAGCGGCCATATCTTGCCAATTTTATCTTGTTTGATCCATAACATGCCGCTGCCAATGGGTGCACTTAAGAATTTGTGCAGACTGGTTCCGAAATAATCACATTCCAGGTCCGGGATCTTGAAATCAAGCAGTCCGAATGAATGCGCCCCATCCACAATCACTTCCAGGTTGTGCCGGTGCGCCATCTGGCAAATCTTTTTCACGGGCATGATCTGTCCCACCCAATTGATGATATGGGTAACATGCAATATCCGGGTTTTAGGTGTGATGGCTTTTTCATAAGCGCTTACAATCGCCTCATCATCTTCTATGGGAAAATCGAAACTGATCTGCGTATACTGTAATCCGTCACGCATGGCACGCTGCTTCCAGGCCTGTATCATGTTCGGATAATCCTGTTTGGTACCGATCACTTCATCGCCCGCTTTGAGTTCCAGTCCATAGATAACTGTATTCAGCGATTCGGTGGCATTCCTGTTCACCGCTATTTCTTCGGGCAGGCAGCCGGCCAGTGTTGCCAGCTTCTGGCGCAGCGGCTCCCTTCCCTGGTCCAGTATCCGCCACATATAATAAGAGGGCCCTTCATTGGATAAACGATTGAAGCGTTCCACCGCTTCCTGTACCACACGCGGAGCGGGACTTACTCCGCCATTGTTGAGGTTCACCAGGTTGGGATTTACAGTGAAAGACTGTTGTATCACTGACCAGTAGTCTTCATCAGTTGCCACAGTCTCCGGACTGCATCCTGCTACTTTTTGTGCAGCCTGCTTCCATTCCGCTGCATGCAACTGGTTAAAAAGGCTATTGGCAGAGAACGCCCCCGCCATCAGGCCAAGCTGCCCGATGAATTTCCTGCGCTGGTTCATACGCATAGGTTTAGTGAGAAAGTTAATGATAATTTTGCGTCCAAAAAATCGATTATGCTAAAACCAATAAAAAATGAAAGACAATATGAAGATGCGCTGGCTCGTACTTACGCACTATTGCAAAAAGAGTTGAAAGCCAATTCAAAAGAGTCGGATAAATTAGAGATATTGTCTATCCTGATCAAATCGTATGAGCATGAACATCATGCGATGCCTAAGCCCAACCCATTGAAAGCCGTCAAATTCAGGCTCGAGCAATTGGGCATGTCGGAAGCCCAATTATCTGAAGTATTGGGCTACCGCTCCAGGAAATCAGAAATTCTGTCCGGCAAAAGAAAACTCAGTTTGGCTATGATTCGGAAGCTGAACCAGGCACTGCATATTCCCGCCGAAGTGTTAATACAGGCTTATTAAGTACCTATAACCTGGTTTGTGTGTATCTTTGCAACAGAAAACAGTTGTTATGAAAACGAAGGGATGGATACTGGCGGTGTGTTTGGTATTGTTGCTGCTGAATGCAGGATATTTACAGGCACAGTGTTCCATTTGTACCAAAACCGCTTCTCAAATGGGCGAAGGCCCGGCCAAAGCCCTCAACTCTGCCATTATTTATTTAGCAGCGGCCCCGCTGCTCATCATGGGTTATATAGGCATGCGCTGGTGGAAGAACGAGAAAAACATGCACAAATAACGCCTGACCGGATTTTCAATACAATCCCCGGTAGATCTCTATATACTGACGGGCCGTTTGTTGCCAGTTGAATGAATAAGCCCTTGCTTTCAGTCTTTCCACCAAGCCCGTATCTGTTGAATAAACAGTCATCCTCCTTTGCAGAATTTCCTGCATATTCTCCGGATCAAAATCATTGAAATAAAAAGCATCTTCCCCTCCTATCTCGGGTAAAGAAGTCTGTGTTGATAAAAACACCGGCTTGCCAAACGCCATGGCTTCTATCACCGGTAAGCCGAACCCTTCTGCCAATGATGGAAATACAAATGCTTCACAATGCTGGTAATACCAATATTTTTCTGCTTCTGTTACCGGCCCTGTAAAATGCACCCTGCTTAGTACACCAGTCTTCTGCGCAGCTGCTATGATTTCCTTTTTATATGCTTCATCCTGCACAATGCCTGCAATAACTAAATGTTTGTCGTTATTCACCAGCAGCGCCGGTAATACATGAAAGTTCTTTTTTACCGCAATCGTTCCAATGGTAAATAAAAAAGGACCGCCAGGTTGTACAAGCGGTGCAGCAGGCAAAATAGCTGCATTGATATTGCATCCGTTATAAATAACCGTTGCGGGTTTGTTATTCAACCGGATATGAGCATGCAAATCATCCAGCACAAATTGTGAAATGGTTGTAATATGATCTGCCCGGTCTATTTTATGCTGCAGCGCCTGCAGGCAAGTTTTTCTTTTTGCAGCCGATTTAAAGTTCCCTTTCAGAAAATTCAAATCGTGTACCGTTAATACAACAGGGATCTTCCTGTTGGCAGGAAAGTATTGACTGCCCTGGTGTGTAGCATGCCAGACATTGTATTTAGCGGTAGCAGGCAATATCCATTTATGCACAGCATGCTGGTATATATATTGTGCATGAGTGCCAAAAACAGGACCGCATTTCCGGGGCATGAAAAAAGAAATCGCTTCTTCCACAGCTTCTTTCAGCAACGAACGACCCAATTGCAGGCAGAAATGGTATAACCCCGTATGAGGGTATTTCATTCTTTCGCAATCGAGTATGATCTTATGCATTGGTCGGGTGTAGATTATTTGATCTTGTAAAACATTTTCAGGCAAAACAGCCATCGTCTGAGTTGGTTTCGCCGCTTGTATGCCAGTATCCTGCGATTGTATCGAAAGAACAGGGTCATTCTTTTGAAATTGTTCATCAACGAAAAATCATGGTACGACTGCATCACAGCAGCCAGTATCTTTTTTTCATTCCCCAGCAATGCAGGGCACTTCTCATACTGCAATCGTATCCGCTCCCTGATTTGCGCCAGCTCCGCTTCTTTACCAGGCTTTTTCTTTTTCACTGGCACCGCCTCTCCTTCCGCCTTCACTTTTGCGGCGCCAAACACATTGGCATTGTGCTGCCGGTATTGTACCAGCACTTTATCTACGAATTTGATTTTACCTGTCAACGTAGCTACAAAGCCCAACCAATGATCGTGAGGTATCATAGGCGCCAAAGGAACAGACGCTTTTACCAGGCTTCTCCTGATGATCATCGCGTGTCCCGGCGCTGAATTGCCCACCAAAAAACTCAGGCAATCATCAAAATCGCCCAGCCTTTTGATATCCGATAATTTTTTTCCTACCCGGTTGCCATTGTAATCGATCAGCTCGGAATTACAGTACACAATGGGGTAATCGCCTATTTCCTGCATCAGCAGGCTCAGCTTTTGCTTATCCCAGATATCATCCTGGTCGCTGAGCGCCAGGAACTCACCGGCCGCCAATAACATACCCTTTTCAAAATTGCGTACATAGCCAATGTTCTGTTCATTGAAGAACAACCTGATATTGTTGAAGCGTTCTGCATATTGCTTTAGCAGGTTCGCCGTACCATCTGTTGATCCATCATCTACTATGATCACTTCCAGGTTAGGATAAGTTTGTTCCAGGATGCTGTTGAGCTGTGCACCTATGAATCGTTCTCCATTATAAGTGGCCATCACTACCGATACCAATGGTAATTCTGCTGCAGGATTCATGTACTATTTACAGGTATTGCTGAACGAAAGTAAATAAATTAAAACCAGGTTCTTCCAAAGCCCTTCTAACCGATCGCCTCATTTCCTCTTTATCAATGGATGCCATTCTGTGTTTTTGGATGAGCCGGTAAGCTCTTTCGGTAAACAACCACGATTTTCTTTCCAGTAAACGTGCTGTATGCTGGTGTGCCACGATGGCTTCCATCAGGGCATCTATACCTTCTTTGCGTGAAGCAATTGTTTTGATCACAGGCACCTGCCATGTGCGCTGCTGAAATGCAGGCGCCAGCATTTGTTTCAGGTTTTTCACAAACAGATCGGCATCCGGCCTGTCGCTTTTATTTACCACAAATACATCTGCAATTTCCATAAGCCCTGCTTTCATGGTCTGTACTTCATCTCCCGCTTCAGGCACCACTACTACTACTGTTGTATCGGCCAGTCCCGCTACTTCAATCTCGCTTTGCCCAACACCCACGGTTTCAACAATGATCTCATCAAACCCCGCAGCCTGCATCAATGCAGTGATCTCAATCATTTGCGGATGAAGGCCCCCCAGCGCTCCCCTTGAAGCAAGTGAACGGATAAAAACATGCGGATGCTGGTACCATTCACTCATGCGAATCCTGTCGCCCAGCAATGCACCCAGGTTAAAGGGGGAAGATGGATCAACACAAAGCACACCCACTTTTTTCCCTTGCGCCACCCAGGCACCGATGAGCGCATCTACCAGCGTGCTTTTCCCGGCCCCGGGAGGGCCTGTAATACCTGTTATGGCAGTTTTTCCGGAAGGCAACCGGCTCAGGAACGTCTCGTAACCACTCACCGCATTTTCCACCAGGGAAATACTTCTGGCAAGTGCTTTAAAGTCGCCCTGGCTCACACCTGTTATGAACTGCTCCCACATAGTTCTAAATATAGACCTATTATTTCAACAACCTGTAATTCCTGAAATCAAACGGCCTGATGCCGGTAAGCCGCTCAAAATAATAAAGGAGCCTGTCTTTCAATGAAAACCGCTTCCTGGTAATATCCAATTCTACCTGCCAGTTCTTGCGCGCGATCCTGTCTTTCATCACCGACGGGTGAGTATCCCTGAAGCGTTGCAACGAATCGAATTCATTGAAATCATAAAAATCCGGACTCGTAATTACCGACCGTATATTGGCATTACTATCCCAATACCGGCTGATCTCTTTTTGCTTTTTCATCATCTGCTCGGGGCTCTTTACCCAGCCATAGTGATAGATATAAGCGTCTGCCGGTTTCACCCACAATTTCCTTTCATCCACCCGGAATCCCTGCGCGTCTTTATAAGCGGCGATCTTTTTATCATTCCGTATAATACGCACTTCGTGATCGTACCATTTACGGCTATCGCCCACATAATCATACGTACCATAAAAATGGAGGTATTTGAAGAGCAATCCTTCTACTCTTTCATCATCTTTATATCGTATACAAGCCTCTTTAATAGCCGGATGGTATTTTTCGTGCACTACTTCATCGCCCTGGATATAAAAAGCCCAATCACTTTCGGGATCGATCAATTGAAAAGCCTTGTTCGTTTCAACCGCCAGTACCGATCCGCCGCTGCGTAAGCCGGAATCCCAGACCGACCGGTGTATGCGGATCTTGGGGTCGTTGATTGATTGCATCAGTCCCAATGTATCATCAGAAGAATCTCCTACCAATACGATCATTTCATCCACTACCGGCAGAATAGAGCGAATTGCTTCTACAATGGGGTAGTCGTTCATAACAGCATTGCGAATGATCGTAAAACCTGAAATTTTCATAGTCCGAAATTGTCACGGCAAAGAAAGGCTTTAATTTTGACCTGTAACATACCCGCTTATGCCAACAACCCTCTGCTTCGATTTTGGGAACACCCGCCTCAAATCTGCCGTATTTGAAAACGACGAGATCAAAGAAGTAGTGGTATTGGAAAACGATACGCCCGATGCCATTCGCCCGCTGATAGAAAAATACAAACCTTCCCGATCGATCCTTTCTTCTGTGATCAGGCATAACGCTGAAACGGAAACTTTCCTGGCGGCACATACACAATTCCACAAGCTCGACCACCATAGTCAATTGCCCTTCACCTCACCGGTAGGCAAGCCCGAGACCATTGGAGCCGACAGGCTGGCCATTTGTGCAGCGGCTGTTCAACTATTCCCGCACCAGCACAACCTGGCCATCGGGCTGGGTACCTGCATCACCTATAATTATATCAGCCCCGTTCATGAATTCCTGGGAGGCAGCATCTCTCCCGGCCTCAATATGCGTTTCAGGGCCATGCACGAACAAACCGCCCTGCTGCCCCTGGTAAGCCCTGAAAACAGGTTTCCGCTGATAGGTTATGATACCAAAACCAATATTTTGAGCGGTGTGATACTGGGAATGGCCAAAGAAATAGATGGAATAATTGATGCTTATGCATTGAAATACAGCAACTTTAACGTGCTGTTAACCGGGGGTGATATGGGTTTTTTTGTCTCACATCTAAAAAACAGGATATTTGCCGACCCTTATTTAATCTTTAAAGGCCTCTATGCGATCAGTGAGTACAACTGTGGCCAGGCTTTACCTGGCTCTATTAGTAACCGGAACCACCCTGCTTAGTGCTGTTGCACAAGAGAATTCTCCCTTTGCACGTTACGGACTTGGTAATATTTATAGCGGATCCAATGTGGTGAGCCGCTCCATGGGTGGACTGGGTGTTGCCCATGCAGATGGCCTGAACAATAATGTGGGGCAATCCATCAACTTCAGTAACCCCGCTACTTACGGGAACCTGTACATGACTTCTTTTGACCTGGGTCTGATGATCGATTCCCGCACGTTACGCAGCAATAATCCTTCGGGCCATTTCCAGTCGAACTATTTCATACCTACTTATGTGGTGGTGGGAATGCCCCTGAACCGCAAAAAAGGATGGGGTCTGGCTTTTGGCCTGCGACCTGTTACCAGGATCAATTATTCTGTTCACACTTTTGAACAGATCAGGACCGACAGCCTCGTCAATGTGTATGAAGGCTCTGGTGGATTGAACCAGTTTTTTGTGGGATTAGGCAAAAAATGGAAATCGCTCAACATCGGTTTTAATGCGGGCTATCATTTCGGAAACAAGGATATTTCTACTAAAAAAGCTTTCGTGAACGATACGGTTTTCCATTACCAGTCGAACTCTTTTACCAATACGCATTTCAACGGCCTCTTCTTTGATGCCGGTATGCAGTATGAAATAAAGCTGAGCAAGAAAGAATTCAAAGAAAAAAAATCCACCGATCAGTATGCACTCCGTTTCGGAGCCACTGCCAGCCTGAAGCAGCAATTATCTGCTTCGCAGGATATCGGCCGCCAGACCTATACGCAGACTTCCAATGGCGAAGTGACCATCGACAGTATTTACGAAGTAAAGAATACCAAAGGCAAAATAACCCTGCCTTTCAGTTATGCAGGCGGTATCACTTTCCATAAAACAACCACAAGTGTAAGAGGTGCATTCGAAATGTGGTCGATCGGTGCAGAATATGCTGTTACACAATGGACCCAATACCGTTTTTATGGACAAACCGAGCCACTGGTGAATAGCTGGCAGATGAAAGTGGGTGGACAGTTCTGTCCGAACCCCATCAATGGAAAAAATTACTGGAGCAATGTCAATTACCGTGCAGGGGTATACTACGGTAAGGATTACGTGAACCCCGATGGCAATGGTCTGAAACAATTCGGCGTCTCCCTCGGCGCCGGCCTGCCGGTAAAAAAATGGCGCTCTTACGACTACCAGTTCACCACCATCAATACTGCCTTTGAGTTTGGCAAACGCGGGTCCAGTGTTAACAATATCACAGAAAATTATTTTCAGTTATCTTTCGGACTTAGTTTGAGCGACATTTGGTTCCAGAAACGCAAGTATGATTAATCGCAGGATACATAAAAAACTAATTACAGCAGCCGTGATCACCGGCTGCTTTTTTATGTTCGCCTGCGAAAATGATGTGAATGAAGTGAGAGCGTTGGGTAAGCGAAAGCCCGGCGTTGACGAAGGACGCAAAATTGAAAGTTACCTGAGTGTAGGAGGTCATATGCGGGCCAAGCTGATTGCACCTCTGATGTTAAGTTTCCAGGGCGATAGCGCACGCAAAGCCGAATTTCCTAAATCGCTGCACGTTGATTTTTATAATGACAGCCTGGTAATCGAAAGTCAGCTCGGCGCCAAATACGGGCGCTACCTTGAAGGAGAAAACAAAGTATTCCTGAAAGACAGTGTGGTAGCGTTCAATATCAAAGGAGATACATTGTTTGCCAAAGAACTTTACTGGGACCAGTCCCTCGGTCAGTTCTATACCGATAAAGAAGTGACCATCAGTCAACGTACCCCCCGCCAAAAACTGATCGGACTGAAAGGTATCCGCTGCAACCAGGATTTGTCGAACATCACACTGTTCGACCTCAAGCCCGGCAGCTTTTTCATTGTTCCCGACAGCACTTCTACGGCCAAAGACACAAGTAAAACCGTAATAAAGTAAATTGCGAATGGATGAGGTGAAGAACGTCATCCTGAGCGAGCGAAGCGAGTCGAAGGACCTGCTGGTACTTCGAGCAGATCCCTCGACTACGCTCGGGATGACGAATAAAATAAATCAAATAATATGGAATATCGCAGGATGGGCAAGACCGGCCTACAACTCAGTGTGCTCAGCTATGGCAGTTGGGTAACTTTTCACAAGCAGATCAACGATGGCATTGCCGATGAATTGATGGGACTCGCTTATGACGCCGGCATTAATTTTTTCGACAATGCAGAAGTATATGCCCTGGGCGAGGGTGAGCAAATGATGGGCCGGGTATTGAAGAAAAAAAACTGGGACCGTACCTCTTATACCCTTTCTTCCAAAGCGTATTTCGGATGGAGGGGTAAACAAAACAAGCCCAACCAGACCGGCCTCAGCCGCAAACACCTGGTAGAAGCCTGCCACGAAGCCTTGCAACGCCTGCAAACAGATTACCTGGATATTTATTTCTGTCACCGTCCCGACCCTGCTGTACCCATTGAAGAAGTAGTGTGGACCATGCACAACTTGATACAACAAGGCAAAGTGTTGTATTGGGGCACCAGCCAGTGGAGCGGTGCAGAGATCATGGAAGCCCATCGCGCAGCGCAACAGTATCACCTCATCGCCCCTACGGTTGAGCAACCGCAATACAATATGTTCGAACGTTTTAAGATGGAGCAGGATTACCTGCCGGTATTCAGGAACGTTGGATTGGGTACTACCATTTGGAGTCCGCTCGCCGCCGGTTTCCTTACAGGCAAATACAACAACGGTATTCCGGAAGGATCGAGACTGGCATTGGAAGGATTCGACTGGTTAAAAGACCGCTGGGTGCAGGAAGCCAAAATAGAAAAGGCGAAGCAATTGCTACTCCTGGCCAACGAGCTCGGCGTATCCCTTGCCAGCCTGGCCATTGCCTGGACCATTCACAACCCGCATGTAACCACCGCTATCCTGGGCGCTACAAAAGCATCGCAACTGGAAGAAAATCTGAAAGCGCTGGAGGCGTTGCCATTGCTTACCACGGAAATAATTGAACGGATTGAAAAAATATTACAGAACAAGCCGGTAATGGATCTTTCCTGACGCGTTCTGTTTTCGGAAACCCGGTTCATTTTAGACGATTAAACACTGATTACAACATGAGATGCTTTATCCTGTGCATACTTACCTGTTCCCTGACGCTTGCCCATGCGCAGCATTTTCAACAGGCGCTATCATTGTTAACCGAGAATAAAAGAACCGAAGCCAAGAGGTTGCTGAACAAACGGATTGAAATTTATGGCGATAATGAAGATACCGAGTACAAGCAACTGGAATTGCTGGTAAAAAGAAGCGATATCGACGGACTGATCAAAGAATTGGGAAAAGCCTATCAGCGCTATCCCGACAATGTTCCATTCGCCAACATGAAATACAACCCCGAGGCCAATGTAAACAAAGACAAGAGCAAAGCCGATACAGTGCTTGAAACTTTCCTGAGCAACCATTATAACGAACAACTGCTTGACATATTGGTGAACGATAAGATGGCCCCTGGCAAAAAAGAAGAAGCACCTAAAAATATTAGCTACAGCTGCCCTGCACTCAATTATAGCCTGCATTTTGAAGTCAAACCCGACAGGGTCATTGCTACATGGGAAGTAAAATACCTGGCAGAAGAAGTCCCCACCAGTGAATTTGCAGCATTTAAAGAAGTGCTCAACAAAATGGTGGCGGCAGACAAAAAGCAGATCGCATTCAAATAAAAACGACCTGCCTTTCCAACTTTTTCGCCAGCCTGCACTCTTATAAACGGATTTTCCGATTGGAACAGGCAAATAACATACAAACGGCTGTTGTGAGAAGGGCCAGTAAAGGTGATGCAGCGGCGCAGGCTTTATTGTACAAGCAGTACAGCAAAGCCATGTTCAACATCTGCACGCGTATGACCGGCAATCTCAACGATGCGGAGGACATCCTACAGGATGCTTTCGTAATCGCCTTTCGCAGCATGTACCAATTGAGAGAGGCTGCGCAGTTCGGCGGCTGGTTAAAGCGCATTGTGGTAAACGAATGCATCCGTTTCAGCAAAAAAAACACCCGTTGGAATGAATGGAATGACCAGATGAATGATGTGCCGGCTGATGATGCTTCCGAATGGTGGACCAGCATCAGCCTTGATCTCATACACCGTGAGATCAAGGGTTTGCCCGATGGTTGCCGGCAGGTATTCAACCTTTATGTACTGGAAGATTACAGCCATAAAGAGATTGCCGAAAGCCTGGCCATATCGGAATCTACCAGCAAAAGCCAGTATTGGAGGGCCAAACAATTATTAAAAGAACGCATCACCGCGCAAATACAGGTTCATGGATGAATTGAAAAAATATTTGAAAGAACATGCCAGCCAGCTCAACCACGACGAGCCGGGCGAGGAGTTATGGCAACGGATACAGGAAAGAACTACCAACGCTGCTCAAACGCCCGTTATAATGCCGGTTATGAAATGGATGGCGGCAGCCTGTGTTATACTGATGGCCGGTATCGGCAGCTGGTACTTGCTGCACCCAAAAAACATGCACATTGATCCGGTTGCAACTACACATAAAAATAATCCGGTACAAGCGATCAGTCCTGTTGAAGTACAGCAACCCATCGAAGAACAGGATTTGCGGGTTGTTACTTCCGATGATAAACAGAACCCGTCTGTGCAGCATGTGGCTCGTTCAGTTAAACATAAGGCGTTGCCACCGGCAACGGATCCTGACTACAGTTTGGTACACAATATCGAGTCCAGCTTTACCCAGGTGATCGACCTGCAACGCAACAAATTGAATAGTACACCCATCTATGCCGAGTCGCCCGCGTATTTCAACGACTTCAAAGTGCAACTCAAACAGATGGAAAAAGATGAAAAGCAGATCAAGGAAGACATCGCTAAAAATGGCATTAATGATGAATTGATTACCCAGCTCATTAATATATACCAGCAAAAATTGAATATGCTGAAACAATTACAAATAGAAATGAACAAACTCAATAACCGGTTCAAAAAAGAGCGTGTTCCGGCAGACAGTACGCAGACTTATTTTCTGAACATGTAAATCTCCTAAACACCCCCTATATGAAAAATAATCATCAACAAATGGTATTATGTGCTTTGGCCGCATTGAGCCTGGCGGGTACCGCAACAGCACAACGGTATGACAATGACAACAATATAACCATCAACAGCAATCTTGACACCATCATAAAAAAACAATATGTTTCTGTAGCAGTCCGGGAATCCAAAATTCCTGTAACAGAACCGTTGTCAAAAGAGGTGAGCGCTGAAGTAGCCATGCCTAAAAACGGAGAAATTTATATTCAGAATAATTATCGTTCAGTGCAAGTGAAAACTTGGGATCAGCAGAAAGTAAAGCTCACCACCACTGCATATTATTACGATAAAGATAATACCCCTACTGATGAAGAACTGCTGGATAAGGCCAATATTTCGCTTAAAGTGATGGGCTCATCTGTTAAGATCAAATCAGGTATCGGCAATAATTATGGTTATGGTTTCGCTTATTCCAGCTGTAACAATTGTGCCGAAACAATGACATCTGGCAGTGGGTCGGCTGGCCAGATCACGTCCATAAGGCTACATTCGAACTCTACGAAAAAAAACAGCTCCAAAAGTGATCTTATTATCTATATGCCTGCAGGAACCAAAATAGACATTGAAAACAAATATGGCAATGTGATGCTTTTTAATGGTATTACGGAGGCGAGCATTGATATCAGCAATGGCAACCTGGAAGTTGGAGACATTAACAAATTGATCCTCCGCTCCAAATATGCCAATGCCAATTTGGGTAATTTGAAAAACGCAGAAGTAGAGTTGATGAATGGGCGCTTCAGCGCCCAAAATATCGATCAGCTCGATATAGATTCCAAATATTCGAATATTGAATTGGCTGCTGTTAAAAACCTTTCCATACGAAGTAATGTTGACGAGTACGATGTGGAAGAAGTGGGTGAATTGCGCGGCAGGAAGAATTACGGTAACCTAAGGATCACACACCTCAAAGAATCACTGGAACTGGAAGGACAGAATGCCGATCTTAAGATCAAAGATGTAGCGGCCAGTGTGAATCGTGTCAAAATAGATGATAAATATGCCGATATCAGGATACCACTTCGTAACATAAAAGCTTTTTCCATAGACTTTAGTGGTGCATATAGCACTGTCTATGGCGATTTTGAAAAGAAACCTGTCGTTGAAGAGAAAGCTGCCAAAGAGCCAAAGGAAAACACAACAACTGGAACTGAAAAACCAGTAACAGGATATGCTGCAAGCAGTGATACTAAAAATCAGCAGTTCAGGATCAATTTAGTCCAGGTTGGCGCCTGGGGAGGAGGCAATGACACACCTTCTAAATTCACAGCTGCTGTAGGTGATGGCAAAGGAATGAAAGTTGATATGAAATGCCAGAACTGTACGGTAGACTTCAAATAGCTTTTTTCTCATGTGCATCTATCTCACAAGCCGGTTATGTAAACTATAGACAATCGGTACGTGCTCCGTTTCAACGGGGCACTTTTGCAATCCCGAATATTTGTTCTATTTTTCCTGCATGTCTGAACTCTATACCCTGATATGGATAGGAGTGACCCTCATACTGATCGGTTTTTTTGCCGGCTACGAAATCGCCTTTGTTACGGCCAACCGCCTGAGCATTGAACTGAAAAAGAAGCAAGGAAAAAAAAGCGGGCTTATCCTTTCCAGCTTCATTGAGCAGCCTGCTAAATTCATTGGGAGCTGCCTGATAGGACTCAATGTATTCCTGGTGATATACGGATTACTGTTCGATGGTTTCCTGAAAAGTATCGCCTGGAATCCCCTGCACGTAAAAAACGAATTCCTCAAACTCTTCATCGATACACTGGTTTCCTCCCTGGTAGTGTTGGTGTTCGGTGAATTTATTCCCAAAGCCATCTTCCGGGCACGTAATGATGCCTTGCTGAGTTTTTTCGCTCCCGTTGCCCAGTTCTTTCATTCGGTATTTCAGCCGTTGACCAACACATTTGTAGAGATTTCGCAATGGATACTGAAGTATATTTTCAATGTAAGGGTTAACGAAAAAACAGATGCTTTTACCAAAGTAGACCTGGAACATTTCTTCCAGCAAACCAAAGAACAGGATGAAGACAACCAGGAGCTCAATACCGAGCTTTTTGAGAATGCCCTCAGTCTGCCCACCGTAAAAATCAGGCAATGCCTGGTTCCCAGAACCGAGATCGAAGGCATTGAAGTTAACATACCACTGGAAAAACTGCGGCAACGGTTCATAGAAACCCGGCTGAGCAAACTCGTGGTGTACGACGACACCGTAGATAATATCCTGGGCTATGTGCACCAGATAGACCTCTTCAAGAAGCCCGATTCCATTCAAAGCGTGTTGCATCCCATCATGGCCGTTCCCGAAAGCATGAGCGCCGCAGACCTCATCAATAAATTCACCAAAGAAAGAAAAAGCATTGCCTGGGTAGTAGATGAATTCGGCGGCACGGCCGGGATTGTTACCATGGAAGATGTGCTGGAAGAGATCTTTGGCGAGATCAAGGATGAATACGATGTGGAGGAATTCGTGGAGAACAAGCTGGCCGATGATGAATTCATTTTCAGCGGTCGCCTCGAACTCGATTACCTGAATGAAAAATATGATATGGAGTTCCCCGTCTCCGAGTCCGAGACCCTGAGCGGATACATCATCAATGCCCATGAAACCATTCCCAAGCAGAAAGAGACCATTATCATAGGTGATTACCGTTTCGACATCCTCAATGTGAGCGATACCCGCATCGAAATGGTTAAAATGAAAATACTCCGGTAATATATCTCGCTTCCCTTTAACTTTGCCCACTCTTAACAGTCAAAGCAAAGCAATGGCATTATTGGATAGAAACAGGGGTGGCGGATTGGCCGATATGACCTTCATCGATCACCTCGAGGAATTACGGATGCATATCATCCGTTCGGTGCTCGCCATACTCGTCATGGCCATCGTAATATTTGTATACCGTAACTGGATATTCGATTATATCATTACCGGCCCCATCAATCCCAATTTCATCAGCTACCGGGTACTTTGCCAGTTCAGCCATTGGGCCCACATGGGCGATGCGCTCTGCATGCCCCCGGTAAAAGTGAACATGCAAAGCAACTCCTTTGGAGGCCAGTTCATTGGCAGCATCAGCATGTCGTTCATCCTGGGATTCATTATGGCTTTCCCTTATATATTCTGGGAGTTCTGGCGTTTTGTGAAACCAGCCCTTAAAGAAAACGAGCTGCGCACCACCCGCTTTGTGATCTTCTGGGTATCCTTTTTCTTTTTCCTGGGTGCTGCTTTCGGGTTCTTCCTGTTAGGCCCCTTTACCTTTAACTTCCTGGCCGGCTTCCAATTGGGTACACAGGGCACTTTGGTTACTTTCCCTACCCTTTCTGACTATCTAGATAACCTCACCAATATCATCCTTGGCTGCGGACTGGCTTTCGAGCTGCCGGTACTGGCTTATGCACTTACCCGTATTGGACTGATCACGCCTTTTTTCCTGAAGAAAACCCGGAAATACGCTATTGTGGTCATCCTCATCATTGCAGCTTTTATTACACCCAGTCCCGACTGGATGAGTCAAACCATTGTATTCCTGCCGCTTTATCTCCTGTATGAGCTGAGCATCGTTCTTTCTGTAAGGGTTTACAAGGAAGAGCAGAAGCGCGAGCAGGAGGACGAATGGAGTTAATAATTGAGTAACTTTGCTTTAGAAAAGTAAGAGATCATGAGCTTTGTTTTTGACCCCTCTAAACCGATTGCGATCGGTAGCGACCATGCCGGTGTTGAATATAAGACCGTATTGGTTAAATGGCTGGCCGATAAGGGCTTTGAAGTGAAGGATTTCGGCACTTATACAACTGATTCAGTAGACTATCCTGATTTTGCCCATCCAACAGCCGCCAGCGTTGAGAGCGGCGAATCGTCATTTGGCATTTTATTGTGCGGCAGCGCCAATGGCGTGGCCATCACAGCCAACAAACACCAGCACATCCGTGCCGGCCTCTGTTGGGAGAACGATGTAGCCCGGCTTGTCCGCATGCACAACAATGCCAACATCATCTGTATCCCTGCCCGTTTTGTAGCCCTGCCCCTTGCCCAGCAGATGATCGAGAACTTTATGTCTACCCCTTTTGAGGGCGGACGGCACGCTACCCGCGTGAACAAGATTGCTTGTGCCTAACAATAAACTACCATATGCGAAAACACTTACTCGTACCTGGGTTGCTGGTTCTTGTCATGACCGGCCACGCCCAAAACAATGCCAATCCTGAAAAATATGCTGAAAAGATTACCGCATCAGGTCTGAAAGAAAAACTGACCGTGATCGCCAGCGCTGAAATGGAAGGACGCGAGACCGCTTCTCCCGGACAAAAAAAAGCCGCTGCTTATATCGAAGCCCGTTTTAAAAAAATGGGACTGAAGCCTGGTAACGGCAACGCTTACCAGATGCCCTACCCGGTTTATAAAGATGAAATCACTGCCCAAACTTTTTCTGTGAATGGCAGACAATTCAACTGGGATAAAGATTATACACTGAATATCGGCACCATCGCTTCTGGCGAATGGACACAACATAATACTGTTTTTGCAGGATATGGTATTGTAGACGATACCAAAAGCAGGAACGATTTTGCCAACCTCGACGTAACCGGCAAAATAGTGATCGTGCTCGATGGCACCGATGACCCCAACCCTGCTCCGGTTGGCAATAGCACACGCGCCCGCAACGCAAACCCCGCTTCTGTTTTTGCGAAAACCAATGCAGCAAAGAAAAACGGGGCCATAGGCCTGTTCGTTGTTACAAAGAATTTTCCGCTTACAACTGCTACACCTACCCAGGGTAATATGTACCTGAAGCCCAATACTGCCAGCTTCATCAGCGCTTCTATTTCGGAAGAAATGGCATCTGCCCTGCTGGGAAGGACTTCCCAACTTTCCTCAGATCAATTGAAGCAGGTGAATAAAGGAAATTATGTAGCAGAAGTAGCCATCGCCGTTACCAAACACACCGAAACACTCGAAAGCAGTAATGTGGTAGGTATCATTCCCGGTACAGATAAAAAAGATGAATACCTCTTCATCACTGGCCACTACGACCATTTGGGTAAAAAAGGCAATGTGATCTGGTACGGCGCAGATGACGATGGATCTGGTACTGTAAGCGTTATGCAGATGGCGGAAGCTTTTTCTGCTGCTGCTAAAAAAGGCGATGGCCCGCGTCGTACTGTTGTGTTCATGACAGTAAGCGGTGAAGAAAAAGGATTATGGGGTTCTGATTATTACTCCGAGCATCCCATCTTCCCCCTTGATAAAACTACTGCCGACCTCAATATTGACATGGTGGGCAGGATAGACACCGAGCGCAAAACAGCCGATACACTGAACTATGTATATGTGATTGGTCACGATAAACTGAGCAGCGACCTGCCCGTGATCAATGAAGGGGTGAACAACAAATACACCAAGCTGACGCTCGACTATAAATACGATGATCCGAACGACAGGAACTTTATCTATTACCGCAGCGACCATTTCAATTTTGCCAAGAAAGGAGTGCCGGTATTGTTCTTCTATGATGGCATGCTGCTGGCCGATTACCACCAGCCTACCGATACCATTGAGAAAATCAATTTTGATCTGATGGAAAAACGTGTGAAGATGATCTTCCACACAGCATGGGTAATCGCTAATAAAGATGAAATGCTGAAACGCGATACGCCTTTGAATATGCCGAGCAGATAATATCCGCTCTCAATAAAAAAGCCCGTTCGTAATGAATGGGCTTTTTTATTGAATATGGTTTGCTGTTACCAGCCCAGCAAATAAGCAAAGATCAACGGCGCTACGATGGTAGCATCGCTCTCCACAATGTATTTGGGTGTATGTATATCCAATTTACCCCAGGTGATCTTTTCATTGGGTACGGCGCCTGAATACGATCCATAAGAAGTGGTGGAATCGCTGATCTGGCAGAAATAGCTCCAGAAAGGAACATCATGCCATTCCAGGTCCTGGTACATCATGGGCACTACGCAGATAGGAAAATCGCCTGCAATACCTCCGCCGATCTGGAAGAAACCAACGCCTTTGCCGCCGCTGTTGGCGCGATACCACTCCGTAAGCATCACCATGTATTCAATACCACTTTTAACGGTACTGGCTTTCAGTTCGTTCTTGATCACATAACTGGCAAAAATGTTACCGGTGGTACTGTCTTCCCATCCCGGAACCACAATCGGCAGGTTTTTTTCTGCGGCCGCTACAATCCAGCTGTTTTTGGGATCGATCTCGTAATACTGTTTCAGCTCTCCGCTCAATACCGCTTTATACAGGAATTCATGCGGGAAATAACGCTCACCTTTGGCCTCCGCATCTTTCCATTGTTTTACCAGGTGTTTCTGCAATCTGCGGAAAGCCTCTTCTTCCGGGATACAGGTATCGGTAACGCGGTTGTAATGATTCTCCAGCAGATCCCACTCATCCTGCGGCGTTAGGTCGCGGTAATTGGGAACGCGCTTGTAATGGCTATGCGCTACCAGGTTCATCACGTCTTCTTCCAGGTTGGCGCCGGTACAACTGATGATGGCAATTTTATCCTGCCTGATCATTTCAGCCAGGCTGATGCCCAGTTCAGCGGTACTCATGGCACCGGCCAGGCTCACCAGCATCTTCCCTCCTTCCAATAAATGGGCTTCATATCCCTTTGCAGCATCTACCAGGGCCGCCGCATTGAAATGGCGGTAATGGTGTTGAATAAACTGCGAAACAGGTCCTTTACTCATTATTTCCGATTTTAGGGGGCAAAAGTAATTTTTTTGAAACTATTTTTGTTACCTGCCATCCTCTGCTCATGAAAAAAAAGGTCTCGATAGTCATACCAGCGTTCAACGAAGCAACCAATATTCCAAAAGTTACGGAAGCGGTTGCACATGTCTTCTCTGCACTGGATTATGATTTTGAGATCATTTTCATCGACGATGGCAGTACCGATGCATCGGCCAATGTGCTCAGGCAGCTTGCTGCAGCTAACCGGCAAGTATCTTATATCCTGCTGTCGCGCAATTTTGGTAAAGACAGCGCCCTCAGCGCCGGGTTGTCAAAAGCCCATGGAGATGCGGTGATTACCATGGATGCCGACCTGCAGCACCCGCCAACACTTATCCCTGCTTTTTTGGAACATTGGGAAAACGGCAATGAAGTGGTATATGCCTACCGTGAAAGCAAAAATGAGCACGCCAGCAGAATGAATAAAGTTAGTTCGGGACTGTTCTATAGTATTATTAACAACCTATCCGACCTGGAACTGGAAGATGGTATTTCCGATTTCAGGCTGCTCGACAAAAAAGTGGTAGACATTTTAAATACCATGTCTGAAGACGAGCCTTTTTTCAGGGGGCTGATCAAATGGATCGGTTTTGCCCAGAAGGGACTGCCTTATGTACCTGAAGAACGTCACAGCGGCCGTTCCAAATACAATACCCGGCAACTGACCAAACTGGCCATCAGGGGCATTACTTCTTTCAGCACAAAACCCCTGTACATTGCTACTTACCTGGGTCTCAGCTTTTCATTGCTGTCGCTCTTATATATTCCCTATATCGGTTATAGTTATTATTTTGGCCATACGATCTCAGGATGGAGTTCCATCATCGCCACTATTGCATTCTTTGGGGGGCTGCAACTGATGATCCTGGGTATTATAGGTCTCTATCTTGGCAAGCTGTTCATGCAAAGCAAACAACGCCCCCATTATATTGTTAAAGAATCCAATCTTTCCTGATACTATGTCCCCTACTGATACCAATCGTTCCTTCAAATCATTTTTCGCCAATATTCTTTACAACAGAAATTTTGCAACCGTACTCTGGTTCGGACTGGCCTTCATAGGCGTGGTGCTGGAATATGCCAAGAGTACGGGTAACAATTATCTGATTTTTAAAGGAGTCTTCGAACATACCATTCATCAGCAGAACCTCTACCTGGCCTATCCCGCCGAATACCAGGATTACAATCATTATGGCCCGGTTTTCAGCCTGGTCATTGCTCCTTTTGCTTTGCTGCCGAATTGGCTGGGCGTGGTATTATGGGTGATGCTGAATACAGCCATCCTGTATGCAGCTATCCGTATGCTGCCCATTGCCGAAAAATGGAAAAATGCCATCCTTATTTTCTCTGCCCATGAAATGATGATCGCGGCAGAATGGATGCAGAGCAATGCCATGATCGGCGCTTTCATCATACTGGGATTCGTATTCATCACCCGTGGGAAAGAAGCCTGGGCGTTGTTTTTCATCATGCTGGCCACTTTTATCAAATTGTATGGGGTCGTGGGATTTGCGTTTTTCTTTTTCAGCAAGAACAAGATCAAATTCATCGGATGGGCCATTGTATGGTCGGTGGTGTTCTTCCTCGCTCCTATGCTGATATCTACCCGTGCATTCATTACACAATCTTATGTGGATTGGTTTACCGAACTGCGTTTCAAAGACCTCAGGAATGCGCGTATGGACATACGCAATGATTTCCAGGACATTTCGGTGATGGGTATGATCAGGCGTATCTTTCATTACCAGGCGCTCAGGAATTATTTCGTTACGGTTCCGGCTGTGTTGTTGTTTGCATCCCAATACCTGCAGTTCAAATATTTCAACGATGTTCGTTATCGCTTATACCTGCTCTGCTCGGTACTGATCACTACCGTGGTATTTACCACCAGCGCAGAATCGCCCACTTATATCATTGCTTTCCCTGCCGTCTGCATCTGGTTCGTTCTGCAACCTGCATCCAGGTGGGCCACTGCTTTTTTTATTTTCGCTCTGCTGCTCACCAGTTTCTCTTATTCTGATATTTTCACTCCTTATGTACGGGAACATTTTGTAAGGCCATATTCGCTTAAGGCATTGCCCTGTTTCCTGCTATGGTTGGTCTTATTGATACAGATCTGGCGGAAACAATTCCTGCATATCAGCATGGACAAATTGAATTCACAGCCCGCTCATACATGATGCAACACCCTTCCCGATACATATTATTGAGCTTCGATGTAGAAGAATTTGATATGCCGCTGGAATACGGAGTTCCCATCGACCCGGCCACGCAAATGGAAATGGGTAAAGCCGGTTTGGATGCCATCCTGCCAGTTTTGAATGAGGAAGAGATCACCGCCACGCTATTCACCACTGCAAATTTCGCCATGCATTATCCCGATGCCATCCGTGCATTGGCCGCAAAGCATGAAATAGCTTCCCACAGTTTTTATCATTCCAATTTTTCCAATGAGCACCTGCTTGAATCAAAACAGCAACTGGAGCAGATCAGCGGCCAATCAGTAGTTGGTTTTCGCATGCCCAGAATGCGCGCAGTGGATATAGAGGAAGTAAAAAAAGCAGGTTATCGCTACGATTCTTCGATCAACCCAACCTGGATTCCTGGTCGATACAACCACCTCAACCTGCCACGTACCATTTATACAGACCAGGAGCTCACCCGCCTGCCAACATCGGTCTCACCGCATTTGCGCATCCCGTTGTTCTGGCTGAGCTTTAAAAACTTCCCCTATCCTTTTTTCAAAACACTGGTAAAACAAACCCTTCGGAAAGATGGCTATGTGTGCCTGTATTTTCATCCCTGGGAATTTGTCGATATCAGTCATTATGCATTGCCCGTTTATGCCCGGAAGCCTTGCGGCGTAACCCTCCTTGAACGTTTATGGCAATTGATACAAGATTTTCGCAGGGAAGGTGAATTCATTTCTATAAAAAATTATGTTCAATAAACTTCTCGTATCCAACTTATACAAGCCGCTGCTAATTTAAAAATACTTTAAAGACTACCAAAATAATGTACCCTTACTATTTTTTTGTTAATTGCTATATGTACATACAAAGGAAGCTCGATTGAACTTAAGCAAGCATCCTCTTATTAATACATAAATTGCCTGCCAATTAAATGAGAATCAGCAGTGTGTGGAAATTTCAATACTTTCTTGGAACCCGAAGAGCGAGCCAATATTGCAATCCTTTATGAAAAATTGGAATTACTGTTAGATGCTGGTCAGCTGATATATCTGTCTCAAAAGGAGTTTCATTATTGAGTACACCAAAACCGGAATCAATCAAAGGCAATCGGATTTTGCAAGTAAGTCCTTGATTTTTTATTGCCCTTATTTAGACAGCAGTAACGGAAAAGAAAGTTGAGCTGGAAAAAATGTTTGAGAAGCCCATCCCTCCCGAAAGAATGAGCGCATTGGAGAACTGATATTTACTCCTGATGGTTTAGTCTTTTTAAACGAAGCGGGGAAATTGAGATGAATCGATTTTTTTCGGTAGGGTTTAATATGAGTTAATTATTCATAATATAAAATACTTAATTTTTATAATCACTTGCGAAAAGACACAGTCAAAAATTGTTTTTTTTATTTCCGATAAGTCTTAATATTGCGGTAGTTCAGGTAACTGATATATCCCCCCAATCAATTACCCAAATTCCGTAGCCTGAAGTTTAATGTATTTACTGCCTCTGTAATAGGAGGTGTAATGTAGTTGTGTTATTTAACTGCACGCAACCTGTATTATTATATATGACTTAATAAAGCATCATGATGAAATAATATGGTTAACTCTTATTTATGCTTATGAAACAAAGAATTTTACTACTCTTTATTATTGCCGGTTTATTATATTCAATACATTCAGCTGCTCAAAATACACCTTGGACAACCAGCGGTAATATTGGTATTGCCACTACAACTCCTAATGCGTCATTACAAGTTGGAAATCCGGGCAATGCCGGGGGATGGCAATCTGCTTTATTTCAAGATGGTATTGGTGTTGCTGCATCAGGAAGCAGTAGGCATACTTACCTCTATTCAGGTGGTACGGATTATTTTGGAGTTAATTCCTATGATTATCAAGCAGGTATTTATTTACCATTAAGTATTGGCTGGGGTGGTAACAATGTATATATAGCCCGGGAAGGCGGCAATGTAGGAATTGGGACCACAACTCCTACAGAAAGACTTTCTGTAAATGGTAATATCAAGACTAGGAAACTGATTGTTACCCAATCTCAGTAGCCGGATTATGTATTTGATCCTGCGTATCCTTTAAAACTACTTTCGTACGTAGAGCAGTTTGTCAAAAGGAACAACCGTTTGCCAGATATGCCTTCTGCCGAGAAGTAGAAGATAAAGGGTTGGATATGGGAGCAACACAAGCAGTGCTGTTAAAAAAGATTGAAGAACTTACTCTATACGTAATAAACTTAAAAAAGGAAAATGAAGCGCAGAATAAAAAAATAGAAATATTAATGAAGCAAATCGGTCATAAATGAAAAAATATTTACTTGGAGCGTATTGCTTTTTTCAGTGTGTTTTGACTTTTGCACAGAATACCTTCCCCTCATCTGGAAATGTTGGCATTGGCACACTGAGCCCTGTTTCCCAATTGACAATTAACGGCGGCGATCTACAGATAGAAAGTGGGCAAGGAAGATTTAAAGGATGGTATCATACCGGTACTGGCCTTGGTACAGAAATAGGTGTTTCAGGCGGCAATGGTTATATACTCACGTATGATCGAACAGGTCAAGCATATGCTAGTACTTCTATACAATCAAACAATGCTTTATTTACGGTAAGCAACAATAACAGTTTTCTTTTTGCTGGTGGCAATGTAGGATTCGGGACAACCGCGCCAGCGTATCCTGTACATCAACAAGTATCTTTTCTTGATGGCTATGCACACGTTATCGAGAATACAAGTGCCAACTCAGTCAGATGGAAAATAATGAACGCTGCCTCGCAAGGAGCGTTTGAAGTAGCAGTCAATGGCAATGGTAATACCATTATACAAACGGGTAAAACTACCAGCAGCCCCGTATTGTCCATCCTGTCAGGAAATGTAGGTATTGGTACCCTTACCCCTGCGTCTCAACTGACAATTGGTAGCGGCGATTTACAGGTAGAAAGCGGGCAGGGAAGATTCAAAGGGTGGTACCATACCGGCACTGGGCTTGGCACAGAACTCGGCGTTTGGAATGGCAATGGTTACATACTCACTTACGATCGGACGGGGCAAGTATATGCAAGCACTATTATACAATCGAACAATGCATTGTTTACAGTTAGCAGCAACAATAGTTTTCTTTTTTCAGGCGGCAACGTAGGTATAGGAACTACGGTCCCTACAGAAATGCTTTCCGTGAAAGGTAATGTTAAAGCTCAAAAAATGATTGTTACTCAAACCGGATGGAGCGATTATGTTTTTGCTAAAGACTACAAGCTTAGAAGCCTTAATAGCCTTGAAACTTTTATCAAAGAAAACAAGCATTTGCCGGAAGTGCCTTCTGCTAAAGAAGTAGGCGAGAAGGGGATTAGTGTAGGTGATAACCAGGCTTTGCTGTTAAAGAAGATTGAGGAATTAACGTTGTATGTGATTGAAATCAAAAAAGAAGTTCTGGTATTACAACACCAAAATAAAATCTTAAAAGACCAGCTAAACAAATCAAAATGATTAAATATATCAAGGGAAGGGTCATTTTAATAATTACACTGTTATTGAGTAATATTATTATTGCGCAGACGAATACATTTCCTGCGAGTGGGAATGTTGGTATCGGTACAGTCAGCCCACGATCTGCATTGCATGTCGAAGGTATATCAGGCCTGCCGCCAACTTCAGGTAACACAAATGCCGGAAGAATGAGACTTAACGGGGCAGGAAATATTGCACTCGATTTTGGTGCATTAGAGAATGCATCACCTTATCCGGCCTGGATTCAAGTTCACGATGCAAATAACTGGGCAAGTAATTTTCCATTGTTGCTGAACCCAAATGGCGGTAATGTTGGTATAGGAACAACAAGTCCCAATACTTGGTTAACAGTAAAAGGAGCTAATACAAACGGCTATGGACAATTATCAATACAGTCAAGTGATGCAAATAATGCAGCGAGAGCTACATGGTATTACAACGGAGCTTATATAGGCGAGATAGGAACAACAGGCGCTGATCTTTATAATCTAGCTGGAAACAATAGTCTTTTTTATGCAGGGGGTGTCGAACGTGTGCGTATTACATCAGGCGGCAATGTTGGCATTGGAACTACGACTCCACCTGAAAAACTCTCTGTCAATGGTAATATCAAAACTCAGAAACTGATTGTTACTCAGCTTGGCTGGAGCGACTATGTATTTGATAAAGGGTACAAATTAAGAAGTCTTCAAAACCTTGAAACCTTTATCAAAGAAAATAAGCATTTACCAGAAGTACCTACAGCCAAAGAAGTGGGAAGTAAAGGCATTAATGTAGGCGATAATCAAGCTTTATTACTGAAGAAAATGGAGGAGATGACTTTGTACATGATTGCAATGAACAGGGATATTAAATTGCTTAAAAAAGAAAATAAGGAACTAAAATCAAAAATTAAGTTGTCAAAATAACCAGCATGAAAAAAAGAGAATTGGGTTTAATTATTACCCTTTTGTTTTTAATAAATAGTTTGCAGGCGCAAACGAACACCTTCCCTTCAAACGGTAGTGTTGGAATCGGTACCACCAGCCCCAATTCACTTCTTGATGTTTCTAAGGCGACTGGTACGGAGATTAGAGTGAGTAATACAACAAATTCAAGCTGGAATGCACTGGGTAATGATGTGAATGGCCCATATGTATTTGCTTCAGCAAATCAATCTCTGCGCTTATTCAGCGGTGGAGTATTAGCCCTCACCGTGGCAAGCAACCAAAATATAGGGATAAGCAGAACACCCAACGCAGGCAAAGTACTTATAGGCACAGGCAATGTGACCACTTTAGGTGCTGTTACGAGCAATGGATTAGGTATCAATGCGAATGATGATAACAAGGCTGTAGGCAACCTTGCGCAGATAGGCTTGGGATTGCAGAATACCTATCAACCTGTTGCCATTGCTGCAACTATTACAGATGCATCTGCTTACAGTACGGCTGATCTATTGTTTGCTACACGTGCTACGAATACAGATGTGGCGCCTACGGAAAGAATGAGAATTGCCAGTAATGGTAATATTGCCATCAACAGAACCCCGAATGCGGGTAAGGTGCTCATTGGTACAGGGAACGTTACAACTTTAGGAGCCACCGCAAGCAATGGATTAGGTATCAATGCGAATGACGATAATAAAGTTGTAGGCAATCTGGCGCAGATAGGTTTGGGATTGCAGAATACCTATCAACCTGTTGCCATTGCTGCAACTATTACAGATGCTTCTGCTTATAGTATGGCTGATTTAATTTTTGCCACACGTGCTACAAATACAGATATAGCGCCTACAGAACGAGTAAGAATTACCAGTAATGGAAATATCGGTATCGGTACCAGCGTCCCCGGCTCTTATAAACTGGCAGTTGAAGGAACCCTTGGAGCAAGAGCGATAAAAGTAACCCAGGTCAATCCCTGGGCAGACTATGTATTTAACCAGGGATACTCTTTACTTCCACTGTCAGAAGTGGAGCAGTTCATCAAAGTAAACAAGCATTTGCCGGATGTGCCTTCGGCGAAAGAAGTGAATGAAAATGGAATAGATGTTGGTGATACGCAGACACTATTGTTAAAGAAGATAGAGGAATTAACCCTATATGTCATTGACCTTGAGAAAAAAGTAAAGGAATTGATGACAAAGAAACAATAATAAAGAAGCGAAATATGCGCATAATCAGCACACTCATTTTACTTGGTATTGCCTATTGTCTCAACGGACAAACCAATACATTTCCTTCATCCGGAAATGTAGGGATAGGTACAACAAACCCACTCGTATCGCTTCATGTAATTTCAGCTGCACCTGAATTACGAATTACTAATACTGGCACTGGGGATGTGAATTTTAGCATGTCACATCCGGGGCAGCAATGGAATCTAGCAATGCAGACTGATAATTTATTTAGGATTTATAATGTTACTGCCGGAACATACCCGTTAGTGGTAAGTACTACTGGTAATGTAGGTATAGGAACAACTTCTCCGAGCGTTTGGAATGGAGCACCAGGAATAATAGTATCTCAATATAGTGCGAGTGGTAATACTATTTACTCATTGCAAAGTAATACTACATCTCTTGACCAAGGAGGTATCTTAGAAGGATATTCAAACGCCGTAACAAGTGGTAGTAAAGCAGTAGGCTCAATAGCGTTTTTGAGAGAAAATACATCAACAACTGCATTAAGTTCTTATACTGCATTTTACACTAACAGCGGTGGTTCAGTGAGTGAAAAAATGCGTATTACAAGCGGGGGCAATGTGCGCATAGGTACCAACTCCCCCACTGAAAAGCTCTCTGTCAACGGCAATATCAGAACACAAAAACTCATCGGAACCCAGCTTGGCTGGAGCGACTATGTATTTGATAAGAATTATAAACTAAGAAGTCTTCAAAACCTTGAAACATACATCAATCAGAATAAACATTTACCCGATGTGCCTGCTGCAAAAGAAGTGGAAGAGAAAGGTATCAGTGTAGGGGATAATCAGGCTTTGTTGCTGAAAAAGATAGAAGAATTAACCTTATATGTGATTGACTTAAAGAAGGAAAGCAAAAGACAACAAGAGCAAATAAACGAATTACAAAAAAGAATACCAAGATGAAAAAGATAGTGTCAATCTTTTTATTATTTCAAATGTATTTACCAGGGTACACTCAAACGAATACATTTCCGGCAACTGGGAATGTAGGTATTGGGACAACGAGTCCATTGGATTTGTTGCACGCAAATGGTAATATACGCTGGGGTGGTACCAATACCAATTATGTATACTCTGGTCAGGATGGAATCGGCTTGTATTTGGAACAAGTGGGCAATACTGCTGCTAAAAGCAGGGTCAGGCTACAGTCTTCCAAGTCATCAGACCTTACAAACTATTCACAGTTTTTCATTGACCCTTATAATGGCTTTTCCTTTATGACATTAGGAAATGCAAACGGTAATGTTGGCATTGGCACTTCAATGCCTACTTATAAACTGGAAGCTGTTACAGGAGGTGCGGCAGCACTTCGGCTTCAAACATCTAATTCTACTGTCCCAAATCCTCAAATCGATTTATATGACGCTGGCAGGTATCAAGAGACCGTTATTTCGTCCAGTGATGGCGCTACAGTAGGTACCTATCTGGCCAGTTATTCAAACCACCCATTGATGTTTGGGACCAACCATTCAACGGCACAGGTTACATTGGTTAGCAGTGGCAATTTAGGTATTGGTACAATTAACCCTTCTGAAAAGCTCTCTGTTAATGGTAATATCAGGACCCAAAAACTCATCGTTACCCAGCTTGGCTGGAGCGATTATGTATTTGATAAAGACTACAAGTTGAGAAGCCTGCAAGATCTTGAAGCATTCATTAAGGAAAACAAGCACCTTCCTGAAGTGCCTTCTACTAAAGAAGTGAGCGAGAAGGGCATTAGTGTAGGAGATAACCAGGCACTGCTATTGAAGAAGATCGAGGAGTTGACATTATATGTGATTGAATTGAAAAAAGAGATCAATAAAATAAAGAATAAATAGCGAATATCCTATTAAAAACATCAAGAATGCAATACAGTATAATGAAATTTTTACTTATTACTTTGTTTATAAGCATCTGCATTGGGACCAAGGCACAATATCTGTCTACCAGCGGGGGAACCGTTAGTGGGCAGTTAACGCTTACTGGCCCTGGTAATGCCTTACAGATAACAGGCCAAACCGGATCAAATGCATATATGTCATTTGATCAGACAGTAAATAATACAGGTGGGAAGAAATGGAGGGTAGGTCACACCGGGTATGTAACCGGGTTTTCAACCTTTGATATTCTCAATGGCTCAGATAATATTCTTGCATTATCCATTGCTTCAAACGGAAATGCCGGCTTCGGGAGCATAAATCCAAATGGCTCAATCGAAATATTTAGAAGTAATGGAGAGGCCTCTATGCATTTAAATGCAGGGAATGGATCACCAGCCTTACGATTCCAGAAAGCCGGCTCAAACACATTTGGAATTATAGGTAATTATCCAAATGGTAATGACCTTAATTTTTATAATTATACTACTAATAATTCTCAAATGTATTTTAAGAGTGATGGGAAAATAGGTGTTGGTACTACTTCCCCATCTTATACTATTGATATTAATGGCACTGTTAATACAACAGTTTCTTCCGGCTCCAATCTTTTCCTAACCAAAAGCTCTGGCGCAAGCATTGCTTTCTTTGATGGGGTCAATTATAATGCACTTATAGAGGCGGGGTTAGCAGGCCATCGGCTTGAATTCTGGACAAATGATGGTAATTCCCTGGTTGAACGGATGCGGATAAACCAAAGCGGCAACGTAGGTATTGGTACAACTAACCCTTCTGAAAAACTTTCTGTTAATGGTAATATCAGGACCCAAAAACTCATTGTTACTCAAACTGGTTGGAGCGATTATGTATTTGATAAAGATTACAAGTTGAGAAGTCTTCGAAGCCTCGAAACATTTATTAAAGAGAACAAACATCTGCCAGAAATACCTGCGGCTAATGAGGTGGAAACCAAAGGCATCAATGTGGGAGATAACCAGGCTTTGTTATTGAAAAAGATTGAGGAACTGACTTTATATGTAATTGAACAAAATAAGAAGATAGAACAGCTTGAAAGAAAGATAGAGAAACAACAAAGGAAATAAACCGAAACTAATCATCGTAACTAATTAAATAAAAATGTACGAAGAGGGTTTTCATTTTTTTAAAAAGGTCAAAAAATATCATATGACTATCATTGTGAATTTATTCAAAAAGCAATTTCTTTTGCCGGTATTTGTTTTGATTATCTCAGTTTGTAAATCACAAGTTGAAAACAGGAATTTGTTTCCCACACCTAATGCCGCTTCTTTAGGTATGTATGGCCAGGTACCCGTTGATTATTTTACCGGGTTACCACAGATTGATATGCCTATTTATAAGTTTAAATCGGGAAGTATAAGTATCCCTGTTCATTTATCGTACCACGCAGGCGGAATAAAACCTGCAGATCATGCGAGTTGGGTGGGGCAGGGATGGACTTTACAGGCAGGAGGAGCTATAACAAGAATAATAAATGATTTACCGGATGAATGGATAAATATGGCTTTGGCATATTTAGAAGCCAGCAGTTATCCTGATGTGCCAAGTTCTATTAATGCTAATAAAAATGGCTTTTTCTATAATTACGGTATTCTGGGAGATAATTATTGGTCATCTACAACTTTAAACACAGACTATCAATTGCTTTATCCGGCAACTCAGGCAATCTCTTCGTCGCAGGATAATGCGTATAAGCACAGAAAAGACAAAGCCCCGGATGAATTTGCTTTTAATTTTTTGGGAATGAGCGGCAGCTTGTTTATGGGACAGGATGGCCTCTGGAAAATGAAAAGCAAGCAGGGATTAAATTTTAAAGTTGATTATGTAACAGGGCCCTATTTGATACAAGACCCCAATTGTACTTTTAGCGGTTCAACTATATATAATTGCCTCACGAGATTCATATTAACAGGGAATGATGGTACAAAATATTATTTTGGAGCTGACACGATATCTAATATACATGCAACGCAGAGGCGCTATGGAACTTCAAGTGGAAGCTTTGTTCAGGATTGGGGATTGGGTAACAAAAATTTTTTAACTGGAGATTCTACCGCTATTGAATTTACCCGGATAAATCCAGGGGGAGGCGATGCATTAAAAGGAAGAGATGGAGGAACTGTTCCGATGACATGGTATTTAACCAAAATAAAAAGCCCCACAGGAGATTCTGTTACTTTTAAATATACAAGGGACGGTTACCAGATAATCAATAATCCTGGCGGATCGCAATATCAATATACATGTAATAATTGCTATCAAACTTCCGGCGGAGGTGGTTCAACCACAGGGGCAGATGACCAGCTATCTATACTGGATGGTGTGAGTCTGGCCAGTATTAACGGTACCAATGGTTCTTTAAATTTCAGTAAATCAAAGGCAAATATCCTGGACTATACACTTGTTGGCTTGTCATTGCCACAGGCTACCTTGAATTTGTTCTGTGCCTACGGGTACGAACTTTTTAATGGTACTATGCCAACCTGTGCCAGCTCAGAAGTTGCATCCAAGAGATCAACTTTTATGAAATTAGATTCCATTAATGTTATTAGTAATAGCAAGAATTTAGAATCATTTTATTTCAGGTATACCGAAAATGCCAATAACCGCCTTTTCCTGGATTCATTGATGGTAAAAGGTTCCGATAATATTTCGGTTGCGGCTACCCGTTTTGCTTATAACAATAAAGCAGCTTTAGCAGGTATACCTTATGAAACAGTAAAAATTGATCACTGGGGTTACTATAATGGAGTAAATCCGCTATGCAGTTATTTTAGTTCTCCATCATCATGCTCCGGAACATTTAACTGGCAAAATTTATTGAATCCGGCCATTACAAATTATTATAACAGCAGAACCCCAAACCAGGATTCCATGCAATTGGGGATTTTGACCTCTATCATCTATCCAACAGGAGGCAATACACAATTCATATGGGAACCAAATACCTATTCTAAAACACTTACACAGAATGTTTCCGGAACAAGCTTTTCTGTTACACCAACCGATCAAAATAATACATACATCGCCGCAGGAGTAAGGATTAAGCAAATTAATTCTTCAGCAGGGTTTAATGCTCCTGTGTTAACTAAAAATTACCTCTATTACAGGGATTATATTCACCGCAGTTTCCTATCCAGCGGAGTTTTAAATGGGGCTGCTCCTAATTATATTGACAATTATTCACAAACCGGTCAATTTAGTTATACTATCTGGACCAGCTATAACAGAACTCCCATGCATTTAACTAACGGGAGCCTGTTAACGTATACTGATGTAATTGAGCAAAACAACGATGGCAGCATGAAAGAGTATATATACTCCAATCATGATAATGGGTATTCAGACCGGGTACCTGTTTCATCTGAGTTTTATAAATATAGCAATTTTAATTTCCAGGATTACCAGAGCAGCTCTACCGAACTGGAAAGAGGCCTTTTATTACAGGAAAATACTTATAACCAGGGATCAGCATTATTGTTGAAAAAGTCTTACCAGTACAACAATAATCCTAACCGGTTTACAGGTGCTGTAAGAAGATATCTGAATGTAAATAAATTTGCATTAGCCGGTTCATTATATTCACCAATCCAAGGGTTTTTCCCCGGCGGTACAATTTACCAAGGAGCAGAGATGTACGCACTGGAAATTTATACACATTACCCCTTTTTGCAAAGCGATACAACTGTTCAATACGATCAAAATGGTTTAAATCCCCTAACCACTATTAATAGCTATACTTATGATACTTACCGAAACCGGAAAACTACTACAACATATAGCAGCAAAGGGGAAACGCTTCTTTCGACTATCAATTATTGCAACGATAGTATAACAGGATTATCTCCGATAGCTCAGCAGGGTAAAAGTATTATGATGTCAACCGGTATGTCTGCCATTCCACTGGAGACAATTGTTACCAGGAACAACAACCCAATGAAATACAACCGTATTGATTATAAGTCATACCCAGTGCTTAATCCTTTTCCTGTACCCGGAAGTTCTTATGAAGCCAATGGTTCCGGTTCAACAGAGCAGAAAGCACAATATATAAATTATACCAACCGGGGAAATATTCTTGAATATATTGATCGTAATGGAATACCTGTAAGTTTTGATTGGGGATATAATAAGGAATACCCTATTGTGAAAGCCATCAACGTTGCTAATACTTTGCATGATTCTGTATATACCTATAACACATCTATTGCTGCTGCCAGTCCTTCCTCCGCGATAGGTGTTAGTGTGTCGTCTTTTAGTTCTTCAGTTACCTTTACTCAGTCACAGGCTGGAACAATAACAATATCTGTACCAGCATCCCCTCCCGGGGCACAGGTAAATACAACATTTACTTTAAGTGGGGCTTCTTCTCAAAGCGGTTCATTATGTACTGCGGGTGGGGGAACTAATTGCAGTACTACACCTTCATCAATAACATACAATAATATGCCTGCCGGTGTATACACATTGAGTTTTTCATGCTCCACAACTTTTCAAAGCTATTCATTTAGTTATTATATCAACTACTCTTATATAGGCGTTGCTGTGGGCACCGTATCAACAGGAATTAAAGAATTTTTCTATGAGGGATTTGAGGAAAGTTCATTGGCAAATATTTTATCTGATTTACCTCATACAGGGAAGTATTACTTGAATGCAAATTATACAACGAGCTATGCACCCCCTAATGCACGCAGCTATATAATTCAATGGTGGAATTTTGCAAATGGGAAATGGAATCTTAACCAACAGGCCTATACTAATGGCATGGTATTAACAGGCCCGGTAGATGATATAAGGATTTTTCCGGTGGATGCACAAATGAATACTTATACCTATGAACCGATGAAAGGAATCAGCAGTATGTGGGATGCCAATAACAAAATAAGCTATTACGAGTACGATGCTGTTAATCGTCTGTCAATAATTCGCGACCAGGACAAAAACATCATAAAGCGATTTAATTATCAATACCAGGCACCGAACAACTAATAAAGAACGTAAAAAATCATCTAATATGACTTTCCTCAAAAAAGTTTCAGGATACCTGACAGTCTTGTCCGTACTGGTATTACAGCAGGCAGTTGGCCAGACGAATACACCCACGGCTGATACCAAGGTAGCTGCCACGGGCATCGTAGGGTATAAGCCAGCAGCGTACAGTGCGGGCGCTGTGGTGAACTATGTGCGGACATGGGAACCCCGGCAACCTTATTCGGTACAGGATTCTGTGATATCTTCTTACAGGCTTGTATCTGAAGTGGCCCGTGCCACCCAGTATGTAGATGGCCTGGGGCGGCCTGTTCAGACAGTCAACTGGCAAAGCTCTCCGGTAAAAAAAGACCTGGTAGCACCTGCTGTATATGACTCACTGGGCAGGGAAATGTATAAATTCCTTCCTTATGCAGCAACAGCAACAGATGGTCTGTTAAAAACAGATCCCTTTGGCGATCAGAGCGCATTTTACGGTACCAGCTACCCGGCCCAGCAGGCGGCTTATATCAATGAATCGATTTATTATGGCAAAACGGTTTTTGAAGCTTCCCCTTTGAACCGGGTGCTGAAGACCTTTGCCCCCGGTAACAGCTGGGCGGGCACAGAGGGCAGCGCCGGCGAACATGCGGTACAGCTGCAGTACCTGGTAAATAGCGTCAGCGATTCGGTAAGGATCTGGACCATCACTAATAATGCACTTACTTACCTCAATACTGACGTAAGCACCAATATTCCTGTTACTACTGCTGCTTATGGCGCAGGCCAGTTGTACAAAAATGTAACGATAGATGAAAAAGGGAATAGCATAGTGGAGTATAAGGACAAGGAAGGGCGTGTGGTATTAAAGAAAGTGCAGATTGCCGCTGCACCAGGCACAGCACATGTGGGCTGGCTTTGCACTTATTATGTGTATGATGATTTTGGATTGTTGCGTTTTGTTGTGCCGCCCAAAGCAGTGCAAACCCTTCTGAACAGTAATATTTGGGACCTGACCACCGGCGCCGGCACAGTCATTACCGAGCTGTGCTTCCGTTATGAATACGATGGCCGCCAGCGCATGACAGCCAAGAAAGTACCCGGCGCAGGCTGGGTGTATATGATCTATGACAAGAGAGACCGGCTGGTGTTTACACAGGACGCCAATATGAATACCAGCAATCAATGGTTCTACACGTTGTACGACGTCTTGAACCGCCCTATGCAAACAGGCATGATGACCGATAATATCAGGCCCGATAGCCTGCAGGCTTATGCAGACAGGAATACCGGTAACAACAGCACCAGCACAGTGACCACGAATGGCACTTATACTCCTTCCATACCAGCCAACCTGCTGATCAGCATGAGGGAGGCAGGCAGGACTGCCTACCAGGCAACGGGTACCATTACCGTTACGGGAGAGTTTGCCAGTGAGAACGGCGCCGAGTTTGTCGCACAGATTGTTACTGGTGGCAGCAGCAGCTTCAGCAACACCATAACCGTATTGAATAACCCCCTGCCTGCCGGCACCAACCCGATCGCACTTACCTACACGTATTATGATGATTACAGCGCCACCAATAAAACATACAACACGGCCAACAACAGTAAACTGGGCATTGGCGCCAACCCCTATGGAGAAACATTACCCGCTGCCAACAGCAGCCAGACCAGGGGCATGGCCACGGTGACCAGGGTGAGGGTGATAGAGAACCCGGCAGACCTTACAATAGGTAACTGGCTGGAGACCGTTAATTTTTATGATGACAAGGGCAGGGTGATCCAGACCAATGCCGATAATTACAAAGGCGGGCAGGATATCAATACCAACCGCTATGATTTTACGAATAAAGTGATCTGCAACTATTTAGTGCACAATAACCCGGCAGGCAATATCAGCAACCACCGGGTGCGTACCAATATGGATTATGACCATGTAGGAAGATTGTTAACGATCACCAGGCAGGTCAATGACAACGACAGCACCAAACGGATCACCGTGCGCAACAGTTATGATGCGATGGGGCAACTGTTCAGAAAAACACTGGGCCAAAAATCGATGCCGGATACTACGGCGCTGAACAATACAGATTACAGTTACAATATCCGCGGCTGGCTGAAGGGGATGAACTGGAATTACGGCGCAGCATCGGGCCCCACTACTTCACAAATGAACCCAGCCAATAACAAATGGTTTGCGATGGATCTGGGTTACGACTGGGGCTTTGGCAGCAATGAGTTCAGCGGCAATATCTCGGGCCAGCGCTGGCAGGGTGCGGGCGATGGGGCAGAGCGGGCTTTTGGTTATGGCTATGACGGGGCCAACCGGTTACTGTTTGCAGACTTTAACCAGAAGTTCAGCAGCTGGGCAAAAGCAGACCCGGTGAATGCAGGCTTCACGATCGATTTTTCGACCAAAATGGGCGACGGTGCAACAGCAGCCAGCGCCTATGATGAGAACGGCAATATCAGGGCGATGCAGCAGAAGGGGCTGAAACTGAACAGCAGCTCCCTGGTAGATAACCTCACGTACACGTACAATACCAACAGCAACAAATTACAGAATGTGGTGGATGCACAGAACGATACACAGACCATATTGGGAGACTTCAGAAGCTCCGCTGCTTATATGGGTAGCCTGGGAGGCGCTAAAACAAGTGCCGCTGTTGATTATGGCTATGATAACAACGGCAACCTGCTCAAAGACCTGAACAAAGATATTGGTAACAGCTCGTCTAATGGCATTGTGTACAATCACCTGAACCTGCCTTACAGGGTAACGGCAACAGGAAAGGGCACGATCACTTATATCTATGATGCAACGGGCAACAAACTTGAAAAGATCACCAGGGATACGGTGTTGAGCAATAAAACGACCACCACCGATTACCTGGGCGGCTTTGTGTACGAGAACAACAGCCTGCAGTTCTTCGGTCATGAAGAAGGCAGGATCAGGCTGAACCATGCCGTATCGCTGGGCAGCCCAACGGTCTTTAACTATGATTATTTCATCAAGGATCACCTGGGCAATACGCGGATGGTGCTGACCGATGAACAACAACAGGATGTATATCCTGCAGCTACCTTAGAAGATGGGGCCACCGCCACAGAGAGCAGTTACTATACCATCAATACGGGGGCCATCACCCTCAACCCTGCGAGCCTAACCACGCCTTATCCCAACAACAATGGCAACCCACCCTACAATACCAACCCGAGCAGTAATACTACAGCCACGAGCCTGAAGATGTACCGACTGAACGGTGCAACAGGAGATAAGACAGGATTGGGTATTACGCTAAGGGTCATGAGCGGGGATAATGTGAGCATCTTTGGCAAGAGTTTCTGGCACAGCCCCGGCAGCAACCCCAATAATGGTTACCCGATCGCAGTGAACGACCTGCTGACAGCGCTGGCGGGCACGAGTGCGGTAGCGGGCTCGGGCAAGGGAGCCACAGCAGCGGCGCTAACGGGTTCAGCGGTTACCCCCGGTGATGTAACCAGCTGGCTGGGTAATGCCCCGGTAACGACCACCCGTCCCAAAGCCTATATCAACTGGATCTTGTTCGACGAACAGTTCAGGGCAGTCAGCGCGAGCAGCGGCTTCAGTGCGGTGAATGATGCCAGCGACCAGCTGAAGACCCATGTGCAGGCGGTGAACATGACGAAAAACGGGTATCTTTATGTGTATTGCAGCAACGAATCAAACGTTGATGTGTTCTTTGATAACTTGCAAGTGACACATACAAGAGGGCCTTTGATCGAGGAAAATCACTTCTATCCGATGGGGCTATTGATGGCAGGGATAAGCAGTAGGTCTGCGGGGAAACTCGAAAACAAATACAAATACAACGGCAAAGAATTACAACACCAGGAGTTTAGTGATGGTAGTGGATTGGAGTTGTATGATTATGGAGCCAGGATGCAGGACCCTCAGATAGGTAGATGGCATGTGATTGACCCTCTGTCAGAGCAGTATAGAAGGTGGAGCCCTTATACCTATGGTGTTGACAATCCTATTAGATTTATAGACCCTGATGGGATGTCTGTTACTGAAATTGCTGGTGGATTTAGGATTGAAGGAGCTGAAGATATTGCAGCTTTCTTAGGCCAATTTAAAGGTAAGGATGATGATATCGTAAAAGTTGATTCAAAAAATAAAAAAGCCGAAATCACAAAATGGGAAGGAGATGAAGATGCAGTAAGTGTTGATGGTAGTAAGCCCACTGCTGTAAAAAAAGGTGAGACAGAGGCTAAACTGAAAAAAGAAGGGTACAAAATAACCCATATTGAGGGTGTGGGGATGGATGCTTCTGATTTTGCATTTGGTTTAATGATTGGAAAAGGAATTTCAGGTCTGATTTCATTGTTTACATCATCAGCAAGCAGTGCATCAGAAACTAATGTTCCTGATGCTGCAAGAAATGTGGTTGATTATGCTAGTAGGAAAAATGGAGCAGCTCAACCTGGATATAAAGGTGGTAGGGTTTTTGAAAATGATGGTAGATCGGGAGGACAGGTTTTACCTCAAAAAGATGCTTCAGGGAATACAATAACATATAAAGAGTATGATGTGAACCCCTATGTGCAAGGACAAAACAGAGGTGGCGACAGGGTTGTTATTGGAAGTAATGGGAAATCATACTATACTGAAAATCATTACTCGACATTTACAGAAATTAAGATGAAGTAAAATGGATAATCAGACTAAAATAAAGTTGTTCAGTCAGTACGATTTAAGCCCAACGACAACATATATCGGACTGATTGATGGCAATAAATCCAGGACATTAAAAGCTTTTATGAAAGAAGTCAGTGTAGAGTTTAAGTTCCCTGATTATTATTCAGGAAATATGAATTCTTTCACTGAAATCATGAATGATCTTTCCTGGCTTAACGCGGATAATTACATTCTAGTAGTTGATAATGCAAGTGCATTTTTGCAAGATGAAAGTTTGAATGAACAAGAGGCGATTAAAAAAATACTGACCAACATAACAATGGAGTGGAATGGCGTTCCTAATTATGATGGGGAAGATGAATACAGGAAAAGATCCCGATTTATAGTTCATTATATGTAAGACGCAAACTTAAACAACAAAGCCCCGGAAAAATCCGGGGCTTTGTTGTTTACATCAGTGCTACATTTTTTTGAAAGAAGTCTTTGAACTTTTTATTGGTAAGCATTTTATCGATGAGTTTGAAAATGGTTTTCTTGTCTTCATCGTCGAGTTGTTGAATGAGCCTCATTTGTTCCACTGCGGTTTTATCTTCGAGCACCACTTCCTGGGGCATGTCGCCATCGTAGTTAAGCAACTGGTCGGTGGTCATGTTAAAGAGCTGCGCTATTTTTTGAAGTTCTGCCACGGTCAGTTCCCGGAGCCCCTTTTCAATCTTGCTATAAGTTGACTTATCCACGCCGATATGGGTGGCGACCTCTTTTTGCATGAGGTGTTTTTCTTCCCGGATGTTTTTAATGCTGTCTGCTAAACTCATGATACAAAAGTAGTAATTAAAGCAACTTTTGCCGTCATGTGGAAAATTGGTAAACATAATAGTGTCTAAAATAGAAACTATTTAGTAATTTAGCAGTAGAAAAATAAGAAACAAATAATCATGGCAATGAAAACGATCCGAAAAGCGAAGCTGCACTACAAGTGCCGGGTGACTGGTGGCGATTGGAGCAGTCCGGGCAAGTGTAAAACGATCCCCTGGTTAAATGTATGCGGGTTGTGGCTGGAACAGGCGGGCTTTAAAGTAGGTGACCCGGTAGAGATCAGGGTGGAAGAAAATATGCTCACCATTAAAAACTGTGCAGTCGATGGACATAGCAGCCATTAAAGAGCAACTACCGATCAGGGAAGTGTTGCAGCATTATAACCTGTATCCGGATAAACAGAACCGCCTGCGTTGCCCGTTCCACGATGACAGCACGCCGAGTTTACAGGTGTACTATAAAACGCAGACGGCGTATTGCTTCAGTAGTAACTGCGCCACGCATGGCAAGAGCATGGATGTGATAGATTTTATCATGTACCTGGAAAAATGCAGTAAGCATGAAGCGATTGAAAAAGCAAAGACACTGATCGGTGGAGATAACCAGCTGCAACGTTTAACCCGGCAGGCGGTGCTGACAAAAATGTTCAGCTATTTTAAGAATGCGGTGTACAACTCAAAACCTGCACAGGAGTATTTACAAGCGAGGTGTATTGATTACAGGCAAACCGAAGTAGGCTACAACGCCGGCCAGTTCCATCACGGCACAAGAAAAGACGAAGCGCTGATAAAGAGTTGTATTGAACATGGATTATTAAATGATGTGGGTAACAAAAGCCGTACGGGCGATACAGCATATAATGTGTTTGGTAAATGGTGCATCGTGTTTGCCCTCAAAGACAGCAGTAACCATGTATCAGGCTTATATTTTAGAAGTACGTTAAACAACCAGGATCAAAGACATTTTTATTTAAAAGACCGGTCTGGTCTATATCCTAAATACCCTGCAACTGATACAAAGAAATTAATCCTTACCGAAAGCATCATTGATGCGGCCACCCTGCTGCAAATCCCCGCTATCGCATCGCAGTACAGTGTTTTAGCGTTGTATGGTACCAATGGGTTTACGCAGGAACACCAGGCAGCGATCCAATCTTTAACCCAATTAGAAGAGATTATTTTTTGGCTCAATGCTGATCAGCCAGGTGCGGAAGCTACCAGCAAACATGCCATTGCATTACAATCCTTATATACGAAAGCGCGTATCAGTTGTGTAAAGATGCCGCAAGGTGAAGACATCAACAGTATGGCACAGGCACATGATAACATGGATGTCTTTATTGATTTACTGGAGCAGCGAACAGCGGATTTTTCTTTTTCAATTGAAAAAGAAAATAACAATGCCGGTGAGCAACAAGAAAAAGCAAAGTTGTTTATAGAACGCGGCGCGCCCAAGCAACCAACAAAAACACCACCCCCTATAACTACCGGAGAACTGGACAGCACGAACCCTTACAAGCTGCGCTACGAAAGGGATACAGTAAACTATTACATACAGGGTGGACTACCGAAGACCACAGACAATATGAAGATCATGCTGGTGATAGAAGACAAAGCCAGTACACAAAAGGCCAGGAACCGCATTGATCTGTACGAGGACAAGCAGGTAGAGAAACTGTGCAAAGAGGCAGGCGAAAAACTATCGCTGCCAGCAGCTACACTGCAGGCCGACCTTTACCGGCTGACAGATTTATTGGAGCAACTGATAGAAAAGCAGCTGCAACAAGCAAGGCCGCCCGAGCAGGCACTGCCGGTATTAACGGCCAAGGAAAGAGAAGCCTTACAGCAGTTTGCCAGTAAACCCAAACTGATCAAGCGATTGAACGAACTGCTCGGTAAAGCGGGTATTGTAGGAGAAGAAAGGAACCGTATTTTTTTACTGATTATTGCCATCAGCCACAAGACGGCTGACACCCTGCACGCGCTGATACAGGGCAG